>JAXELM010000095.1:0-11738 GCA_034100525.1 Agathobacter sp.
AGTTTTTTCTGATGGGATTTGTTTTTAAAATCTATAGTTCTGTATACAACTCCCACGCACTGACATTTTGCGTCCTCGGCCCGCATTCTGGCAGTCACGACATCAGCCTGTGCAAGCAGCATTTTGTTTATACTTTCTAAGTCCTCAAGATTTTCTTCGAGTGTGGTCTCTGCTGAGTAACCTTTGGCATCCTCACGCTCCTGACGTACAGGCGAATCATCTATACCGTTTGCATAAGAATGTAATTGAATAGCCGTTTTTTCTCCAAGAAGGATTTTCAGCCGGTTTATGTCTGCTCTGGCTAAATCCCCGATTGTGTTGATATTGGCTTTTATAAGCTTGGCAGTAGATGCTTTTCCACATGAGAACAGCTCACCAACAGGCAGTATCCACATTTTGGATGGTATTTCATCTGCGAAAAGTGTATGAACCTTGTCGGGCTTTTCAAAATCGCTTGCCATTTTTGCACAGACCTTGTTTGGACCTATTCCAACATTTACTGTAAATCCTAACTCATCACGTATACGATTCTTTATTTCATGCGCTGTTGCAATCGGGTCTGGATATATCTTCGACATCCCCGACATATCCAGAAAAACTTCATCTATTGAGTATGATTCCATCGTAGGCGTATATTCCTGGCATATTGCCTTGAATGCTTTGGAGCATTTGTCATACAATTTGAAATCCGATTGAACACATACAAGCTCAGGACATTTCCTGAGTGCCATCGCCATTGGCTCGCCTGTTGTTACGCCATACTTCTTGGCAGGTATTGATTTGGCGACCACTATTCCCGTTCGCTTCTTTGGGTCTCCGCCAATGCACGAGGGTATAAGCCGCAAGTCCGGTTGGCCATTTGCGACTCGACGCGCTGCTTCCCACGACAAAAAAGCACTATTTACATCTACATGAAAAATTAGTCTGTCTGGTTTATTCATAAGCTTTTAATTAGGGCACTATTCTAAAAAAGTGCATGTATCTTAAAATCAAAGTCTTCGTACTCGAACTCACTCATTATGAACGGATGCTCCTCATAAAAAACAATCTTGTGATTATTCTTGTAAAGTATTGGATAGTTGCCCTTGTATCCTTTCATTAAAAAGCTGCTGGTTACCTGCTCTCTTGCAACAGTTATTCTTTCCTCTGTCTTCTCGTCGTAAACTCTTTCCCCGTACTGCGATGAAGCTTCATCTATTTTGCTGTTGATATAATTGTATATTGATTCATGGCGTGATTTAGTGAGTTCTCTTGCCATCTTTCTGACTACACGCTCATTGGCTTTTCCTTCCATGAAAAGCTTCTCATACATATCCAATTTTCTAAGGAATGACTTATCATTTACAGTCTGCGCGATATGTCGCATGGTTACAATTCCTTCAAATGTGTTTGGATACCAGCCATCAAGGCTCTCCTTAAGCGGTGTCCAATACCTGAATGGTGCAAAACCAACAAGAGGTATGAGTTCAAGTTCTTCAATATCACAGGCTTCCTCTCCCATGAAACTATATTTCTCGTACATAGTTCCTACGATATATACAAGTCGTCTCCATTTCTCATGCCCCTTCACCCAAAAATGACCAATACGATGATACTGATACAGATGTTTTTCCTTTGTCATTTTTCCATACCATAATGTAAAGACGTTGCTTCCCTGACGAAGTATGATTCCATTTTTTCCTTCATTTTCAACAAGTTCAAATGATATCTCTTCTTTTGACTTATTGTCCCATTTTCCGTGAACTTTAATGTCGTCAAATCGATAGTAGCATTCTACTGCATCATTCATCATGAATGGGATGTAGAGATAGGCTCCCTTGTCAAACACCTCAAGTGCTTTGCAGTCTATTAATTTCTTCAAATCTGATTCTAAACTATTAATTTTCTCTTTACCTATCATCTTATTGTCCTATTATCTACTTTACCATCAGTCACTTCTATTCCATACTTCTTCAAATCTACTTTTCCGTCATTCACTTCTATACCATCTGCTTCAAGCAGCTTCTGCTGCGCCTTGTCTCCTCCAAATGCAAACTCACCTGCGAGCTCTCCCTTTGCATTCACCACTCTATAGCATGGTATACTATCCGGGTCGGGATTCTTGTGCAATGCGTTGCCTACTGCCCTTGCCATTTTCTTGTCACCTGCAAGCTGCGCCACCTGTCCATACGTCGCCACCCTGCCTTTTGGTATTTGCTTTACTGCCTCATAAATTCGCTTCGACGGACTGTCTGTAACAATGTCATAGCTCTCGCCAATCATGCGCTTTATGTCCTCGGCAGGTATTGTTCCATCTAATATTATGGTGTTCCAGTGCTCTTTACTCTGATGCCAGCCAGGTATTACTGCATCATAGGTTTGTCTCCAGAAATCGCGCCACTCAGGATTTACTTTTACATTTAGATTAATGAATCCATCTCTCTCGTATGTCCAAAGAAATGCCTTTTTCGTTCCCTTTACCCTCACAAGCTGCCAGTTTTCGTCATGAAATGGCGCATCCTGATATGTGTTGGGAAATGACAAGCCATATTTTAATGCTTCTTCTCTTGTTCTCATCTATTCATAATGCTCCGAACCCATTTGATTTCTTCTGCATAGCCTGCATCATCATTTGGGGTCTCTAATATAAATGGTTTTCCCTGCAAAAGTGGATGTGTTATTACTTTTTCAAGTACATCATATCCGATATGTCCATCGCCAAGCTTCTCGTGTCTGTCTTTGTGTGCTTCGAATGGGTTCTTACTGTCATTTAAGTGGATTGCATACAATCTATTCAGTCCAATTATTTCATCAAATTCCTTTAATACATCATCGAGCCTTGTCCCGATGTCATATCCGCCATCCCACACATGGCATGTATCAAGACACACTCCTATTTTGTCATTTACTTCTACCTGATCTATAATGGTGCGTAACTCCTCGAATCTGGCTCCAACTTCACTGCCTTTTCCCGCCATCGTCTCAAGAAGTACGATTGTATTCATCTCCGGAAACATCGCTTTGTTAAGCGCATCCACGATGAATTCCGTTCCTTTTTCTACGCCCTGCCCCACATGTGAGCCCGGATGAAAATTATAATAATTTCCAGGAGTATACTCCATTCTCTCCATATCATCTTTTAACATATCAAGCGCAAACTCTCGGATGTTTTCCTTGTCAGAACATAAGTTCATAGTATATGGAGCATGCGCTACTAATGGTCCAAAATTATTCTCTTTCATCAACGCGATAAGTGCATCGGCGTCGCTTTTATCTATTTCTTTAGCTTTTCCGCCACGAGGATTTCTTGTAAAAAATGCGAATGTATCTGCACCGAGCTTGAGGGCGTTTTTGCCCATTGCTTCAAAGCCTCCCGTTGATGAGAGGTGGTTTCCTATATATATCATTTTAGTCTCCTGCTTAAAATCACTACTATTACTAATTATATTGTTAACACATCTCTTTTTCAACAGGTAAATTTCTGTTTAGCTCGTGGGGGCGGGCAACCGCTTTGGGGTTATAGAAGACATGAGTCGAGGCACTCTGGGTGAAGAGGCTATTGTAGTTGTATATATGATTTGAGGGGATAGTAATATATTTTGTGCGTTTATGTCCTCGCGTTAAGAGGCTCTAAACACTGCGGATGCACTTACAAAATATATTACTATCCCCCTCAAATCATTTTTAAATCACGAAAGTCCCATCCCCCATAGCGCCCCAACTCATGTCTAATATAGGTTGTGGAGCGGTTGCCTGTGACTCGATAAACGTTCTTGGAATTTATCAGGTTCTTCACAGAGCAAAGCTACCTACGCAAAGTGAAAATTTGTCATTGCGTAGGGAAAAATCGAACACAAATTCCTACGCAGGAAAATAAATGTCTCGTGCGTAGGAAAATTGGATAAAATTGCATACGCAGAACAGTAAAATGACCAGTGCGTATAACGAAATAGGCGAAAGTTGTATACGTAGAACTTAGAAATGGTCACCGCGTATAACGAAATAGGCGAAAGTTGTATACGCAGAGATTAAAAATAGCAACTACGTATACAAATATAGTATTCCAGCATAATACATCCGACTATTTTCCGACCGACAGGCTGGTAGAAAATGATGGAACGTTTATCGAGCCACAAGGCAACCGCTCCACAACCTATATTAGACATGAGTTGATACTATTTGTGTGGATGGACCTTTGTAGACTGAAAATGATTTGAGGGTATGTTAATACATTTTGTAAGTGCATCCGCAGTGTTTAGAGGCTCTTAATAATTCGTTTGATATCAGCTGTGAAATTGCCACGGACGGCAATTTCAGTGAATATGAGCCAGGACGGCGAATATGAACGACAGCGTCACTTATCGATATCCCAGGCGAATTATTTAGAGCCTCTTAACGCGAGGACATAAACGCACAAAATGTATTAACATACCCTCAAATCATATATACCTAAAACGGTCCATCCGCACAAATAGTATCAACTCATGTCATCAAAGACCTAAGAAGCGGTTGCCGCCCTCGACAAACAAGAAGTTGCCTCGTAAAAGCAACTTCTCAGGCACCACTGCTGCCATAGCCTTATAAGCACTCTCACTTGGATGCAAATGGTCTCCACTATCATATCCGTCAGCAAACGCCTCGGGTCTTTCGCAATCCCGCACCGCAAGGTCGAAATCTATACATCCATCAAACAGCTCAGATGTTCTGAGCCATTCGTTGAATTCATTTCTCAAATCATCTCTAAATTTGGCATATGTTCTCCAACCAAAAATAGGAAGCAGTGTGGCACTCCATACTTTAAGTCCCAACGCTCTTGCATGTGAAATGTATATGCTCTCCACACCATTTTTCAAATCTTCAAAGCTCGGCATATCCTCCCATGGTCTGAACGGATTCACTTCCACCCCAACAGGATGAATAATGTCATTGATACCATGCTGAATAATCACTGCACTTGCACCTGCCACATTCATCTCTATAGGAAAACGAGTCTCTCCCTTTAGTCCATATGCCTGATATGTAATACAGTCATACTGTCTTAATATTCGAGTACCACTAACAGCACGCCTTATAATTGCTACATCATGAAAGCCATTATCCCATGCGCGTATAGCCAGATAATCAGGCCATGACTGCGCAGTTATAGAATCTCCATAACAGATTAGCGCATGATTTTTCTCTTCTGTAAAAATATCTATAGTATTCAAAAAATAAAACCAGTTAGTATTTCTGGTCAAATCCTCCGGTAGCTCTTTATCCCAGATATAATTGCCATAGCTGTATTTGCCTTTTGAAAGAGGTCCGGTGATAAGAGTACCTGCATTCATCTGAGTATAATCAGCAAAATACATACTAATATCTATCGTATCTCCTGCCTCAACCATATATTCAATTTCATCGCTTGTAATTTCTTCTCCCGGAGCAATCAATACTGATTTCTCACCGAAAAAAGTAATTGCTTTCTCTGAATTGATACATGCTTCTGAAATAGTTACAGGTTCAGTTCCTGTAAGATTCGAAAACCTAAAACGTAGTTTATTTCCATTAAATACAACTCTTACAGGATAACGCAGAGAGATATCCTTCGCATATATTGCCTCCTGGCGGTCAGATATCGAAGTTGCATTTCCCCAACAGGATACCCATTTTGAAAAAACTTCATTACTCATTTATCGTTTCAACCTCTTTAGTCTTTCTCTTTGGAACGTATTTCTTTATCGCATCAAACGCTTTATCCAGTGTTCCTCTTTCAATCCTTGAATTCTTAAAGCCCCTTATACGTCTGACGGCGGAATGATTAAATCCACCCATTGAAGAAATAGTCCGGTCGAGATTCTCCCTCGAAAAACGTTCTTTTTCCTCCGAAATCAAATTGCCTGCTGCCTGCGTTTTCTCCTGTACTGAAACCACAAAAGCCTCCATGTGCGCATTCAGAGCTTCTTCCATTGCAATTACATTTCTCTCAAAATTAGTAAGTGCAGAAATCGTAAGTGTAGTATCGGCAGCAATTAGAGCCATAAAAAGCAAAGCGACAACCTCCATGGCATTTGGTGAAATTCTATCAACAATATTGGTAATAAATGGAGCAATCCAGTATGTCACAATAATAGCTGCCACTCCAAATCCAATCGAACAAGGCAGGCAGATTCGTCCATTCAAATTGAAAGGAATATTGCTATAATCCCACCAATATGCATGAAAAAGCTTCTCGAGTATCCATGACGCCGAGTACTCAAGAACAATACTTCCAACATACCCGATTAGAAAAATCTGCCACCAAGTATAGCTCCCCACATATGTATTTATCAATTCTCCCACGCCGACAAGCGCAGATGCGCCAACGCCATATATAGGAACAATCGGTCCGTATAAGAAACCTCTGTTTTCCCACTGTCTGTTTTTAACAGTGCAAAAAATTGATTCGTATATCCACCCCAAAAAACTAAACACAACAAAGTACACAAAGTATCTGCAAATCCACATTTATCTAGCCTTCCTTCTACTTAATAATGTTTCCTTAGTAGAGATGTACTTATCTGCCATACACACAATCCACGCCTCGCGGCAAAGTGGCAGCACAGTAATTGTAAGCGGCCACATATGACTTCTTATAATATTCTGCACATGCTCATCAATATGAAAATGATTCACAGCATTCCTACATGCAATACCTGGATGGTAAAAACCATGCAGACCTTCGCTGTCCGTATGCCAGTCATACAAATAAAAATCATGCAAAAAAGCCCCTGCCACAAGAATCCTCTCATTGGCGCCGAGATGAAGTCTTCTATTCAACCAATAACTAACACGTGTCACGCTCTCCACATGGTCATATGTCGAAATAGAACCATGCTGAATATACTTCTTCATCTCAAGGACTTTTGTATCGTTTCTATATTTTTGAAGTAAAGTATCTAACTGCTTTTGTTCCTGTAAAGTAAGCTTCATGAAATACTCCTTTATCTAATACAACATTTACAACATTCCAGATACATTCACTACATTTTAACATAAACAATCTAGAAATGTCGACCATCATCTGATATTATATTTATATAATATTGTTAAATATTATACACTTTCAGATAAATTTTATACTATCGAGGAATAATACAAATGAATAGGAAAAGAATTCTACTCACAACACTTTTATTTTCCATATGTGTATTCGTGGGCGTTCATCTCGCAATAACATATGCCAAATATCCAGTTTCAGCTGCAACATCAAAATCGCACAAGACGCAGCTTATCAATACTAACAATGATTCAAACACAAATTACACAGATTCAAATAACATAAATACAAATAACGAAAATGTAGATGCTGAAAATGCCGAAAATACCGAAACCCAGTTTCCCGAAACACCTAAAAAACCTTCATCCGGCAATGGTGTCAAAAAAACATACACCGGACTTAAGAAAATCGATGGACACATTTATTACTATGTAAAGGGAAAGCCATTTTGTAATGGACTTAAAACTGTAAAGATTAAAAACAAGAAATTCTACTATTTCTTCCAGAAGAACGGGCAGGCATTTACCGGTGGACTTAAGACAGTCTATATAGACGGACAGAAGTATTATTTTTATTTTCAGAAAAACGGACGCGCATTGACTGAAAAACTCAAAGCAGTTTCACAGAATGGTAAAAAATACTACTTCTATTTTCAGAAAAATGGAAAAGCACTCACCGAAAGATGGAAGACAATAAATAAAAAGAAATACTATTTCGGTGAAAACGGAAAAGCATATACAGGCACCAAAACAGTATCACATTATCTGTGCCATTTTGACAAGAAAGGCGTGATGTACCGCCAGATTGACAAAAACAAAAAAATGGTTGCTCTCACATACGATGACGGGCCATCGATATACACTCCGAAGATTCTAAAAACACTAAAGGATAACAATGCCGTCGCAACATTTTTCGTTGTTGGAAGTCGCGTATCTACTTATTCCGATACGGTTAAGTCCGAATATAAGATGCACTGCCAGATTGGAAATCACTCATACAACCATCCGATTTTAACCAAAGTCGGTGCAGATACCATCAAAAAAGAAATCAGCAAGACAAATGATGCTATCAAAAAAGTAACCGGGGAAAAACCAATCATAATGCGACCACCAGGAGGTGCAACAAACAGCACTGTAAAGAAGAACGTAAAGATGCCTATGATAATCTGGTCAGTCGATACTCTCGACTGGAAGACCAGAAATGCCGAGTCGACCAAGAAAGCGGTGCTCGACCACATAAAAGATGGCGATATAGTTCTGATGCACGATTTGTATGATGCAACCGCCACAGCCTCACAAACTATAATACCCGAGCTTGTAAAACGCGGATATCAGCTTGTGACAGTAAGCGAGCTTGCTCAGTGCCGTGGCAGTAAGTTAAAAAATGGAAAATCATATTTCTCATTCAAAAAGAAGTAAATAATTGTCGTACCACTTTAGGCACTCGTCAGTCCAATCCTCGTTGGCCATGTCAAGTGCCTTTTTCCAGCTCTCATATGCTTCAATGCTGTTTAGTTCATCGAAGCTGTCCCATATCATCTCAACCATCTCTCTTGCTTTCGACAGCGGCTCATCCGCCAGTCTAAGCTGCCAGTCGATATAAGCCTCCTGCGTGCCAATCTCTTTTAACCGGTGTCTTTCGGGCTTCGGTACTGCCTGCAAATCAGCGACGAGTGCCTGATTTCTGGCGTCAATCATAGCTGCAATGTCACCTGATTTATTATCATTTTTTCGTTCAATATAATGCTTGTATCCAAACGGATAATAGTATGCTGTATTATCTTCTATTACGATAATTGAATCAGCAACATTGCTGACAAAATATCTGTCATGTGATACAAAAATCATGCTCCCTGTATATGCCCGAAACGCTGATTCGAGAGTCTCCTTTGCCTGAATATCCATATGGTTTGTAGGTTCATCAAGTACAAGCAGATTTGGTCGACTTGTCAAAAGCTCACAAAGTATAAGCCTTGCCTTCTCCCCTCCTGAAAGGTCGTCAACTTTTTTAGAGGCTGCACTTCCACCAAAAAGATATTCTCCTAAGATTTTCCTCGCATCTTTTTCTGACATAGAAGGAAACAATTCCTCAAAATGCTCAACCACCTTCTTCTGCGAGGATATAGCACTCGAATGCTGGTCGAAATATCCCATACATGTATTATTTGAGAGCGAAAACTTTCCCTCCATCGGCATGGCAAGACCGGCAATGACCTTAAGTAAAGTGCTCTTACCCACTCCGTTGTCACCTACAATTCCAATCTTTTGCCCACGCTTTAATCTAAAGGAAAGCTCAAACAATTCTTTTTCATATCCAATTTTTAATTTCTCAGCTTCAAACACCCACTTATTTCCACGTACCAGTGGCTCGATTTCTCCTGTAAAAATATGGACATTATCCTCATCCGGTTTTTCAATCTTCTCAGTGCGCTCAATAATGCTCCTTCGAGACCTTGCAAACGAAGCCTTACTCGGCTTGTGCTTAAACTTCTCTATGAGTTCTTCCAATCTTGCAAGCTCAGCCTGCTGCCTGTTATATGCCTTCATCTGAAGCTCATAATCCTTTTGCTTCTGGACACGGTACTGTGTATAATTGCCAGAATATCTCTTTAACTTTCCATTCGCAAGCTCATAGACCACATCAACTACGTTATCAAGAAAAAATCTGTCGTGTGAAACAAAAACAACAGCACCATCATAGTCCCGCATATATTCTTCAAGCCACTCAACTGTATGAATATCAAGATGATTAGTCGGTTCATCAAGTAAAAGCAAATCCGGTTTCATAAGAAGCAGGCGAATCAGCGCAATTTTCGTCTGCTCACCACCGGAAAACTCCATAAGCTTTTTCTTTTTCATATCTTTATCAAAGCCAAAGCCTGTAAAAAGCCTGTCATATCTGGCTCTGTATGAGAAAGCTTCCCTTGAAAAAAGCTCAGCTGTATCAAAACCTTCCATCATCAGCTCGTCCACCGTTTTGGACATATCAAGCTGAAAATTCTGATGAAAAAATCCAATACTTATGTCTCTCGATTTCATTATCCCCGGTTCTGTTCTTTTGTCATCACGCTCTAAATCGAGTTCCCCCGCAATAAGACGAAGCAGCGTGGTCTTTCCTGCACCATTACGACCAACCACTGCCACTTTCTCATTTCCCTTTATACTAAAATCAATGTGTGACAGAATCGTCTGCCCACCTGCTGATACCGTTCCATTAACTATCTGATATAACATAATTCTCCCCATATAATAGAAAATTTATAAATTTAATTTATTTTTTCTAAAACGAACATACTTTAGACACATTTATCTTATAATATAATAAATGCGTAAAGCAACAAAACAAATTTCCCTTTTTTAACAAATTTCCCTGAAAAAAGCTGGTCCCCCAAACCAGCTTTTTTCATTTCCTCTATTAATTTTACTTTGTTTCTTTTGATTTATAATATTCATCAAACAGCTTATTTGCTGCATCAATTGTATCCTTACAGATACTAGGAAGTTCTTCTCCCCACGCCTTTGTAGCCTGCTTAAAGCCTTTCTCCATAGCTTTCTGCATCTCTTTCATTTTCTCAACATCATCACCAGCTAATGCACTTGCGAAATCAAACAGACGCTGTGAGGTCTGCTTAACACCCCAGTATCCATCTTCTGATACATCCTCTTTTGCCTGTGCTATTGCCTCCGGCGATACATTTTTAAGATTCTCCGGCGAAAACAGACTTGCAAGTTTAGATGTTCCTGCCTGTTTTGACAGCATCTGATTTACTAAATCACACAACTGCTGCTTTCTGTTTACCTGATCCTGCTTCATCTGCTCAACGATTGCAGCTCTGTCTTCTGCACTCATCTTGTTAATTGAGTACGTCGCCTTTTTCTCAGAAGTTGACTTCTCGTAAACAGCACCCTGCTCTTCTTTTTCACTTGCCTTTGTTTCTTTCTTTGCTTCTTTCTTAGTCTCTGCCTTTGTTTCAGTCTTTGGGGTTGAGACTGTACTTGCGGCATATGAACCTAGTATTCCATTAATATTGCTCATACTTTTACCTCCCTGTCATAATTGCAAATCCTTTTGTTAATATTATATCGGCAGGTAATACGCTAACATTTATATACTAATTCTTTTTTCTAAATAAAAACATACTGCAAAAACATGTAAGCAATGCACAGAAAATTATAAGCAAAATTCTTTTAGGCATAACTTTCTCCTCCTCATTTTACATATTTGTTCGTACAATTCTGTAGTATGCGTTCGAAGTAATTCGATAAACGATTGCATACAACACACCGAATATCAAAAAACTGATTATACTTGTCTCGACAAATAATCCAACATTATTAAGGCTAAACATCATAAGCAGCTTACGCACAATTGGGAATGCGAAACAAATATGAATTCCTGCAAGAATGAGCGGGAAAAAGAATACTGTGAGCATCTGCGAATTAATACTCTTTCTGATTTCTTTATCTGTCATTCCTACTTTTCTCATGATATCAAATCTTGAATGATCCTCATATCCTTCTGAAATCTGCTTGTAGTAGATAATGAGTACTGCTGCAAAAATAAATACAACACTCAGTAAAAGTCCAAGATAGAAAAGTCCACCAAATGTTACAAAGAAATCCTGTCTCTGTGCTTCTCTTACATCCATAGATATTTCATTGTATTCATATTCATTCTTAAGGAACTTCTCCTTAATCTGTGATGCTGCTTCTATCTGCTTATCACCTGAAAGCGTTGTATCAAA
>JAXELM010000101.1:0-17603 GCA_034100525.1 Agathobacter sp.
CAATGATTGAGGCACTAGGTATTACAGCAAATACTATGAGTAATTACTGGTACAAAAAAGCACTTGAACATGCAAAGGACGAGGTGTCAAAAGGAATTCCACTTTCAGAGCCAATCACGGAATGTGGACTTTTCCCGGCGATGGTAGGTCATATGACTAGAATTGGCGAGGAAACTGGAGACCTCGAGGGAATGCTTACAAGACTTTCCATATACTATGATGAGGAAGTAGAGGTGACAACACAGACTGTTATGTCTGCACTTGAACCTATGATTATTCTATTTTTGACAGCTATTGTAGGTGTTCTCATTGCAGCGATTATGTCACCGATGTTTGCAATGTATGGTGCAATGGATTCATTATAATACGAATTAAGAATCAGGGGTATAGGGACCTTGGTTTTTAAGATAAATAAAAATTATTATTTAAAAAAGGAGAATTTTATTATGGCAAACAAAGAAACAAAAAGATTAGGTAACAAAGGTTTTTCTCTTGTTGAGTTGATTGTAGTTATTGCAATCATGGCAGTACTTGTTGGTGTATTAGCACCTCAGTTTATCAGATACGTTGAGAAGTCTCGTCAGTCTGGTGATGTTACAAGTATTCAGAGTATTATGACAGCAATTGAAACAAGTGCTTCTGAAGAAGGTTTAATTACAGAAAATGTAACAATTACAGTAAATGGTTCTACTGCAACTGTTGCAGGTGGAACAGCATCAGGTGCAACTCGTTCGATTTCTGATATTTTAGCAGAATCTGGATTGACAACAACTACTACGTTAAAATCTTCAGGTTGGCAGGGAGCTGTACTTACATATAATGTTTCAACATATAAGTGGGGAATTACTGGAACAACAGATAATAGTAAGAACCCTAAAACTGATTTAACAACACTTGTACAGACAACATCTAGTGGAACAGGAACTGGTACAGGAACTGGTACAGGACATTAATATATTAAAAATTATGGATAATAATAGAGGGTTTTCTTTAGTAGAGCTGATTGTAGTCATAGCCATTATGGCAGTTCTCGTAGGAGTATTAGCACCTCAATTTATAAGATATGTTGAAAGGTCTCGCGAAGGGTCTGATGTACAGAATTTTGATTTGTTAAAGGAAACTGTATCTACATATTATGCAGATAAAGAAATTCAACCAGTTACATGGACTGTTACACAAGATGGCACATCACAGAATATGAATGTTTCTGATATGACACCACTTACAGATGCAGGAATAACAACTGTTGTTTTAAAGTCATCTAAGTGGAGTGGCGTTAAGTTGGAATATACATCAGTTACAAATACATGGCATGTCGAGGGGACAGCGAAGTATTTCAATGCTGATGGCTCACAGAGAACATCTGACAATTAGGAACTGTTTTGAGAGGATAATTAATTAATGGAACTTGAACTGATACCCGTATACATCTTCATATTTTTGTTTGGAATCGTAATTGGCAGCTTCTTAAATGTCTGCATCTACAGAATTCCAATGCATGAGACAATAGTTTCAGAGCGTTCACATTGTATGAAATGTGGGTATCAGCTCGCATGGTATGACTTGGTACCGCTTTTCTCATGGCTTGCCCTGAGAGGGCGGTGCCGAAAATGTAAAGCATCGATCTCACCCCAATACCCTATAGTTGAGGCTGTAAATGGTGTACTTTATGTTTTAATATTCTGGGTAAAGGATTTTACTTTAGAGAGCGTCTTTTACTGTTTTCTAGTTTCAGCACTTATAGTGCTAAGCGTAATAGATTGGAGAACTTATGAAATTCCAATTGGTATCAATATATTTATACTGACGTTGGGGGTAATTCACCTGTTAACAGATTTGAAGAATTGGCCGATATATATTATAGGTTTCTTCAGCGTCAGTATATTTCTATTTTTAATAGTAGTACTTAGTAAAGGCCGGGCAATGGGCGGCGGAGATGTCAAGCTGATGGCAGTAGCAGGACTGCTGATAGGTTGGCAGAATATAGTACTTGCCTTATTTTTGGGCTGTATCATTGGCTCGGTTATTCACATTATTCGGATGAAGGTATCAGATGCTGAGAGCATGCTGGCCATGGGGCCGTATTTGTCTGTCGGAATCTTTATCGCGGCAATGTGGGGTAATGATATGATTTCATGGTATACAAATATAATGTTTTAACTTGAAAAAAACGTCGAAATAGGCGATATTTATATATATAAAATTATAACTTGGAGGGAATATATATGGCTAACAAAGTTCTGGGAATTGAGATTGGTCAAAACCTTACCAGAGTAGTCGAGATAGATTATAAGGTTAAGAATCCGAAAATATACAATATGTTTAGTTTTGCTACACCACCTGATATGGTGACAGATGCAGGTGTTGAGGTTAATAGCATTTTTAAAGCTATGCTTCAGAGCAAGCTCAAGGAAAATCATATTAGTACAAATAAAGCGATATTTGTATTGAATTCTGCGCGTATTGCAAATCGTGAGATTGAGATTCCATTTGTAAAGGATAATAAAATAAAGGATTTGATTACTGCGAATGCATCGGATTATTTCCCGGTTGATTTGTCTCAATATCAGTTGGTACATGAAGTGCTTGACCGATACGGAGAGGGAGATTCCAAGAAGATTAAGGTCTCTGTACTCGCAGTTCCGAATGAGATAATAAGGTCATACAGATTCCTTGCTGAGAATTGTAAACTGACACTTATGGGACTTGATTATACTGGTAATGCTATCAAGCAGCTTATGCTCAAGGAGATTCCGGAAGATGTCAAGGTCACAATCAAGATTGATGAGTCGGTTTCTATCCTTACTATTATGGATGGGGAGCATGTGGTTCTTCAGAGAATAATTAACTATGGTATCGGTGAAGGTGTTGAAGCGATTCAGGACAGCGAGCTTTTTGGAGAGTATCTCTCTTTTATAGAGGCTATGGATGTTGCCAGACGTCGTACTCTTTTACAGAGCAGATTCGGGCAGGACATGCAACCGGTGGCTGAGAATCCTGAGCAGGGAGTACCACAGCAGGAGCAGGCTGGTGATATTGATTCAGAGAAGCTTGCAAAGCTTAAAGAATATATGACTGACAGCATGCAGATGCTTGTAGGAAGTATTGCAAGAGTATTAGATTATTATATTTCAAGAAATTCAGAGAAGACTATTGAGAAAATTTACCTGACAGGTATGGGTGCTGATTTTAGCGGACTCAGCAGACTTATGTCGAATGAACTGAATCAGAAGGTTGTTTCACTACAGCAGTTTGAAGGTCTTTCATTACATAAGAATATCAATATTACTAATTTTAAACTGGCAGAGTTCTTTACATGTATCGGTTGTGCATTAGACCCACTTCCTATATATGGTGGTGATAAGAAAGGCAGACTGAAGAAGGGTGAAGATGCCGGCTTTGAAGGAGCTGAGGCAGCTGAGAAGGAAGAGTCACTTACCGGTGCGCTTATTCTTATGGCGATATTTATAATAGGTGCAATAGGCATGGCTGCATATGGTATTTTTGGTAATTTGGTTCTTAAGGCCGACAATGTTACTCTCCAGTCCAAGATTGACGAGCTGTCATATGCTCAGGAGACTGCTGATGAGTACAATATAGTAAAGGCAGAGCATGACTGGATTAAGCAGCTTGATGATGTGACTGTAAGCGAGAACAACAATTTAGTAGCTTTTATTAAGGAATTAGAGCAGAAGATGCCTACACAGATTCAGGTTATTTCTCTTACTGCTTCTGAAACAGGACTCACTCTTTCTATTGATGTTGAGAAGAAGGCCGCTGTTGCAGATGTTATATCAGAGCTTAGAACCTTTAAGTCGATTGAGGTACATGCTATGTCCGATATCGTAGACGAAAAGGATGAGGAAACTGGAAAGACTACAGTTAACTTTACAATAGAGTGTAACTATGTAAATGCTGTTGATGATACACAGTCAACAGAGGTTTCCGCACCTGAAGCACCACAGTCAACAGAGGCTTCTACAGAGACAGAAGCTACAACAGAAAATGCTACAGAAAATGCAACAGAGCAATAGGAGGGATGAAGATGTCAACTAGAGATAAGAAAATAATTATTGTATTAGTCGGCGCAGTGCTTCTTGCTTTGTCGTATTTCCTGGTTTTCCAGCAGGCTCAGGAGAAGAAGACTCAGCTTGAGAGTGAGAATGCAACTCTTAAGCAAAAGTATGATGAATTATCTATTCTTGCGACAAAGGTAGAGGATTATAAGAAGGAAATCGTTACTATGAATGATGAGATAGAAAAGACATTAGTTCACTATCCATCATATTTACAGATAGAAGATACTATCATGGATGTTGTCTCACTTGAAGAGGAGACCAAGTCGAGAGTATCTAATCTGTCAGTGGCGACACCGACAGCTATAGATATTAATACAGGTGCAGCGGTTGATGAGAATGCAGCTGCTACCACTACAACAGATGATAGTACGACGACAGATGGTACAACAACAGATGGTACAACAACAGATAGTACAACTACTGATGGAACTACAACGGATGGTACTACAACAACAGACCAGACGGCGGCAACGCAGAATACTATACAGCCATTATATCAGCTTTATGGGGTTGAAAGCACAGTTGTTTTCGAGGCAAACAATAAGGGGCTTAAGAAGCTGATAGAGCTTGTAGCTGGTGCTGATAACAGGCAGAAGGTTGCATCACTTACAGTTGCTTTTAATGAGAGCAAAGGAAAACTGGATGGAACATTAGTATATGATGCGTACTTCTTATATGGAATTGACAAGGCATACGAGTCACCATATATTCCAAGTATGCCACACGGTACAAAGAATGTATTCGGTACAGTAGGAGATTAATTTAATTTTGATATTGAAGGGAGGGAGAACGATGAAGAGATTAAAGAACAATCAAGGTTTGACACTTGTTGAGCTAATTGTTTCAATTGCTATCTTGGCTATCATTGTTCTCCCTTTACTTACGTCTTTTGTACAGGCTACAAAGACGAATGTGAAGGCGAAGAATAAGCAGTATGCCACAGAGGCTGCACAGAATATTATGGAGGGACTTCAGAACGTATCACTTGAGGATGTAGTATACCAGTTTAATTATCCTGCATCTCCTAATGGCTTTGATTTGTTTAAGTTAGGTTCTGCGAATACGAAAGAGCTTGATTATAATGGTACTTCTTTTACTGAATTATCAAGCTATTCGATTCCACCAGGTTCAAGTGAACCGGTATTTACACCGAAGAGCAGCCATAAGTATTATTTTTATGTGACAGATTTTGAAGTTAATAATTCTAACAAGAAGTTTAATGTTCTTGTTACACTTGATGCCAAGACTAATGTCGATGGTACAAAGCATAAGCAGTACAATACAACGGAGGTTGCAAATATGCAGTCTGTTGATACTACTTATGATGCAATCAGTGCCAATGCTGATACTGCAAACATGATTATTTCGACTATTCAGCTTCAGTATGGAATAACAGGTCTTACACAGTCTGATATCAGCAGAACTATTACTGTTGATATTGCAAAGAATTCTACTACAGGCGTTACGACAGTTACTGCAAGCTATAAATATTATATAAGAAGCAGAAATATTACATTCCCTGAGGCTGGTTCATTACATGAGCAGGATTATGTAAGTGTAATATATGACAACTCATCACATGTGGATGATGCTTTAAAGAATGTTTATCTGTTTTATTATCCTTGGTATACATCTACCCATTCATATCCGCTTGCCACAGATTCAATTGTGATAAATAATCCGGATAATGTAGATTGTAATGTTCATATCATAAAGCAGACTAATACCGATGCCAGTTATCTGTATAGTGCTGAGACAGGGTATAGGTGTGCAGTAAATGTGAATGAGCCTGCCAACAATGGGGCGAATCCAAAAGCCCACACCAAGATAAATACAAACATTGGTAAAAATATTGCTATATCGGATCCTTCTAATCCGGCTTACAATATTTCAAATCAGGTTACTTATATTTACAACAATACGAATGCTAACCAGAGTGTTGTTGTAAATGGAATTATTGACATAAATGCTATGACAGAGATGGAAGAATCAGATAGATTATTTGACGTAACAGTTGATGTTTATCCGTCGAATATTGGATATGGTTCCATTGGTTCGACGACTCCACTTGTTACGTTTACAGGAGGCATGTCAGATTGAGAAAGCGTTTAAATGATAAGGGTTCTGCTTTAGTAACAGTTATTGTTGCATGTGCCGTTATTGGTTTACTTGCAGTAGTTTCACTTTGGGCTTCCCTTATTAACTATCAGATGAAAATTACAGATACCAAGGTAAAGAGTAACTTCTATTCAGCAGAAAGTGTTCTTGACCAGATTTGTGTGGGACTTCAGTCAAATGTGTCTGATGCATATAACAAAGCATACACGACGACTATGCAGAAGTATTCAGCATTATCTGAGGATGAGCGTAATAATATGTTTATCAGAGAATATGTGGAGAATATCTGTCTTGCACTGAAATCAACTACAGTTGGTGATAGAAATTATAATATGTCTTTGCTTAAGTCATATGTTGATTCAAACCTGCTGGATACTACTACTTATCCTTATGTGGAAATTACATCGCTGACTGCTTCAGATGATTCAGGTGATGGACTTATGAGTACATATGATAGTGGTGTAGTGTTGAAGGGAATCAAAGTAGTATTTGTTGATGAGGAGGGCTTTTCTTCAGTAATTGAGACAGATATTAGTCTTAATATTCCGGAAATGAAGTTTGTAACTGCTGAAGATATGCCAGATACATTTTCATATAGTATGATTGCAAACTCAGGAATTGACTTTACGGAGCCGGGGAGCAATGTAAACGTAAATGGAAGTGTGTATGCAGGAAGTCCATATGCAGTCAGTGTTTCGAATCCAGAGGTTATGAGCTTTAATCTCAAGGATATTGGAATAAAGCTTACACTTGCAGATTCTAAATATTTGATTGCTGAGGGTACTATAAATATAAGTGATTCATCTGTTTTTTCAGTAGCTGCTGATAATCAGCTCTGGACTGACAATATCCAAGTGGGTGGCGGAACGGATGTTCATCTTCGAGGTAGTTCATATGTATCAGATGACTTGACATTAGGAGGCAATTCACCAAAGGTATATCTTGGTGAGGGCGGTACCGGAAGATATGTGGGTTATGGTAATAATACAAATAGAGCGGCTGACAGTAGTGCAATTATTATAAACGGTAAGAATTCTACTCTTGATATGAGCGGGCTTGATGATTTGTTTGTAGCAGGATATTCTTTTATTCAGACAAGCTCAATTGCCAATGACCATGCTGTATCATATGAGGACAATAATGACGTAAGAATGGGTGAGTCAATTTCACTAAAGGGAAATCAGATTGGATATCTTATTCCTGGTGAATGTATTGGTGTTGATAGTTCCGGTAAATCACTTTATAACAGAAATCCTATCACATATGCTGAGTATTCAGCAATTATGGAAGATGATGATTATACGGAAGTAGATGATTCGATTGTGTCTCATAAGACAGGTCATAAGCTTTCATATTATCTTGAGAATGGTGAGAGTATCTCTGATTGTGTGACTACAGTATTTGTTCCTACAAATAGTGGTCAGGAGAGTGATGGTCTTGTATATTATTACATCAGTCTTTCTCCGGAGACTGCTTCTCTTTATTACAATGATTATTATTCGGAAAACACAGAGAAGCTAAATACATATGCTGACTTCTTTGCAAATGTTATTAATTCGAACGATGCAGCTTCAAGGGTATATACAGCCGGAAAGTTTTCTCTATATGAGAGTGATGAGCTTAAATTGTATGGAACTAATGAACTTGATGTAGATGATGAGATTGCGCTTCTTGAGAATACATACACTGCACTCAATTCTACACTTACAGCGAATTATCAAAGTGGTAATGGAGCTGCATACGGTCAGACTGTATTTGAGAATATTATAGATTCTGCAAAGCTTCTTGAGGTGACAAATGGTCAGCCAAGTGGTAAGAGAAAGGTTAATTTTACTGGTAGCGCAGGGGATGTAATGACTGCTGTTTTGGTAAATGGTGATTATACATACTCCAGCGAGACACAGGAGGGTGGCAATTTAAGACTCATAATTGCTACTGGTGATGTGAATGTGAATGCTGATTTTACAGGTACAATAATATGTCTTGGCAAATTATCTGTAAATGGTAACTGCAATATCAAGAATGAAGACCAGGAGAAGATGAAGAAGCTTCTGACAGCGGATATTGATGGAACAAACTTCTTATATCATATATTTGATGAGGGAAGCTCGTATATCGTAAGTCTGACAGGTGGAAATGGTGATGCGTCTAATACTTCTATTGCATACTCTGATATCATCACATTCAAGAACTGGACAAAGAAATAATTCTTTGGAGGATTTTTATGAGACATAACAATAAAGGTCTTTCGCTTGTGGAATTGATTGTCGTAATTGCAATCATGTCAGTTTTGACAGGTGTTGTTTCCTTCGGTATATCAAATATTTTCAACACAAAGGTTACACAGTGTGCTGATAATATGGAGAATATCATAAACAAGGTCAGAGTCAACACCATGGGACGAAATGAGGTTACATTACGCTTTTATCAGGATAGCGATGGAAGGTATTTTTCAGAGACCAAGGTGAAAAAAGGATATGGTTCTACAGCTACGGTGGAGACTGTTACCGAGCAGGTAGGTAAGTCGGGAATAGATGTTAAGTTCACGACTGATTCAAGTATTACCGACCCATCTGCTTCAGGTGTGCAGACCCTATCGAATGCTGACGGCAATGAGATAAAGATTCAATTTGACAGAAGCTCAGGAGAAGTAAAAGTAGATGGTTCGGGAGCTTGTGTCAGAAAAATCTGGATTATTAGAAACACTAAGGTTAAGACTATTACCATATATAAAGAGACAGGTAAGGTCGCAGTGGACTAAGGAGGTATATGATGAACAATCACAAAGGTTTTTCGTTGGTTGAACTTATAATTGTCATAGCTATCCTTGGTATATTTGGAACAGCTGTTTTTTCACTTATTGTAGTCGGTACAAGGTCATACAGAAATGTAGGAAATGATTCAGATATCCAAAATGAGGCACAGCTTACTGTAAATCAAATAGAGAATCTTGTAATTGATACTACTAAAGCAATTACTTATTCATACACTGCAGGCGGTACTACAACCAAGGTTTTGTCGGATAATGGTATCGGAGAAGTGGATGGTAAGACTCTTACAGTATATAATTCGGATGCAATATACATAATTGATTGGATAAAATCAGACAAGAAGATTTATCTTCAGAAGAACACAGTGGATAACACTGGTACTGTAACTGGCACAGGAGACCGGGTAGAGATGGCGGAGAACGTGTCAGCTTTTAGTGTATCTTTGGAGAAAGCGCAGGCAAAGAACAAGGTATATATTGATGTTGAATTTCTATCAAGTGATGGAAGAAGCTCATATGTGGCATCTAAGCAGATTTCACTTCGTAATGTGCTTGCCATAAATGACACTACAGGTGCTTATGATGAACCAAATGTAGCGTCTTCTGTAACTGGAGTTCAGATTTATTATGATGGACTAAATTATTCGGAAGATACGGTTAGTTATTTCTCACATGGAGAGCAGAATATGACATTTTCTTTTTCTGCTTTGGTAAGAGGCGTTAACTTTCCTAGCCAACAGGTATCATGGGCTGTGACTGGCAATTCATCTGAGAATACTACTATTTCTAATGCAGGACAGCTTACTATAGGTGAGGATGAGGATTTTTCAAATACACTGACAGTTAAGGTTACTTCAACTGCTGATCCAAATTATTATACCTGGGCAAATGTAAAGATTAAGAAGATAACAGGTGTAAATCTCGAGATAGACAGTGCAAGCCGGGCGGATAAATATCATTATGCGGATGTAATTACAGTCAGGGCATCTATAACCGGAGATAATCTTGAGGACGTAGACAAGAAGTTTAACTGGAGTGCAACAGGAGCTCAAAGACTTGATACATACCCTGCTGATGGAAATATTCAGGAGTACAAGATAAAGGCAACAGTAGGTAATAATTTTACAATTAATGCTGTATCGGCAACTGATTCAAATTTCCACGATTCGATTAGCTTTGAGGTTGCTAATCCATACGGAGTTACAATTGCTTGGGATGGAACAGCTTCGGACAAGCTTCTTAGAAAAGGTACTACAAATTCGATTAAAGCTACAGTAGAGCCAAATGATGGACAGTATGGTGATATAAGATGGGAAATCTGTTATATCGAAAATACGACAAGTGGAACAAATGAGACAGAAAGCTTGTCATCAACAGTTGCAAAGGATGATAAGATTTCACTTACATCATACAGAGGAGAAAGGACAAGTATCTATTGTGGAAAGAGTGTTGACTGGAATAGTAAGTATACAGTGGGTGTAAGAGCATACATTGTTGTTAATGGTCAGTATATGTACTCCGAGCCAATATACATTAGTATGGATAACGTATTTATTCGAATCTGGTATGGTAGTAACTCAGCAGATATTAGAACAAATGACCCAGAACTTGGACATAAGACATGGGTAAATGGTGATTCTAATATAAGCTACAATTATGGTGTATATGGTTATTATTGTTCTCCTGGTACTGTAGCTGTTATAAGTGCAAGTGAAAATTATGTACTTAATCTGGGATACAATGATAGTGTTTGCTGGTTTAAGACAGCAGATGTAAAGAGTACTAATACCAAGACTTATGATGCAAAGATTAAGTTCCAGATTGATGGTATAACATGGGGCTATATTCATAGCTACATTAATAAGTAAACTTTGAGAGGAAGAGTCTTAATGAAGAGTTTTCTAAAGTGTCTTGCTACCGGAATGGCAGTAGTGCTTGTGTTTTGTATAATAATCACGACAGTGCTCCTTCGTTCCGGTCAGGAAGTAAAAGCGAATGAATCCTTTGAAGGGATAAACAACATAATAGAAGGAAATAGTGAGGGCAACCCTTATACTATCTATGAGCTTGTGCCGGATGCAAGTATGGGTGAAATTGGTTACATGATTGATGGGCAGGAGCCAATAGACTGGAAGAGTCAGCTCAAGGAGATTCCTGGAAGTTCGAGTAGAAAAGATTATATCAATACTGAGCTTAGGAGTCTATATGCCTCAATTTGTGCAGAGGATACTTCACGTCCACTTACATACAAACCATATGATGAGTCATATCTGGCAAAGGATGGCTGGGAGAGTTATACCTTGTCCAATCCGGATATCATTCCGGAAGGTACTTCTGGATATGGTATGGTAGAGAACATAGGGGCAGGTGATTATACACTTTCATGTACATACTATTTAAACGAGACACAGACTGGTATGTATGACCAGAATGTTTTGTATTATCAGTATGCAAGCACAGGCGGATATTATGGTCTTAAGTTTACACCGACAGCACCTGTAGTAGATGCAGAGACTGGAAATCTGGTGCCTAAGGATGCTGATGGAAATGATATTATCCTTTATAAAGTTTCAGAGACATCACCTATTATTACGCAGGAGATATTTGATTCTGTTGCCACTAATACACCGAATGCATATATATATCGTGTGAGCAGGGATAACCTTCTTGGAGCTTTTGATTTGGTAGGTAAAATCAGTGATGATACTGTAAATTTTGCTAATTTTGATGCAAATTATATTTATTATACAGTTCGTTTTGAATATGTAGGTGAGAATCCTGAATTGTCAGAAGATACAGTTTATTACACTGCAACAGTCAATGATTTTTACAATGACAAGACTGGTGAATATAGTGGTATTTTGAATCCTTCAGAACCATATATATCAGCTTCGACTCAGGATGAAGAAGGCCATGTAACTGGAACCGGACATTTCGATATGGATGCAAGCCAGACTCACTATGAGTATATAGGCGATGGAAATGGTCAGTATGATCTTCGGATTGGAAATGAGTCCGATACATTGCTAGAGCCACTGCATTTGAGCGTAGTTTATTATACTGGTGGATTTACTAACAATAGCTGGTTTAAGTATGGTGTATTTAATCAGGATGGACTTCTGTCTGATACTTCGCGTGAGATGTATTTCAAGGTTGAGACACTTGTACCGGAGCAATTTAATTCTTATAGTATAAACTCCTGTGATATGCTTTATATATCTGCAAATGCATTTCACAATAATACTACAGATACTACAGCTGGTGCGGTCAGAAGCTTTGGACAGGACAATGATATTTCATGGCAACAGCTTTGTAATATAATGGCACTTGTACAATCAGGCAGTCATTTTCCTGTAGTCGTTGATTACAGTATACTTGGAAATAGTGTAAATGATTTAGCACATGCTACTAATTTGCAGAAGCTGGTAGCTCTTTTATGCAGTGCAGATGCGTTTGGAATATCTTTTACACAGGATACAACGGCAGATACAATTAACTGGAGTGAAATAAGTGCCGGTATAAATGCTGATGCGGACCACCACTTTGTAAACAAGAATATATATGTATATCCCGGTAACTCGGATTCACAGTCACCATATATGATGCTTGATAATTCAACAGGAACAGCACAGTATTTTACTACTCCATTTATCGAGTATTCGAGAATCTTCAATGATGTTACAGCTTTTGAGACAGAGGCAGAGGCTGCTGGTTTTGGTGAGATTGCAGAACGAATCGATTCACAGAACTTGAGCAGACGAACAGAGAATGAAGCTCTCGGTGAAGAGGCTTATGGTTATTTTGACCTTAAGATATCAAGAGCTATAGCGATGGAGTATATTATATCATATACAGATGAAGATACGCAGACAGAGGTAAGTGATTCGCTCTCTATTCTTGATATTGAGCCTTGTTATGTTACAGATTCTACAAGTGATGCATTACAGAAATCAACTGTAGAGAGCTGGTTTGCAGGAAGAGATGTGCCGGAAATATCTATTACGCATATGTCTACATCAGAGTTCATTGGTAATATTGTCGATATCTCTACATACGATATGGTTTATATTGGTATGAGTGTAAACATGCTTCAGACAGATAATAGAGGAAAGACTGTTTACAATGATTCTCGTATGAATGGCATGATATATGTAAATGTCGGAGATATTGCTGTTCTGCCTACTGACCATACTGGAATGCTTGAGACGGATTATACTCACAATGGTTCAAACCGTACAGGTGTTGTTGGTCTTAGCGATAATAACAAATATACCAATTCAATGGAGGTTTATACTAAGGCAAATAATACATACAGATACTCTGGTAATGATATTACTAAAGAGAAAATGGAAGACATAAGAGAGTATGTATATGCCGGTTATCCTCTTATTGTAGCTGATAAATTCTACAATAATGCTTCAGAAATGGATACAGTAAATCAGAAGTATGTCGATAACTGCTCATATATGTATGAACTTTTCAATGGTTCATATGATGAACAGGGTAATCTGGTTACAAATGGACTTAATGAGTACAACAATGTAATGACTGTTAAGCAGGCAGGAGAGAATTTCAGAAATCTGTATAACTATTTAAGTCTTGGTAAACCGAAGATTAATTTGGTTGAACAGACTGTTGTTCCAAATACTCAGTATGTGCAGCTTAATACGAATACAATTACGCTTGATTTCTCTATCAGTAATAGTGGTTCGGCAGATGCTAATGCTACATTTAATCCGATATTATATCTAGATACAAATGCTGATGGTAAGTTCTCGAATACGCAGGAGGGCATAAGTGCCACTGACGTGCGAGTGTATGATAATGGTACTTTGATTCGTCCGACGACGACAACAAACGATGCTGGCGAGACACAGTCAGAATACAGATTGCTTGCAGGTTCAGAACATAGTTATAAGTTTTCTTATACTTTGCCTGAGAATTATGTGGGTATTATTCCTTGGAGATTTAAAGTAAGCCAGTCTTCAAATGAATACAGATATGACATAAAGGGTGGTTACTTCTATTATAGAAAAGCTGATGCAGAGCCGACCCCAATTAATATACTTCAGATTGGTTCATCTTCTGATGAGAGATTTAATATGAAAACAGAGGCTGACAATCCAAATAGTAAGTTTGCACAGGCTCTTGCACAGGTTACAGATTACAGGATTACTATTACATATATGAAGTCAAATGCTTTTGGTAATCTTTGTGCCGGAAAGGATGTAACATATTTTGAAAATACTTATGACATGATTGTTATGGGATTTACTGATATGTACAAGATTGATGATATTAATGGAAGTATTGGAATTATAAAGGATTATATTAACAGAGGTAATCCTATTCTCTTTACTCATGATACGACATCGTTCTGTAATAATTCTACTAATTATGGAGAATGGGGTTATTATTTCAACAGTGAGATTCGTAACGTGGTAGGAATGGATAGATATGGTGTACTCGAAAGTGATGCTTTAAAGGTTGGATTGCAGCTTGAGCAGGGAAGCACTACATCAACTAATGTGGCTGGTATAAACTATGTATCGGGTGATTTATACAATCAGGCAGTACAGTATGCTAAGGAAAACAATACTGACCTTGCATATTTACCGGGCAGCAATAGAAAGGTTATTGTAAGACAGAACCAGGGAGATTCTTCCGGAGATATGGTTCGATATGCTAGAAATGTTGGAACTTATAACCATTACTATTACTGGAAGGATGGAAACCGTGGATTTAACATGGAGACAACCAAGGTTGATAAAGTAAATAGTGGACAGATTACTACTTATCCGTTCATTCTTCCTGATTCGTTTGATGTTGCTACTACACATGCACAGTATTATCAGATAGATATGAATGAAGATGCTGATAATGATGGTGAGAGTGACGTAGTAGTATGGTACACACTTAACAGTAGTAACTTATATGGTAAGTCGCCTAAAGATGTTAGAAACAATTATTATATCTATACAAAGGGAAATGTTACATACTCAGGTGTTGGACATCGTGCAGGAATTAGTTCAAATGAGAACGAGGTTAAGCTCTATATCAATACCATGATTGCAGCATATAAGGCTGGTACACATGCACCTTCAATCGTAATCAAAAATAGCGATGAAGAAGATGCGGAGGTATTAAATACAATTTATGAGACCTTTGACCAGCGTGTAGATGAAAGTGGAGTTGTAACGTCTGATACAGAATCTGTTGAACAGCAGGTTTCACAGGAGAATGATGGCACTGATGCTGTAGAGAAGATTTATTTCACAGTTACAGATACTAACATTGTAAGAAACCTTAAGAGAAAAGAAATTCGAGTAGATTTCTGTATACCGGTTGATGAGGCAGAATATGATTCATCAAATAGTCAGTATACTATTGTGAATGATAGTAGCGGCAATCCGATATATCTGAAGAAGGTAGATGTCAACAGGTACAGGAAGAATGCAGAAGGTAATTATGAACCGATTCTGACGTATTATACTTCCGGAGTCACGTATCGAGCGGATATTCCGCTATCACTTCTTTCTTCAAATAGTAACTATGTAGAGGTTTATGCAGTTGCACAGACAACTATTATCAGAAATAATAACGATGGTACTGAGGGTGATCCGACTAATACTTCAACCTCATATACCACCGTCAGAATTCAAAAAGTCGGTCTTACAGACTTAGATTAATTAAAAATAATTCTTAAAAGAGCACTTCGGTGCTCTTTTTTCTTAATAAAAATATTTTTTCTCTTATTTTTTTTATATAATGTCGACAATACTAGACAAAATTTCAAATATGAGGTTTAATATTATTTTGGTGTTGACGTTTTAGAAACAAGTAGAGAGGATGTTGTGTTATGGAAAAACTCAATGTAGCTATTGCAGATGATAATGATATGTTTCGTGAATTACTTGGGGAAGTGATTTCAGACGAAGATGATATGCAGGTTGTCGGAATGGCAAAAGATGGAGAAGAAGCTTATAAGCTTGTGAAAGAGAAAAAGCCTGATGTGGTGTTGCTTGATATAGTGATGCCTAAGATGGATGGTCTGGATGTACTTGAGAAGATTAGAAATGATGAGTCGATAAGCAATAAGACCTCAGTAGTTATGCTTAGTGCAGTGGGTAAAGAAGTGATAACAGAGGATGCCTTTGCAAGAGGGGCGGATTATTTTATCATGAAGCCTTTTCACAGGGACGCCTTGATAAACAAGATTAAGTCAATTTACCAGCAGAAGAACGGACGGGTGTATCACAATCTTAATGTGCAGAAAAATGCACCGCAGACAGAGCTTGATTCTAGAAGTATAGAGGAAGAGGTGACGGAGATTATCCATGAAGTTGGTGTTCCGGCACATATAAAGGGATATCAGTATTTGCGAGAGGCTATTATTATGTCGGTAAACGATATGGAGATGCTTAATTCGATTACGAAAATTCTGTATCCTGAGATTGCGAAGAAGTTCAACACTACCTCAAGCCGGGTGGAGAGAGCAATTCGTCATGCTATTGAAGTGGCATGGAGTCGTGGCAAAATGGATACGATTGATGAGTTGTTCGGATATACAATTAATAATGGTAAGGGAAAGCCGACGAACTCTGAGTTTATTGCATTAATCACTGACAAAATCAGATTACAGATGAGAGTATAGGGTTACAAAAATTGGCATAAAATGACATAAAATAGTACATAATTACTAGGCTTTGTGTTATACTCTTATTAGAGTTTACCAGGAGGAATCTTGTATGAAGAATATTTTATTTGTTTCATCGGAAGCTATACCATTTATGAAAACCGGAGGACTTGCAGATGTTGTGGGTTCCTTGCCTAGATATATTAATAAGGAAGAATACGATGTAAGGGTGATTTTGCCGAAATATGCATGTATGGAGGAGAAATTTAAGTCGAAGCTAAAGCCTGTGTGTCATTTTGATGTGCATCTTAACTGGAGAAAGCAATATGCAGAAATACTTAAGACGGAATATGAAGGAATTACTTATTATTTTGTTGAGAATGAATTTTATTTTGCAGGACCAAGTCCTTATAACCAGATATATGAGGACGTTGAGAAGTTTGCATTTTTCTCGAAGGCTGTGCTTGATGCTCTTAAGTATATAGATTTTATGCCTGATGTGATTCACTGCAATGACTGGCAGACTGGATTGGTTCCTGTATTTTTAAAGACGCAGTATGGCAGTGATAATTTCTATTATGGAATTAAGACAGTTTTTTCTATCCACAATATGAAGTTCCAGGGAAGATGGAAGATTAATGAGGTGGCTGATATTACTGGCTTGCCGGAACATATATTCAGATATGACAAGCTTGAGTCCTATGGTGATGCGAATTATCTAAAGGGTGGTATCGTATATGCTGACAAGGTGACAACAGTCAGCCCGACATATGCTGTCGATATTACAACGCCTGAGGGTGGCGAAGGCCTTAATGGGTTGATGTACGCAAGACGAGGCGATTTATGCGGGATTGTAAACGGAATAGACTATGACGAATATAATCCTGAGAAGGATGTGTATATTTCATATCATTTTTCTAAGAAGGATATGCTTCCTAAGAATGAAAATAAGAAGGAGCTTCAAAAGAGTCTGGGACTTCCAGTTAGAACAGATGCTTTT
>JAXELM010000116.1:0-12818 GCA_034100525.1 Agathobacter sp.
TTTCAAAAACATCTCATCAACACAGTTAAATATCTCAAGTGAGGAGCTCATGGAGCGGTTTGTAAGAGGAGACAGCTCTCGAAACACAGAGGGAAGTGGACTGGGATTATCGATTGCAAAGAGCTTGACCGAGCTTATGAACGGAGAGATGATACTCAATGTCGATGGAGATTTGTTCAAAGTGACACTTAAGTTTGTGGCAGTATAAAAGGTTGAAAAAAATGCGGATAGATGATATTATTGCTGTATGAAAAATGCGGAAATGGGTAAAATAATCATAATAAAAAATGCGGAAAGAAGCAAATAGAATGTTTAAGCGTAAAATATACAGCAAAATGCTTGAATGGAAGCAGAATTCACAGGGGAAAACAGCACTTTTAATTGAAGGTGCACGCCGTATTGGCAAGTCAACAGTGGTTGAAGAATTTGCTAAAAATGAATATAGGAGCTATGTATTAATTGATTTTGCAAGAGCATCAAAAGAAGTAAGAAGCCTTTTTGAAGATGTATCTGATTTGAATTACTTATTTTTACAATTGCAGTTGCAATATAAGGTGGATTTACATGAACGAGATTCAGTGATCATATTTGATGAGGTTCAGCTTTGTCCTATGGCTCGTCAGGCTATTAAGGCATTAGTCGAGGATCATAGATATGATTATATAGAAACCGGTTCATTAATATCCATAAAGAAGAATGTTAAGGATATTTTAATTCCGAGTGAAGAAAGAAAAATCAGTATGTACCCCATGGATTATGAAGAGTTCCTATGGGCTATTGGAGACGAGACATCATTTGCACTTTTAAAGAAATGCTTTGAAATGAATCAAGCAGTGGGGGACACAATCAATCGCAAGCAAATAAGGCAATTTAGATTGTATATGCTTGTAGGTGGGATGCCTCAGGCGGTTAATACTTATATTGAGACAAATAATTTTAGATTAGTTGATGAAGTTAAACGTGATATTTTGAATCTGTATGAGTCTGACTTTGCAAAGATAGACTCAACAGGACGATTAGCCATGTTGTTTGATGCTATACCAGCGCAGTTAAATAAGAATGCATCTAGATTTCAGGCAAGTGCTTTGCTCGGTGGAGAAAGATCAGATAAGATATTGGAGCTTATTGCTGAATTAAAAGATTCTAAGACAGTACTAGTTTCATACAATGTTAATGATCCAAATGCAGGACTTTCTAACACAAGAGATTTGTCAAGGTATAAGTTGTTTTTAAGTGATACAGGATTGTTTGTAACGTTAATGTTCAAAGATAAAGATTTTACGGAAAACGTAATATATGAGAAACTACTTAGTGATAAATTAAGTGTTAATTTGGGATATTTGTATGAAAATATTGTGGCTCAATGTTTGACGGCTAGTGGAAATGAGTTGTTTTATCATACAATTATGAATGAAAAATCCAAACATAATTACGAGATAGATTTTATATTATCAAGAAAAAATAAGATAGTTCCATTGGAAATAAAATCATCTGGGTATAAGACGCATAAGTCTTTGGACGTATTTTCAGATAAATTTTCAGATAGGATTTTGAAGAGGTATCTGGTATATACAAAGGATATAAGTAAAGATCAAGATATTTTCTGTATACCTGTGTATATGGTACCATATTTATAGACAGAGGAAACTATTAGTAAAATATCTTGATATTTATTAAAATGAAGGTATAATGTTAATGTAACCCAAGCAGTTCGGGTCCGATATCCTGCTTGTAAAATATTAAAACCAAAGGAGAATAAAATGAATATTATTAAAAGAGAGTATGAGGATTATAAAATCCTTCTACGCAACATACCATCACTGGTGGTTTCTTTATTTATAGTCAGTGTGATTGTCATGAATTTGCTGGCAAATAAAGAATTATTTTCTACAAAATATCTGGCACTTGATTGTGGATTTACAGTTAGCTGGGTATCATTTCTTTGCATGGACATGATTTGTAAGCATTTTGGAGGAAAACAGGCGGCAAAGATTTCGTTGCTTGCATTGTTTATAAATCTTATGGTGTGCTTACTTTTTAAGCTTATGTCACTTACACCTGGAATGTGGGGCGAGTTTTATAGCACAGGACTTACAGAGGTTAATGATTCGCTTAACTCAACATTTGGTGGAAGCTGGTATATCGTATTAGGCAGCAGTACCGCAATGCTTGTCTCTGCGATTTGCAATTCAATTATAAATACCTTTATTGGAAAGAGACTAAAAAAAGATAACTTTGTTTCATTTGCAATACGCTCATATATTTCAACTGGGATAGCACAATTCCTGGATAATCTAGTATTTGCAGTAATGGTATCCTATGTATTTTTCGGATGGACACCTTTGCAGGTTATCACATGTTCACTTACAGGAGCATTGGCAGAGCTGTTGTTTGAGATAGTGCTTAGCCCTGTCGGTTACAGAGTAACAAAAGGCTGGAAAGCCGAAAAAGTCGGGGAAGAATACATTAGGAGTATTTCATGAAAGTATTAGTTACAGGAACTTCACAGGGAATCGGACTAGGCGTTGCAAAAATGTTTTTAGAAAAAGGACATACAGTTTTTGGGTTTGACACGAATGAAGCTGCTATTGTAAGTCCAAATTACAATCACTATATAGTAGATATTCGAGACGTGGAAAATTATCCGGAAATTGCGAATGTCGATATTTTGGTAAATAACGCCGGCGTGCAAAGCGCGCCGGGCAATATAGATATAGATGTTAATTTAAAAGGTACTATTAGTATCACGGAGCACTATGGAATCCATCCGGGAATCAGGTCAATTATTATGATTGGATCTGCAAGTGGTCATACTGGCTCAGAATTTCCTGAATATGCAGCAAGCAAAGGTGGTGTGCTGGCATATACCAAAAATGTAGCACTTCGCGTAGCGGAATATGGAGCCACTTGCAACAGCCTGGATTTTGGCGGAGTGAAAACTGAGTTAAATAAGCCGGTAATGGAAGATGAGAAGCTGTGGCAGCAGATTATGGACGTGACTCCTCTCAAGAGATGGATGTCCGTGGATGAGGCTGCTGAGTGGGTATATTTTATGGCGGTGCAAAACAGATTCTGCACAGGCCAGAATATATTAATAGATGGACTTGAAGCGGGCAATTGTAATTTCGTCTGGCCGGAGCAAAGGAAATAAAAACGACTAACCTAATTTAGGTTAGTCGTTTTTAGTCCAATTATAGCAAATATTTGGAAATATACAGAAAAACTTAAGAAACCTTAAGATTTTATTTAAGGTCAACATAAGAAGAGTTTGCTAAACTATGTATTTGTTAACAGAGATGGAGGTGTTAGTGTGAAAAAAATAACTGTAATTGTTCCATGTTTTAACGAACAGGATGCATTGCCAATTTACTATAAAGAGATGTGTAGGGTTATGCACAAGATGCCAGAGGTTGAGATAGAGATGTTATTTGTAGATGATGGTTCTACAGATAGAACATTGTCAGTGATGAAAGATTTAAATTCGCTGGACGAAAAATGCAAATATTTGTCTTTTTCCAGAAATTTTGGAAAAGAGGCAGCAATCTATGCGGGACTTAAAAATGCAACAGGCGATTATGTAGCAATAATGGATGTAGACCTTCAGGACCCACCGGAGCTTTTGCCACAAATGTATCAGATACTCGAAGAAGGGGAATATGATAATGTCGCAACGAAGCGTTCCACAAGAAAAGGTGAACCTGTTATTCGTTCCTTCTTGTCAGAGACTTTCTATAAATGCATAAACAAGATTTCGAAAACAGAGATAGTAAGTGGTGCAAGGGACTATAGATTGATGAACCGCAGAACGGTTGACGCAGTGTTAGAGATGAGTGAGTATAATCGTTTTTCAAAGGGTATTTTTGAATGGGTCGGCTTTCGAACTAAGTGGTTGGAGTTTGAGAATGTTGAGAGGTCCGCTGGAGAGACAAAATGGTCCATACGCAAATTATTTACATACTCTCTAGAGGGAATTATGGGATTTTCAGTTGCACCATTATCCTTTGCATCTGTCATCGGACTATTATTTTGTGTACTTTCTTTTCTCATGGTTATTGTGATTGTAGTGAGAACATTAGTATGGGGAGACCCGGTTGCCGGTTGGCCGTCCCTTGTGTGCATCGTATTCATGGTTGGAGGTGTGCAGCTGCTTTGCACGGGAATTGTCGGGCAGTATCTGGCAAAAACTTATCTGGAGACAAAACATCGACCAATCTATATATTAAAGGACTCAAGTGAGGAGCAGTAAGATGAATAAAAACTATAAGACAAAGCTGCCATATTTCATTCTGACAGCAGCAGTTTTATTTTTCTGTTGGCTCTTTTGTATTAGAAATGGTGTTTTTGGTTCTAGAGTTGACTGGATAAGCCAGCATAGTGTACTACCGGCTTATTTCAGACAGTTATTCTATAGTACAGGTCAGCTATTCCCGGAATTTGCTGCAAATATCGGTGGAGGACAAAATATATATAATTTTTCCTACTATGGTCTGTATAGTCCGGTAATATTAATATCATACCTGTTACCATGGGTGGATATGGGGACATATATAATGGCAGCGATGATAATTAGCCTGGTGGTGGCAGTATTGCTGTTTTACAGGTGGCTGCTTCAAAGAGGAATCTCAAATATAGTCAGTATATTTGTTGCTATGCTTTTTATGCTGTCAGGACCGATGATTTATCATTCCTACAATCAAATCATGTTCGTAAACTATATGCCGTTTTTGTGCCTGGCACTAATCGGTGTTGACAGGTATTTTGATAAACAAAAAGTTGGACTGTACATATTTAGTGTATGGATGATGATAATGACGAGTTTTTATTTCAGCATTGGTGGAATGCTTGTTCTTGTCATATATGGTATATACCGATATGTAGAAGTGAAGATGGATGTGAAAGATGGAATAAAATTTTTTATTCCGATGTTTATTGCGGTGTTAATGAGCGCGGTACTGCTGGTGCCGACAGCATGTGTTCTTATGGGCGGACGAAGCACTGGCTCAGGAGAGGCGGTATCGCTGTGGAAGCTGTTTATTCCGCATGTAAAGTTATCAGGACTTCTCTATAAGCCATATGGGATAGGCTTAACCACACTTGTGATTACGGTTTTGCTTTCAGGTTTGATATACAAAAAGTGTGCTGAAAAATGGCTGCACATTGCAAGTATTATTGTGCTGACGATTCCGATTTTTGCATGGTTTTTAAACGGCGGACTTTATATCCGTGATAAAGTGATGATACCATTTATCCCACTTTTATGTTTTATGATTGCAAAATACATAGAAAAGCAAAGAAAGGGCGAGATTTCATTCCGGGCGGGGTTAATTCCGTTTATTATTACAATATTGATAGTATGTATAGCAAGAAAGCCGGTTTATCTGGTTGATGCAATAATAATGGCATTATGTTTTGGGTTTTGCTATCGGAAGAAATGTATTCAATTTCTTATTATGCCAGCACTTGTAATACTGATAGTTCATGGTGTGGTTTATCAAGAGGAGTTTGATATGTCTATAGAACCTGATTTATATGAGCAGGTAACGGACGAAAATAATAAGGCACTAATTGATAAAATAGCCAAAGAAGAATCAGGTTTTTACAGGATGGAGCAAAATGGAAGTATTCAGGAAGACGCAGCAAATATTAATAGAGTCTGGTCCACAGACCAGTATTTATCTTCCGTATATTCTTCCGTATACAACAAAGAATATCAAAGCTTTCGGACTGAAATATTCAAAACAGACCAGCCATACAGAAATATATTGATGCAGTCATGCGCACACAATCCTGTATTTCAGAGATTCATGGGGATAAAATATCTGATATCCGACACAGATATACCGGGCTATAAGAAAATTGCGGAAAATGTATATGAGAATGATGACGTTTTACCAATCGCTTATCAGACACAGAGTGTAATATCAGAAGAAGAGTATCGTAAATTAGAATTCCCATATAATCAGCTGGCATTGCTTGAGTATGCTGTGGTGGATGATAATACAGGGGAGCATATAAATACAGAGAATCTAAATGCAGGCCTTCAGGAAGTTGATATGCTATTTGAAGATTTTAATTATGTGATGGAAATACCTGAAGCAGATGAAGGGGACATATTTTTCCTGCAATTTAAAGTAAATAATCATTGCCCTTCGGAGGACGTGTCTGTATGGGTGGGAGGCGTTCGCAATAAGCTTACTGCCGAGTCGCATATCTACTATAACGGTAATGACAAATTTACATATGCAGTTCCATTAAAAGAAGGACAGACTAGTATAAATATCAAGCTTGGAGCTGGTGATTATGAGCTTGAAGATGAGGCTGGATACATATGGAAAAAATCTGTTTGTGAAGGACAAAAAAATGAACTTGTTCAGTCAGAATTTATCGTGAATAAGCAGGAGACAAAAGGAAATATTATTAAGGGAACATTGCAGGTCAATAATGAAGACGGATATTTGATTACGTCCATTCCTTATGATAAGAACTTTGAGATATTAGTAGATGGAAAGAAAGCAGCTTATGAAAAAGTAAATACAGCATTTCTTGGTTTGAAAATACAAGAAGGAAAACATGAGGTTGAGATTATATATCATGCACCTGGACTTATGATTGGGAAAATACTGAGTCTAATTGGACTAATACTATTTGTACTTATAATCCGCTTAAAGTGAAAAAAATAATAAGATTAAGCGGATTATAACTGCATATTTTCTTGAAAATTGTATAAAATAATGTTATAATCCGCTTAAAGTGAAAAAGAAAATAAGATTAAGCGGATTATAAGGGGTATAAAATGATTATTGGAAGAAATGCTGAGATAGAGTTATTAAATAAAATGCTGCATGATGATAAATCTCATTTTGTTGCAGTGTATGGACGTAGAAGAATTGGAAAAACATATTTAATTCGGGAAGCATTCAACTACAGATTTACGTTTCAACATTCAGGATTGTCAGAAGGTTCCATGAATGAGCAGTTATTTGCATTTGACTCATCATTGAAAGATGCAGGCATAAATATAAAGAAAAAATCCAAGAACTGGCTGGAGGCGTTCGACAAGCTAAAAGAAATAATTCGTAATTCAAATGAGAAAAGAAAAATCATATTTATAGACGAATTATCATGGATGGATACACCTAAAAGTGATTTGATGGTTGCACTTGAGAATTTTTGGAATGGTTTTGCATCAGCAAGGAAGGACATAGTGCTAATAGTATGCGCATCAGCTACATCATGGATGTTGTCAAAAGTAGTTCATAATAAGGGTGGTTTGTATAATCGATTGACACAGCAGATTCATTTGCAGGCATTTTGTCTAAGAGAATGTGAGGAATATATACAGTCAGAAGGGCTTGCCCTCAATAGGGAACAGATATTACAGTACTATATGATTTTTGGAGGGGTTCCATATTACTGGGGATTTATAAAAAAGGGACTGAGTCTGGCGCAGAACATAGATAATACACTATTTGCCAAGAATGCACCACTCAGGGATGAATTCAAATATATGTATGCATCCGTTTTTAAAAATCCAGAAACATATATAAAAATAATTGAAACACTTGGAACAAAAAAAGTTGGCTTAACGAGAGAAGAACTAATAAAATTAACAGGATTATCTAATTCGGGAGATTTGACGGGCAAGCTTGAAGAGCTAGAAAGCTGCGGCTTTATAAGGAAATATTATGCATTTGGAATGAAGAAGAAAAATGCAGTTTATCAACTGATTGATTGCTTTACTTTATTCCATTTTAAGTTTCTTCAGGATGAACCAACAGATGAGCATTTTTGGACCAATCAAATCAATACTCCAGCCGTAAATACATGGATGGGATTAGCATTTGAACGCGTTTGTATGCAGCATGTTGCTCAGATAAAGAATAAGCTTGGAATATCCGGGGTGTTAACAGAAATTAATTCATGGTACTGTAAAGCAGATCCAGACCGTGGAGTTTTTGGATCACAGATAGACATGCTGATAACAAGAAAAGACCAGGTCATAAATTTGTGTGAAATGAAGTATTCAGGTTCAGAATACACAATAACAGAAAAAGTAGATAAATCCATACGAAACAAAATTAATGATTTGAGAGTGCTCACAAATACAAAGTACGCTATATATCCAACGCTTATTACAACGTATGGGTTAGTTAGTAACTCGTATTCTGATAATATTCAGTCTGTAATAACATTGGATGATTTATTTCAATAGTCATTAGAAAAAGATGAATAGGGGTGCTGTAAAGCCCTGCCATAATCAGATAAAAGGGAAGTTCTTCGCGAATCATAATCTGATAAGTGCTGGCAAACTCACGCATACTCTTTGTGTTTGAGACCTCATCGATAGTCACCAGTAATCTGTATTTTTGTTTTTTTATCTCTTTTAAAATGATTTCTAACGCAGATTCTATATCTGAAACAGGTGATTTTGAAGAAATAGAAACACCTATTCCAAATTTGGACAGGTTAATATTGGCATCGACGAATTTGCAGATGAATTCGTGGCTGTCATATAATTTTGCAACAAGGCTGCTTAACATATCTCTAGAAGAATTCAGGCGTATAATTATCCAATTGTCTTCCTTGGCTATTTCCTTTTCAATTTCAGTTAGAGTAACTGTCTTTCCCGTTCCATGCACGCCGGTTAGCATGTAACACGGGTTTTGCATATTGCATAGTCTCCTTATTATATAATTTTATATTTTTATATAATATTATATAATGTTATATATTTTATATATTATATATATTTATATATATTTTTATATAATTATAATGCCCTTATTGGAAATAGTCCATGTTCTTTTTCTTAGTCGATATGATATGAATGCTATTGCTTGCTATTTGCGTCAAAATTGAATATAATTAATTCAAATAGATATAATATAACAAAAAAGGGGTTGATTTCTATGAAGACTATTAGTATCAGATTAGAAGATTCAATTTATGAAGAATTGGGTGAGATGCTAGATGCAATGGGACAAACAAAGCAGACGTTTTATGAAACTTTTACAAGGACTGCATTAAGAGAAAGAAGTATTCCATTTATAATATCTGCACCTATAACAAAATCAAATAATACCAATTATAAAAAGATGGAAGCATTTAAGAGACTAGAGATATCAAGAAAAAAATCGAAAGAATCACTTGACTATGAGAAGGAGAGGGAGGAAGCGATGAATGCAAAGTATGGTAGTATTAATTGATACAAATATTCTTCTTAATTATCTGACAAACAGGGAAGATGATTATTTAGAGCATTCCATTAGAATTGTAGAGATGTGTGCGAAAGGAGAATATATTGGATATATAGCATTTCATACGCTTTCTACTTTGTGGTATGTACTTCGTAAGCGAAGTGATAATGAAAGAAGAGAGAATTTGAGAGATATTTGCGAAATATTTACTGTGGCATCTGCATCGCAGAAAGAAATTTTAGATGCGATTGACAAGGATTCATTTTCTGATTTTGAAGATTGTTTGCAGGATAAGTGTGCAAAAGAAGTTGGAGCTGATTATATTATTACTTGTAATGTAAAAGATTTTGAAAATGCAGAGGTTGCTGCTGTGAATCCAAAAGAATTCTTGGAACTGATTGAAATGGTCTAAGGACATATACTTAATTGGCAATAAAATATTTTTTTAAGTAAAAAAACGACTAATCTCAAATGTAGGATTAGTCGTTTTTATATAAGCCAATCAGTAAAAATACTATACTAATACTTTGCATAAAGATATGCACGATTATCGTACCCTTCAACTTCTACATAATTCACATTAGCATCAGAAGGGTAGAAAGAATAATTATCTGTATAAATCTTCTTATCTGATTTATAGCAGATAGTATATGAAATACTCAGTTCCAAATCCTTTTCTTCGAACTCCTCCTTAGGAATATAGGTAACAAATACAGGCTTGCCTGTAGAAGGATTTATCACACAATCTGCATCAGCAGTCTGATTTTTCCTGGTAAAATCAATATCATTGTATGTGCATGTGACAGATGAAATCTTTGATGGATCAAGGATCTTATCGCCCGAAGTACTAGGAGTCAGGGTCACACAGTAATAATCTTTGTGCTTGCTTATATACTTAGAAAAAGCATTTATTGCATTATTATGTGAGAAATTAAACTTTCTGATTCCATCATCTGTATATTTCATCTGATTGTATGCATATAAATCAGCCCAGTCACCACTTTGTTCAGCTATGACAGGAGCAGCATCTGAAGAAAGCGAGGTAAGGTACTCGTAGTCAACGCTTCCATCATTCGACGCCACATATTCCAGATTAAATTTCGCAATCCAGTAATCCATATGTCCAAAAGAGAGAGTAAGATAACATGCACACACAACCACAAGTCCGTATCTGAACAAATGAAACTCCTCACGAAGAATCTGAACAAATATCCCAACCAGCAACAAAGCTAATACCAGAAGAGCCCAGAATACAAACACACGAAGCACGGACAGGCTGTAGTTTTGAACATAGAGCCACATTCTAAGAGCACTTGAAGCCAGCATGATGTATGTGCAAAATGAAATAATAGTAAGAAGAATTTTCACAAATATATTGTTCTTGAAAAAGCTTATAGTCGAAAGAACAATTATAACATTCAAAATACATACAAATAAGAGCTGGAAAAAACCTTCGTGCGCATAGCTTGCATAAGTATATCCGTCAGGCAGCTCCATATTGCCGATAAAAAGATACAGAATCTGGATTCCTGAAAAAAGCATATAAACAATAGCAATCAGACTAAGCACTGTAATCGCAATGATTGCATTAAAGCGTCTGTAATCCTTCACTTCTTCACTAATCTCATGCTTGCCGAGATACCTGATTCCACAGTAAGCAGATAAAAATGCAAACACAAAAGTGAATGCGATACCAATGATATTTCCAATACTGATATTCTCGAAAATAGTATTAATTACGTCAGCAAAAACAGCATCTGCATAGTACAAAAGAGAGATAATTATTATCAAGAGAGGAAATGCAATAGCAATTCCAATAACGACGTAAAGTCCCTTTGACTTATTTGTTTTGTGCTTTTCATAGTTCGAAAGGTCGCTAAATGGGGATGCAATGACCGATATAGCCCCCAAAATGGACATAAAAATAGCCCCAATGTATTTTGCAAGGTTCCAAAGATTATCGTTATAGAAATTGTGGAGCAGCATACACAGGAGCATTAAAACCATACCAATCGTATTGAAAGTAATAATAGGAATGCTTCCCGTCGTGCAGGATGATACTCCAAGCAGAATAATTACTGCGCCATATAAATAGCTTCCGCGCTTAACTTCTAAGTTGTAAACCTTCAGACAATAGAAGCTGTATACTACAGTAGCCAAAGCCAGAATTGGAACTGTAATTCCAGCAAAATTCTTGTATATACAAAAAGTAAACAGTATCGCATAAATCAATGTAGGACCAATGAGGCGGGCGAAAAGAGAGGCACGCTCAGCCTTCTGCTGCTCGGTTTCAGCTGGTGGTCCCATGTAGTAATTCGGTCGATAGTACTGCGCCTGCATCGGAGGCGGCGGTGTCATCTGACCAGCATTACACTGAGAATTAATATTAGAATTTATAGTAGTATTAATATTTTCATTTGGGAAATTTTCGTTCATAACATCCTCCTTAATCAGCCCTGTATTCCAGCAAATCTGCCGGCTGACAGTCTAACACCTCACATAATTTGTTCAAGGTTTCAATTCTGATAGCCTTTGCCTTACCATTTTTCAAAATGGAAACATTGGCTATCGTTATTCCTAATTTTTCAGAAAGTTCAGTCACACTCATTTTCCTTTTTGCAAGCATGACATCAATGTTGATAACTATTGCCATAATATTGCTCCATTTCTATATAGTAAGATCGTTTTCGTGTTTCATTTCATAAGCATTAAGAACCAGCTTCGACAGTGCCTCTGCCAAAATAGCAAACATAAGGCTGAGAACAATTTCGGCAGAAAGAACAATCGCTGAAAATGGTGTAATGCACTGAGAGGCAATAATCCATATGATTCTGCAAAAAAATTCAATGGCAGCAGCAACTCCACATACAGTCATATGATGAAATGACTTTGAATTCTCCATCGAAAAAGAATTATCCTGCCCTATCTGCGTACATATTCTCCAGAACTCAAAAAGCACTATAAAAATACAAATAGCCGTAAACCATGCAAAAGCAATAAAAGCAGGTATAGAGTCAACTTTGTAAAAAAGGTCAGGCATGAATATCTTTGCATAAGTCGCACCCACAAAAAACGTCAGCACCATCAGTGCAAGGACAATATCCAAACCCTTCAGCCAGTAAGAAATTTTCTTTTGTTTCATAAGGACCTCCTAATTCAAGATAAGCTCTTGATAGCTGAGCTCTTGATAATACATGTATTGATTGTAATATATTCCAGAATTTTCAAAATGTCAACAAAAATTTATCGAAAAACGATAAAATATAATTGAAATTCGAAAACAAGCAAATTAAGACACAAAGAAATATGACAACGTATTGACAATATCATGACATTGTCATATAATAATTAAGAAAAAGGAAGGACGAGACTATGGCAAATTCCTACATACAGGTCAGGGTAGAGGATTCCGATAAGGAACGTGCCGGTGCTATTTTAGAAGGTCTCGGTACGAACCTGTCGATGGTAATCAACATGCTGCTAAAGCAGATAATCATCACAGAAGGAATACCTTTCGAGATTAAAATGAACAAGAAGTATACGCTTGATGACCTCGAGATGCTAGAGCATTATACGAAGGCATCGCCGCAGGAGAAAGAGCTTATACGAAAAACTATCATG
>JAXELM010000123.1:0-4410 GCA_034100525.1 Agathobacter sp.
AGATTTGTAATGATTTTCATGGTAATTAATTGGATTTTCATTTAATGAGTGAAAGGTAACAAGTTTTCCGTTATAATAGATATAAAGCTTGTTATCCAAGAGGTCTGCTGTGACCTCTTCACCAATGAGCTTTGGATCAACGGAGTATCTGCTGTCCCCATATCGGATAAGAGCTTCATTAGAAAGTATGAGCGATCTAGTTATATCTGGTATACGAGTAGAACCAGGATTTACAAACTCCGAAAAGATTACAAGAACAACAGAAGAAGATAAGGTAATCGGAGAGGGAGCAATCTACTATGATATAAGAAGTATATGGATATGTATGGACAGTGCAGATGATGAGGATTCAATTAATCGAATCAGATTGACGCAGGAAAATTTATATGGAAAAGAGCCAAATAGGAAGGTGAGAAAATATGAGTGAAAGGGATGAGTTAAGAGAGCTATGTTGTTTATTTTTAAAACAACATGGGGCTGATAATAGAAAAGAATATTTATTCCCATATGATAAGGGAAAGTTGATTTTGGATGATAACAAATGTGTATTAATTATAGAAGACAATAATAAGAATCGTTATTTTGAACTAAAATATTGCTTATGTAAGGAAAATGGTAATGTCACAAGAATAATCGGGTCTAAAAATATTGTGGGGAACATAAACACAAAATGTTACTGCTCAGAGGAAAAAGCTAAGGAGATTTGCGATATAATGTCTAATATGAATTGGATAAAATGGTAAACGGTTTTCTGTTACTGAAAGAAGTGGAATTCCAGAAATCGCATTATGATGATCTTAAAGCAGTAAGAAGTATCTGGATATGCATGGATAGTGCTGATGATGAAGATTCCATCAACAGGATTCACTTTACACAGGAGAATGTATTCGGTAAGAAGATGAATCTGGATAATCTAGATAAAGTTCAGGGAATCATCATCAGATTAAGAAAGAATGAGGATGCAGAGACATCGAAGAATGTTTTGATAGCAATGCTGGAAGAATTAATAAAGAGGGATTCGGCAGAGGCAAAGAAGAAAAAGTTAGAAGAAAAGTATGATATTGTAATGGATGTTGAAACTGAAAGGAGGGTCAACACAATGTGTAATTTGAGTGAAGTGGTTTTAGAACGTGGAATGGAGAAAAAGTTAATAGATTTAGTATGTAAGAAGATAAATAAAGGATATAATCTAGAGCAGATTGCAGATTTGTTAGAAGAAGATATAACTGTGATTCAGCCAATTTATGATTTGGCATTGGAGCAGAAACCAGATTATGATGTTGACTTTATTTTGCAGGCAATTAAACAGGTAGATATAGATGAATAAGTTGGATAAACGGCTTTTAAGGGAAATAATTAAAGTGGTATTAGGACTTATATTTGTTCTATTATGGATTAGATGTATAGTTACATTAACTATACTGGATCGTTATCCATCTGAGAATCGACAGATAGAACTCAGACTATTTTGGACTATCAGGGAGGCCTGGAAGTACAAAAATGCATCGTATTGGTTCTTTATTATTGGCAATATAATAGGATTTGTTCCTTTGGGATTTGTGACGCCATTGTTTTTTAAGAATATGCGTAGCTATTGTAAGGTAGGGCTGGTCGGATTTTTAATCTCGCTATTAATAGAAACAACACAGTTGATATTCAGACTTGGATTATTTGAACTGGATGATCTTTTTCATAATACATTGGGAACGATAATCGGCTATTGCATATATGTTATTTTCATGTGCTTTTGGAGAAAGAGCGGAACTACAAAGTCTGAGCGGATATCTGCAATAGTAATAATATTAATCACATTTGTCTTTTGTGGGATATCAATTATTCTTGGTCAACCTTTATTGGAGGCTATTGTAGAACTTTGGTATTGGAAAATGGTTGAATGAAAATAATGTAAAGTATAATTGCTAATGGTGATTTTATGTGGTACAATGGAACTAGAAGTAGAGTTGTTACTTCTCTTTCATTTTTTTTGCCCGATTCGTTTTATGCGCATCGGGCAAATTTTAAATTTAACAAGGATTATTAAGTAAGGGGAATGCAAATGACCACATCTAAAGAGAAAAAAGACATCTACAAGAAATACGTCAGACGTCTATACACAATATCGAGTGTAATAATTGCATATATTTCAGCGGTGACTCTGTGGTACTACAATGTCGGTGTATTGTGGAGTCCGGGCTTTACAGGCCGGAGAACGCTGTTTATCGTCGGAGTGCTTTATTGCGCCGTATACTGGTTCTTTGCCAAAATGTACAATGCACACAAGATTGGTCTGTACAGGCTTGTTGAACTCACCTTCTCACAGCTGCTTACGTATGCGATATCTGACATCATACTTTTTGGAGCATCTTTTGTGTGGTTCCATAACTTTAAGAGAATACATGTGTCATACTACCTGATAGCATTTGGGGCGCAGATATTTGTGGTTGCGGTACTCATATTTGTATGCAATCGTCTTTTTGCAAAGGTGGATACACCTAGAAATGTCAGTATTATTTACGGAAACAGTTCTTATAAATACCTCATCGAGAAGATGAAGGCATATAAGTATAGATACAAGATTGTGGAATGCATAGATGAGACAAGCAGTTGGGAACAGATGTGCAAGACAATTGACAAGTGTGAGGATGTCTATTTGTATGAGGTAAATCCTAAGCTTAGAAATCGTATTGTAATGTATTGTGACAAAATTAATCGCGAGCTTCACATTACACCTAGTATCGAGGAGATAGTGACAAGAGGCTTTGATGTGTCACATGCCTTTGACACTCCGTTTATTAAGAATAAGAAATCATCGGCAGCATGGTATTTTCCGATGGTAAAAAGGGGATTTGATGTAGTATGCTCGCTTATTGCCTTGATTATATTGTCTCCTTTGCTGATAATCACATCATTAGCTATTAAGTTGTATGATGGTGGACCTGTTTTTTATAAGCAGATTCGAATGACAAAAGGCGGTAAGGAATTTAAAATATACAAATTCAGAAGTATGATTCCGGATGCTGAAAAAGGAACAGCGCGTCTTGCTGCTGAAAATGATGATAGAATTACACCTGTAGGCAGGATTATTCGTGCAACAAGAGTGGACGAGCTTCCACAGCTTATTAATATTTTAAAAGGCGACATGTCTTTTGTCGGACCAAGACCTGAAAGACCGGAAATAGCAAAGCAGTATGAGGAGAAGCTGCCGGAATTTTCACTTCGTCTTGCGGTTAAAGCCGGACTTACAGGGTATGCACAGGTGTATGGTAAATATAATACTACACCTCTTGATAAGCTTAAGCTTGATTTGCTGTATATAACAAATCAGTCGATTACGCTTGATTTGAAAATCCTTTTTTATACTGTAAAAATAGTATTTGTACCGGAAAGTACGGAAGGTGTAGCGGAAAATCAGAAAACAGCATACAGAGAGTAGCCATAGAGGCATTGCTTTTGTTATGTGTAGCACCCTTTGTCATGTTGAAAATTGGATGTAGATGGCGATGGATAAATAAAAATGTAAATCTGAACTACAAATATAGTACAAAACAGGAAAATAACAATAGAAATGTTTCTGATATTGACTTGCTCAAACTAAGGTGTTAAAATGCTTCCGGGAGTATTAGTAAGATAGGAGCGTTATATGAAGAAAATATCAGCAGCATTATTAGCAGAAGTAGTTCATAGAAATCGTAAGAATAAGAAATGGACGTTAGAACAGCTGGCAGAGCAGACGGGTATACACCGTACTATGATTAGCCGTATTGAGAAAGAATCATTTATGCCATCTGTTAAGCAGCTTGAAGAACTTGCAAGTGCGCTTGACTTCGAAGTGACAGACATTTTTGTAGAGCAGGGTGAAGAGAGTCATATAGAGGTAGATAAGAAGTATAATATCGCAGTGGCAGGAACAGGATATGTGGGTCTTTCGATAGCTACTCTTCTGGCACAGCACAATCATGTTACAGCAGTGGATATTATTCAGGAGAAGGTTGACCTGATTAATAACAGGAAATCACCTATTCAGGATGATTATATTGAGAAGTATCTGGCAGAGAAGGAGCTTGATCTTACAGCTACTCTTGATGGAGAGGCAGCATATAGAGAGGCTGATTTTGTAGTTATTGCAGCTCCGACTAATTATGATAGCAAGAAGAATTATTTTGATACATCTGCTGTAGAGGCTGTAATAGAACTTGTTATGTCAGTAAACCCTGATGCAATTATGGTCATCAAGTCGACTATTCCTGTTGGATACACGAAATCAGTCAGACAGAAATACAATTCATCCAATATACTGTTTAGTCCGGAGTTCCTTAGAGAGTCAAAGGCTCTTTATGACAATCTCTATCCGTCGCGTATTATTGTTGGAACCGATAAAGAGGATGAGCGTTTACTGAAGGCAGCAAAGAC
>JAXELM010000157.1:0-2496 GCA_034100525.1 Agathobacter sp.
ACACCAGGACATACGCCGGGAGGATGCTGTTATTATTTTCCGTATGAAGAGGTGCTTTTCTCAGGGGACTCATTATTTTGTATGTCAATTGGAAGAACAGATTTCAAGAAGGGCAGTATGTCGGATTTAGTAAGAGCAATAAAAGAAAAGCTTATGGTATTACCGGAGCGTACGACAGTATATCCGGGACATAACGATATAACAAGCATTGAGAATGAGCGTATGCACAACCCATATTTATAATTGTAAGCAATGAAATACGCAGAATTTAATGCATGAGCCTTATTTTATATGAGAGATAGAGAAGAATGATTGTAGTTACATTTAACAAACCGGATTTTGAATATGATGTTCATTCACTGATAAAAGCCTTTTTTGCGAACGAGAATGTGCAGATGTACTATAGCTGCAATCCACAGGAACTTTCGGAGGAAAATGTGGCATGTACAGCGCATGCATTTGATGAAGATGCCAAAGCTCAGATTAGTGAAGCGGCGCATGTATTTGAGATAAAATACGAAGAAAAGACAATTGAAATCTCATGGGAGATGAGAGCAGAAGCGGACGACAATAAAGAAGCATGTAAGAACATAAAATTTGACGTCGAAGCATCGGATAAGCAGGATACAAGAAACAAATTAAAGCAGAACTTATATGACATGATTTCTGAGGGTCTTGGAGTAACACTTCCGTGGGGAACGCTCACAGGAATACGTCCGACCAAGATTGCCATGCATTTGTTAGAGGATGGCATGAGTGAGACAGAAGTACATGATTATATGAAAGAAAACTATCTCGCAAGTGATGAGAAGATAAAGCTTTCAATTGATATCGCAAGAAGAGAGAAGGCATTACTTTCGAGAATTGATTACGAGAATGGATACAGTTTGTATATAGGAATTCCATTTTGCCCAAGTACCTGTCTGTACTGCTCATTTACCTCGTATCCTCTTTCCCAGTGGAAGAATCAGGTAGATGAATATTTAGATGCACTTGAAAAAGAGATAGATTTTACAGCAGAAAGATTTGCAAATAAGAAGCTCAACTCTATATATATCGGTGGTGGAACACCGACCACACTTGAGCCATATCAGTTAGACAGATTGATTAAGAAAATAAAGGCAACTTTTGATTTATCATATTGTGTTGAATTTACTGTGGAAGCGGGCAGACCGGATTCAATCACAAGAGAGAAGCTTCAGGTGTTAAAGGATAATGGAATAGACAGGATTTCAGTGAATCCGCAGACCATGAAGCAGGAGACTCTTGATATAATTGGGCGCCATCACACCGTCGAAGATACAATAGAAAGCTTTAAGCTGGCGCGTGAGGTTGGCATTTCAAACATCAACATGGATCTTATCATGGGACTTCCTGAGGAGGACATAGAAGATGTGCGCCACACAATGGGAGTCTTGCGGGAGCTTGATCCGGACAACATCACCATTCACTCGCTAGCAATAAAAAGGGCAGCGCGGCTTACAATCTTCAAGGACAGATATCAGGATATGCAGATGGTAAATACACAGGAGCACATGGATTTGTGCGCAGATATATGTCACGAGATGGGACTTGAGCCATATTACCTTTACAGACAAAAGGGAATGGCTGGCAACATGGAAAATGTCGGATACGCAAAAAGCGGCAAGGCAGGAGTCTATAATATCTTGATAATGGAGGAGAAACAGACTATAATGGCACTTGGTGCAGGCGCATCCACGAAATTTGTACTGCCAGAGGTGAATGCTGATGGCAATCGTAGAATAGAACGAGTAGAAAATGTCAAAGACGTAAAGAATTATCTGGAGCGAATTGACGAGATGATACAAAGAAAAATAGACAAGATGGAGGAAATAAAATGGCATTAAGCAAGAAGCCTGTTAATGGAATGAAAGATATCTTACCGGCTGAGATGGAAATCCGCGATTATGTAACAAACGTAATCAAAGAGACATACCGCAGTTTCGGTTTTACGCCAATTGAGACACCATGCATGGAGAATATCGCAAACCTCTCCAACAAACAGGGTGGTGAGAATGAGAAGCTGATTTTCAAGGTAATGAAACGAGGTGAGAAGCTAAATCTCGAAACAGCAAAGGAAGAGGCTGACGTAGTTGATTTTGGAATGCGTTATGACCTTACAGTTCCTCTGTCTCGTTTTTATTCAAACAATGCAAATAATCTGCCAAGTCCATTCAAGGCACTTCAGATGGGAAGTGTGTGGAGAGCAGACAGACCACAGAGAGGACGTTATCGTCAGTTTACACAATGTGATATAGATATCCTCGGTGAGCCAAGTAATCTGGCTGAAATCGAGCTTATTACAGCGACAACTACCACAATTGGAAGACTTGGATTTAAGAACTTCGAGATTAGAATAAATGAGCGTCGTATCTTAAAAGCAATGGCTGCCTACAGTGGATTTTCAGAGGAGTCATACGACGGATTGTTCATAACACTGGATAAAATGGACAAGATAGGTGTAGAGGGTGTTGC
>JAXELM010000165.1:0-19183 GCA_034100525.1 Agathobacter sp.
AGATATCAAGACCATGATGGCAAATGGAGTGTACGCCATGAGTGCCATCACAGCCTTAACTGCACAAAATACTATCGGCGTGAAAGATATATTGGAGGTGAATGAAGAGTTTTTAAAATCACAGCTGGATTGTATTTTTACTGATATCTATCCGGATGCGGTAAAAACAGGAATGATACCCTCGCCAGAGCTTATAGATGTAGTCGCAGAGAGACTATCATTTTATCAGGCGGACAATATTGTGGTAGACCCTGTTATGATTGCGACAAGTGGATCGGAACTAATGAGAACGTCGGCAATCAGAAAACTCAAAGAAAAATTATTGCCTCTTGCAACGGTGATAACACCTAATATTCCGGAAGCTGAGATGCTTACAGGCATAAAGATTGAAAGTGAAAACGATATGGAGCGTGCCGCAGGTATGCTTAACAGTGAATATGGATGCGCAGTACTTGTAAAGGGTGGACATTGTGTAAGCGATGCCAATGATGTACTTTTTAGCGCAGGCAGATTATTCTGGTTTCATGGAGAAAGGATTGATAATCCAAATACTCATGGAACAGGATGCACATTATCAAGTGCAATTGCGTCTAATCTGGCAAAGGGATATTCACTTTCTGATGCTGTTTCAAAAGCAAAAGAGTATATTTCAGGAGCTCTAGGAGATATGCTTGACCTTGGCAAAGGAAGTGGTCCAATGAATCACGGTTATTTGATTAAGTAAAATTAATCAATCTGCAAAGAGGCGGAAAGAGGAAAAATGAAAAAGTTAAATTTAAAGAAATTAGTACTTGCTGCTTTTTTTGCAGCAATAGCAGTAGTGGGTTCAATGTTTTCATTCCCAATATTTGGAGCAAAATGTGCACCAATTCAGCATTTGGTAAATATACTTGGTGCGATTTTCTTAGGTCCGGGGTATGCAGTACTTTCAGCTTTTGTAGCCAGTCTTATCAGAAACCTGCTTGCACTTGGAAGTCCGCTTGCTTTCCCGGGAAGTATGTGTGGAGCTCTTCTTGCGGGATTACTGTATAAATATGGCAAGAAGCTACCTTTTGCATATGCTGGAGAAGTATTTGGAACAGGAATCATTGGTGGCATGCTCTCATACCCTGTAGCAGTATTTGTGATGGGTAATACAGCAGCAGCCCTATTTACATTTGTTGTACCTTTCATGATTAGTACATGTGGAGGAACAATAATAGCCATGATTCTTACTTTGGCTATGAAAAAATCAGGTGCGCTCGATTATCTGAAGCAGCAGCTTGAGATTGGATATAGCATAAATAAAATGGAGACAGTTAATGGAGCTAGCAAATAAAAAACCAACCATACATTGTATAACAAATATAATAACTGTAAACGACTGCGCCAATGTGCTTCATGCAATTGGCGCAGCTCCGGTTATGGCACATCATCCATGCGAGGTAGCGCAGGTGGCACAGAGTGCATCGGCACTGGTGCTTAATCTTGGAGCAACGGAAGATTTCGAGGCGATGAAGATTGCAATGGAAGCTGCGGATAAGACAAATAAGCCCATAGTGATTGACCCTGTAGGTGCAGGTGGAATAGACTTTCGGCGTCAGATGTTCTGGGAGCTTATTGATATTGCAGCACCGACATGTATCAGAGGAAATATGTCAGAGATAAAAGCAATTTTCTACGACTCAAACACTACCATCGGAGTTGATGCCAATTCGTCAGAAGAGATATCATATGATATATACGATGAGGATTTAAATGAAGAAGAATTAAGCGATGAAGAGATAGTGATGCAGCTTGCAAAAATGATTGGATGCATAGTTGTCGCATCGGGCAGGACAGATATAATTTCTGATGGAGTAAAATGCGCATATGTGGAAGCGGGAACTCCTATGCTTACATATATAACTGGTGCAGGCTGTATGTCGAGTGCCATGATAGGAGGATATTTGGGAAAATTATCCGCAGAAGATGATGCGTTTGAAGCAGTACGCCAGGCCTGTGAATGTATGGGCAAGTGTGGAGAAAAAGCAGCCGGACGTACTATGGTGGAGGGCGCAGGAATTATGACTTTTCATACATATCTCTTAGATGAGATTAGCCTGAAATATATATTTTGAGTAAGTATTATGTTGATAAATAACGGCAGTCAATGATAGCACTATATAATTGACCGTCGTTTTAAATTTATATATACTGTATAGATGGATGATGAAATGTATATTTTGGTATAAGAAAGTTATGGAAGGAAAATGGAATGAATTTGTCATGTAACAATACAAACAATGAGATTATATTTTTAGACCCGGTATGTACACACAATATCTGGGGCGGAAGCAGGTTAAGAGAGCAGTTTGGATATAATTATCAGGGTGATGATTTGGGAGAATGCTGGGGAATATCAGCACATCCAAATGGTGACGGAAGTGTTAAATACGGTAATTTCAAAGGAATGAACCTGTCGCAGCTGTGGAATGAGCATCCGGAAATATTTGGTAATCTCGACTATGACAGATTCCCACTTCTTATCATAATCATTGATGCAAAGGATGACTTAAGCATTCAGGTTCATCCTGATGATGCCTATGCCAAAGTAAATGAGAATGGTTCATTTGGAAAGACAGAGTGCTGGTATGTGCTTGATTGTCCTGATGATGCATCACTTGTGATAGGACACAATGCTAAGACTAAGGACGAATTGAATGAAATGATAGATCAGGGAAGATGGTCTGAATTTATCCGAGAGATTCCGGTTAAGAAGGGTGATTTTATCCAGATTGACCCGGGAACAGTTCATGCTATTAAAGGTGGATTACTGATTTTAGAAACACAGCAGAACAGTGATATTACATATCGTGTATATGATTATGACAGACTTTCAAATGGTAAGCCAAGAGAGCTTCATGTAAAGCAGAGCAAGGATGTTATAACTGTACCGGCAGCACCTGCCCACGACTGCGTGATAAAGACAGAGGGAATGAGTGTAAAGAATGAGCTTGTATCACTTTATAGTTGCAATTATTACAGTGTATTCAAGATGGAATTAGATGGAGAGGCAAAGTTTGAACAGAAGTATCCATTTTTGAATATTACTATCACAGAGGGAAATGGAATTATAAATGGTCAGCCGGTTAACAAGGGTGACAACATGATAGTACCAAATGGCTTTGGCCAAATAGATATGAGTGGTAAGCTTGAAATGATTGCTTCAACAGTTATCAAATAGAGTTTATGAAAACAGAAATTATGGAACAGTACAAATTATGGTGCGAGAAGGCAACAGAAGATGCAGATGTAAAGGCTGAGCTTGAGGCAATTGCTTCTGACGAGGCTAAGATAGAAGACGCTTTTGGATGAAGGCAAAATCTCATATATTGATGAGCAGATATATACAGATTTCACCGAGGAAGTTAAGAAACAGTCATTACTTGGTGATGCAGATGAAATAGATAAAAATGTAGCTATTGTATACTCACCGCTCAATGGTACAGGACTTAAGCCTGTTACAAGGGCTTTAAAAGAGAGTGGATTTACAAATATCACTCTTGTAGAGGAACAGAAGCTGCCAGATGGGAATTTCCCTACATGTCCATATCCTAATCCGGAGATTAAAGAGGCAATGGCACTTGGAATGGAATATGCAAAGAAGAACAATGCAGACCTTCTTCTTGCAACAGACCCTGACTGTGACCGTGTTGGAATAGCAGTAAAGGACAAAAACGGAGAGTATGTACTTCTTTCAGGAAACCAGACAGGATGCCTCCTTCTTGACTACATCTGTTCGAGAAGAAGTGAGAATAAGACAATGCCTGCAAACCCTGTAATGGTGAAGACTATCGTTACTACTGATTTGGGACAGAGAATTGCTGAGCACCATGGTGTTTCAACAGTCAATGTACTTACAGGATTTAAGTTTATCGGAGAACATATTGGATGTCTAGAGAAGGCAGGTCATGCAGATTCATATATCTTCGGTTTTGAGGAAAGCTATGGATATCTCAGTGGTTCATATGTAAGAGATAAGGATGCAGTAGATGGAGCGTTCTTAATCTGCGAGATGTTTGCTTACTACAAGACAAAAGGAATCAGCTTGCTTGAGAAGTTAGATGAATTATACAGCACGTATGGTTACAGCATGAATACACTTCACTCATTTGAATTTGAGGGAGCATCAGGATTTGACAAGATGCAGGATATCATGAAGAAATTCAGAGAGGGACTTGAAGTAATCGGTGCTAAGAAGGTGGAGAGATGTCTCGATTACAATACAGGAATTGACGGTCTTCCAAAATCAAATGTACTTAAATTCTATCTTGAAGGCGACTCTTCAGTTGTAGTACGTCCTTCAGGAACAGAGCCAAAACTTAAGCTTTACATTTCAGTAAGTGCAAAGGACGAAAAAGAAGCTTGTGAATTTGAAGAAAAAATAGTTGCGGACCTTAACTCATATTTTGCATAAACAAAAAAGAACTTCTCTTGCCACATAGAGAAGTTCTTTTTTATTGATTATTATATCAATTAAGCGTTTGCTGCGTTGTAGTTATTGTAAGCTGCGCAAATGCTGTTTGTGTTCTTGATAATGATGTTCATAGCGATGAATGGTCCGATTCCGCAAAGCATTGAACCGAAAAGCATCCAAAGTAATACTGTTGTACCGTTCTCTGTAAAATTCATGCCATATCTTGGAGCATTTGAAGCAAGACGGTTTCCAACCTTGTAGAACCAAATCCATGAGTAGATTCCACAAGTTACAAGTGATAAAACGATGAACATAAGAAGACCGGAAGTAGTCTCTCCATCTCCATCACATGCAATATTTAAATCCTGCGCAAGTTTGTAAATGAAATAATAAGAATAAATTCCACAAGTTACGATTGAAAGTAAAATATAAACCAAAAGGCTTCTATCTGTTTTTAACATAATTCCTCCTCTGCGGACTGGCGGTATATTGTTACCAAATCCGTTGTTATTGTATGCGAAGTTGTTGTTATATGGAGGTGGTGTAGCACCGCCAGCATATGGTGGAACAGCTCCGCTGTTGTTATAGTTTGGTGTGGCATTATTTAATGGAGGCGGAGTAATTCCCGGCTGTGGTGTATGATTGTTTGTTTTTATACCTATATCATCGGCCACTTCTTTGACCGCTCCATTCAAATCTCTCTCGAGGTTGTTAAAAGCATTGCTTGCATGTGCAGCTATATCTGCTGTAGCATCACCAAGCTGTGATTCAACCTTTTGTACTGTTGCATCAAGATTAGAGACGAAACCCTTATTCTGTGCATTTGTACTGTTTCCGCAATTTGGACAAAAACTAGCATTGTCTTCTATTTTTGCCCCACAATTAGAACAAAACATTTTCATTCCTCCTTATCCTATGTGAGATGATAGTAATTCGTATAGAAATAGTATACCTTTCTCAATTATTCCCTCAGAAGGTCTTACACATACGATGTCATTTTGGAAAAATAATAAGCGAATTAAATAAGTAACTAAAAATATGCCCACGAAAATGCCTATAAGAATTTTCCTGATTTTAGGTGAAAACCTGTCTTTTAATAAGAAAAGTATAATCATTGGGATGACGAGCAAAAAAAGCGGATGGTAATAAAATGCCATACTGATATCGCCATGAAGTACCGACAACCAGGCTCTCGACATGCCGCATCCCGCACACGATATACCTGTCAGATACTTGATAGGGCAGGTCACTCCCAAAAGTTCAATGATGAAGTAGAGTATCGCTATTGTAAATATCGCTTTGAGTTCATCCTTCATCTGGCACTATTCCTTGACAATGGTAATTTAATAAAAATTTAATAATTACTAACAGAAAACAGTATAAATATAATATTTTAACTTGTCAAGGTAATGTATGTTGTTTTATCATGTATACATAATGTGGTAGGAGCAGGGAACTATTATTATGAAAATAAAATCCATACAATCCAAATTTATTATTTTAATTACATCCGCCTTGCTGATTTTGTCATTGTTTATAGGTGGTTTTTCACTTATTAATACAAATAAGCTCTTGAAAGAAGATTCAGCCCTTATGATGAATGCAGTATGTACAGAACAGGCACTAAGGCTTGATTTGCAGCTACAGAGGATAGAGCAGGCTGTTGATACTATATACAATTATGCACAGGATGAATTAGTATCGGTAGAGAAGATTAAGGAATCCGAGTTCAGGCAGGAATATCTAAAGAAAATAGAACGTCTGTCGCTGGATATTGCAAACAAGACAGAAGGGTCGAGAACTGTATATTTACGAGTTAATCCTGAACTATCAGATTATTGTACAGGCTTTTTCTGGGTAAAAAAACATCAGAATAGTGATTATGTCGAAAATGAGATAACAGATTTGTCCAAATATGACAGAGACGATACAGAGCATGTGGGATGGTATTATGAACCCATGGAAGCAAAGGCTGCTAGCTGGCTGAGCCCGTATCATAATCAGAATATTGACATTGAGATGGTGTCATATGTCATTCCAATATACAGGGACGGTATTTTTGTCGGAGTTGTTGGAATGGATATTGACTTTACTCTTTTCATTGATTTAGCGCAGTCGGCTGCCGTATATGAAAATGGAAGAGCTAATCTGATTGATTTAAATACAAGGAAGATATACTACAGAGAAAAAGAGGATGACGATGTAACTGTAAGGTCGAGTGAAATTACTGATAAGTTATATAATGATTTAATAGAGAAGAAATCAAGTGGTGATGAGCTTACGTTTTATAAATCCACTAAACATGATTTTATGGTTTCATTTCAGACTGTAAGAAATGGTATGAAATATATTCTATATGCACCGGTAGGCGAGATAAATCAGAAAAGAAATTCTCTGTTGATGACAATTGTATTTGTTACACTTGGAATAATGATTTTGTTTATTTTCTTTACTGTCTATGAGACAAGGAAGATAGTAAGACCGCTTCGCTCGTTGACTGAGGTATCGAGTCAGATTGCAGCTGGTGACTGGGATGTTGATATTGATTGTAGCACAAGAGATGAAATATATACGCTTACCAATAGTATTAAGACAATGGCCGCTAAACTTAAGAAATATGTGGCGGAGGTCAATAAGCTTGCATACAAGGATGGGCTGACAGGTGTGAAAAATAAGACATGCTATAATGACTATGTAAAGATGGTATCTGAGGATTGTGGCGATATAATGCGTTCCTATGCAGTTGTAGTATTCGATGTGAATAATCTTAAGGTCATCAATGATAATTATGGTCATGAAACAGGGGATGCACTGTTGGTAGCGGCTTCTTCATATATATGCAGGACATTTTCTCATAGTCCTGTGTTTAGAATTGGCGGAGATGAATTTGTTGCTATTCTCGAGGGTGAGGATTTTGAAAACAGATATAAGCTTTTAGAGAAATTTGAGAGCAATATGAAGGACAATGTGTTGGATGTCGAACCGTATGCAGCCATAATGATTGCTTTTGGAATGGCAGAGCATTCAAATGAACTTGATAGTTTCGATGATGTATTCAGGCAGGCTGATTGGAATATGTACGAGAAAAAGAAAAGCATGAAAAATGAATAAGCATACAAAAGGACTCTAAACGAGTCCTTTTTTGCGCCATTTGCCGGATTGCCATCTGGCAAACATAAATATTGCACGAACACATTCGTCGGATGCCATTGCTATGTATGCTCCAACGGCAAGAAGTCCGAGTCGGATGCCAAATACATATGTGCCCAGAACCATGCACAAATACATGAAAATTGCAGCTATGACTGTTGGAAAAACAGCGTCACCACTTGTCTTTAGTGCCTGCCCAAATACAAGGTTACTTACACGACCTATTTCAAGAACGATGTCAATTGTAAGCAGTATGCCGACAAGTCTTACCATTTCAGGATCATCACTAAACAGCCGCATAATCTGCGCTGAGAATATCGCAAATAGTGAGTCAAGTATAGTTGCGACTATAATTCCAATAATGGCAGCCTTCTTTGTCTGCTTATCGCATTTGTCATATTCTTTTGCACCCACATGCCAGCCTGTAAGTATCGCATTTGCTTGCGCAAGAGAGACGCCTACGCAGAAGGAAAAGTTTGCAATCTGCATTGCATATGCGCGGGCTGTTACGTTAAGTCCATTTGCGTCCATCTGATTCAGAAATCTGATTGTAAGGGTCAGTGCAATATTGTACAGTGCCGTTTCAAAGGCAGATGGAAGACCGATTCTAATAATTTGTTTGAATATATCGAAAGTTTTCATTCGCTCAGTGTACATATCAGTTTTGATTAGTATGCGTGAGCAGATTATGTTTATCAGAAGATTTACAATTCGTGAAATAACAGTAGCAATAGCAACTCCGGCAACTCCCCATTTCATTACAAACAGGAAAAATGCATTTAACACGAGATTTAAAATATTGCCTGTCATAGTTGCATACAGTGGATGCTTTGAGAAACCAAAAGCACGCAGATAGCTTGAAAAAATAGGAATAAGTGCATTTAAAAAGCAAAATCCTCCAACTATCTCAAGATAAGTCTTGGCATAATCCATAAGCATTGGAGCTACACCGACTAGTTCGAGTACTTTTCCTGAGAAGAAAAATAAAAACACGGATAGAAGTATTCCAAGTATTGCGTTAAAAATTGCACCAATCTGTTTTGCCTGATATGCAATTCCAGGTTTATTTGCACCGATATACTGTGTCATAACTGCAATCATGCCCGATGATATAATGTTGAACATGATGATAAATACACTTATGTATGTGTTGGCTGTACCGACCGCACCAACAGCGGCATCCCCCACAGATGACAGCATCATGGTGTCGACCATACCGGTCAGCATAAAGCACAATGTCTCTAATGAAATTGGAATAAATAATTGAAGTAAAGTTTTTCTTGCACTGGACATAGTAGCCACCTCGCTAAGTTTTCTTAAATTTTACTATGAAGGAAGATATAATTCTTGCTTATATTCAATAAGAAATTGCACTATTTCTACTTGTTCTAAGAAAAAAGTACTGATATTATAAAAATATAAAATATAAAGAGGATAAAATCATGATTCGTGAGTTGAAAGAGAACGTTGTACATGGTACAAAGGAATACCCATACGAACAGTATAATATCAGAAACCGCTACAGGACATTTCAGATTCCGGTACACTGGCATGATGAGATGGAGATAATCGCAATAGAAAGAGGTCAGCTTGAGATAAAGATAGGAGAGGATAATTTCATAGGAAGAGCCGGGGACATATTTTTTGTGAATCCAAGAGAGCTTCATCTTATGGGACCATCAGAAATAGACGGCTTGTATTATACACTATTGTTTCCAATAGAGTTTATCTCGTTTCAGACTCAGGACGCACTTGAGACAGAACTGCTTTCTCCGATAAGGAGTAATAAGCTTCTTTTTCCGCATCAGCTTCAGGGGGGAATAAAGGAGATGGTGTATCCATTTTTGCAAGAGATAATAAACTCAAATATGCAAAAGCATGACATAGGTGCCAAGGAGATAAGCCTGTCACGCCATCATTTGCGAACAAGAATACTTCTGCTTGAAATGCTTGAATGTCTGTATGAAAATGGAGCTTTATTAAAGTCTGAAACGAATGGTGATACAAATATGCAAAAGGAGATGCTTGCCTACATCGATGCACACTGTATGGAGAAGATAACGCTTTCTATGCTTGCAGAAGAATTCCATCTTTCTGAGAAATACGTTTCAAGATATTTTGTAGAACATTTCAAAATATCATTTAGTAACTATGTAATTCATCACAGGCTCACATATGCAAGAGCACTTCTTGAGACAACTGATGAACAGGTCACAGAGATAGCTATGCAGTCTGGATTTTTCAATGTCAGCTATTTTATCAGAGCTTTTAAGAAAATGTATGGTATTTCGCCACTGAAATATAGAAAAAAACAATGAAATAGTACTAAAGTCTTGAATAGTGGTCAAATATACGTTAAAATGTATGCAGTGGACATATTTGAAAAATCCTAAGAGGGGGAAATAAGTATGGATAAAAAAGAAACAAGGCGGCATAGTAGTATAAGCAGAAAAATTTTGCTTGGTTTGGGTGTAGTATGGATTGTAACAGTTCTTATAGTTTTCTTAAACATTTCAGCACTTAAGATAATAAATGGATTCAATAACACGTTGGCGTCTCAGATAAATCTGATAGAGCAAAGCAGTTCTGATGATGTGGCAGACATAAGCGCAGAGTGCGATGATATTCAAAATTCTACAACAGTCAGGATAAATGGAACAATAGTCTTTAATTACGTGCTTCTTGTTGCGGTTACGGTTTTTTGTGTAATTGTACTGTTTATCATGTCAAAAACAATTGCAAAACCTGCCAAGAGTGCGAAGGAACAGCTAGAGTCACTGTCGCAGACCATCAAAGACGGTCACGGAGAGCTTGGCAGACGAATCGAGATTAAATCTAATGATGAGATAGGTGATTTGTGCGATGGTATTAATGAATTTGTAGGAATTCTTGAAGAAGTTATAGGAACAATTACGACTGTAAGCGGAAATGTCAACAGCTCGATTAAAGTAATCAATGAAGGTATTGAGAATTCAAACGAGAATGCAAGCAATGTTTCTGCTGTTATGGAGGAGCTTGCAAGCTCAATGGATGTTGTGTCAAATTCGGCAGCAGATGCGGCTGAGGGAACAAACAATGTTGAACTTGCTATAAGCGAGATGACAGATGCAACGCAAAAAGGACAGCAGTTTATACTCGAGGTAAAAGAAAGAGCTGAGGATGCCAAAAATACTGCACAGAAGAGATGCAATAGTATTAATGAGAATATAGAGCGTCAGAAGCAGGTTATGAGCATAGCAATAGAGGATAGTAGAAAAGTAAAAGACATAGAAAGTCTGACAGAGGATATTTTGTCAATTGCTGCGCAGACTAATCTTCTGGCACTTAATGCATCAATCGAGGCGGCAAGAGCCGGTGAGGCTGGAAAGGGTTTTGCAGTAGTAGCAGAAGAAATACGTCAGCTTGCAGATTCTTCAAGGGAGACTGCAAATAATATTCAGGGAATATCAGTAGATGTAATATCTGCAGTTGAGAAGCTGATTCAGAACTCCAGCGAGCTTATGGATTTTGTCGGAACAGATGTGGTCGAGGATTTCCATGTCTTTGAGAACATAGCAGATTCATATGATGATGATGCGGATAAGATGAGTGGCTTTATCCGGAATTATGGTGAAAAAGCAGAAGTGATTAAGGTTGTGACGGACACAATGGCACAGAATGTAAATGACATAGCAAATACTGTTAACCAGTGTGCAATCGGAATAGAATCAGCGGCTCAGGATACATGTTCTCTTGTCAATTTAATTTCAGACATAAAAGGCCGGTCTGATGATAATACTTCAAATATGGATACACTAAGTGATGAAACGAAGCGATTTGTAATTAATTAGAAGGAGGAGAAACCATGTCAAACAAATACGAAGGAACACAGACAATGAAGAATCTGGAGGCTGCATTTGCAGGTGAGTCGCAGGCGCGAAACAAATACACATATTTTGCTTCGAAGGCTAAGAAAGAAGGCTATGAGCAGATTTCTGCTTTGTTTTTAAAAACTGCTGATAATGAAAAAGAACATGCCAAGATGTGGTTTAAGGAATTAAACGGAATTGGAGACACAAAGGAGAATCTTGAAGCTGCCGCTAATGGAGAAAACTATGAGTGGACAGATATGTATGAAGGATTTGCAAAGACAGCAGAGGAAGAGGGATTCCCAGAACTTGCGGAGAAATTCAGAGCAGTAGCAGCAATTGAAAAAGAACATGAGGAGAGATATCGTAAGCTTCTTTCAAATGTTGAGATGCAGGAAGTATTTAAAAAGAGTGAAGTTAAGGTTTGGGAATGCCGTAACTGTGGTCATATAATCGTAGGAACAGAGGCACCAGATGTATGTCCTGTTTGTGATCATCCACAGAGCTATTTTGAATTAAGAGCAGAAAACTATTAATTGGAGGAGGTATCCCATGGACAAAAAGGCACTATATGCATTATCTTATGGTGTATTTATGCTTTCAACCAAATCAGGAGAAAAGGTAAACGGATGTATTACAAATACATGTATACAGGTTGCAAACAGTCCAACACGAATTGCAATCTCTGTACTGAATTCGAATTATACCTGTGATTTAATTAAAGAGAGTCAGATTTTTGCAATTAGTCTGTTAAGTGAAGATTGCAGCTTTGATACAATAAAGCATTTTGGATTTCAGTCAGGTCGCGATGTCGATAAATTCGATGGACTTTCTGTACCGAGTGACTGTAATGGTGTTCCATATATGGGATGGCATGCATGTGCAGTAATTAGTGCAAAGGTTGTAGAACAACATGATTTGGGAAGCCACACATTATTTATTGCAGAGGTAGTTGATGCGATACAGCTCAATGATAAAGCACCACTGACATATGCTGATTATCAGAATCGTGTGAAACCAAAACCGGATAATAATACCCCAAAAGACGATAGAAAGATAAAAGGCTGGAGATGTAAAATCTGTAATTACGTATATGAAGGCAGTGAATTGCCGGCAGATTTTAGCTGTCCACTATGTGGGCATGGACCAGAAGATTTTGAACCTGTTTATGAGTAAATAGGTTTCTAAGTATATACTGTAAGAAAAACGCCAGCAGTGGCGTTTTTTACAAGGAGGAATAATTGTGCAAAAGAGGATGCTATCGATTTTATTAGCAGGAATGTTCCTGGTAAGTAGTTGCCTGGGGTGTGGCTCAGGAACAGCAGAACCTGATGATTATGTTACAAATGAAGGATATGAAGTAGAGGCAGGTGAAGAAGAATCAAATACTTCGTCTGAAGTGGAAGCTTCAAATAAAATAGCCTTGGAAAATGTGAAGATTGCTGTTTTATATATTTCAGATCCAAATGAAGGAAGTGGATATTCCTATACACATGATTTGGGAATAATTGGAATGCAGAGTAATCTCGGATTATCAGATGACCAGATTGTTAGAAAAATCGTGGATGATTCTGATGCAGAGGCAACACAGGCTGCTATAGAGGAATGTATTTCAGATGGATGCAATATTATTTTCGCTACGAGCTGGGGATATATGGAGACAACAGCGCAGATGGCAGAGAAATACCCGGATGTTTATTTCTCGCATGGTACAGGATATATGTCTAATGGCAAGAACTTCAACAATTACTTTGGACGAATATATCAGGCAAGATATTTGAGCGGTATAGTTGCTGGAATGAATACAAAAAGTAATAAAATCGGTTATGTAGCTGCTCAGGATACATCTAACTCAGAGGTTACAGGTGGAATAGATGCTTTTGCAATTGGTGTGAAATCAGTAAACAATGATGCCAGAATTTATGTAAAGGTAACAAACAGCTGGTATGATCCTGAAAAAGAAGAAGCAGCTGCAAAAGAGCTTCTTGATATGGGATGTGATGTTATGGCACAGCACTGTGATACACCTTATCCAATGACATTGGCAGAGGAAAAAGGTGTATATGGAATAGGCTATAACTCAGATATGAGTAAGGAGGTTCCAAAGGCATGTCTGTGTAGTGTTATTTGGAATTGGAGCGCATATTATACGTCAGCGGTGGATTCAATAATTGAAGGAACATGGACAGGCAAAAATTATTATGGTGGAATGAATGAGGGACTTGTTCAAATTACTGATCTGGCATCTTTTTGCGCAGAAGGAACACAGGAAAAAGTTGATAAAGCAACAGAGGAGATTTTAAGTGGAAGCAATAATGTGTTTGACGGAGAGCTGAAGACAAACACAGGTGAAATAATTGGAAGCGAAGGCTCAACGCTTGATGACGCCACAATAACCGGCGGAATTAACTGGTACTATGAAAACGTAGAACTTGTTGAATAATACGAAGGGAGAAGAACAGATGAAACTTACAATACGAAAGAAAATGCTCCTTAGTTCATTGGTGCCAATTGGTGTATTGGGCATAATAATTGTACTGTTGTCAATGACATATTTGAGAAAATCTATAGTTAATCAGGTAGAGCAGTCACTGCGAGGAACAGCATCTGCAACACTTGCAGCTTATGACCAGAATTCGGGTTCTTATATTGTTGCAGAAAATGGTGACATATGGAAAGGCGGATATAATATCTCAAGCTCAGATAAACTGCTTGATACTATCAAAGAAAAGTCAGGAATGGATGTAACATTTTTCTATGGAACAAAAAGAATAATGACCTCCATAACAGACAAAAACGGAGATAGAATTTTAGGTAGTCCTGCCGGGGCAAAAATCGAAGAGGTTGTTTTGAAAAATGGACAGGAGTATTTCAGCAAGAATGTCTCAATAGATGGAGTATTGTACTTCGGATATTATGTACCGGTATTTCAAGGTGATGATACAAGTGCACCGATAGGTATGGTTTTTGCCGGAATTAATAAAAATGAAACACTTAATAATGCACTTAGTGTTGTTTTTTATATGATTATTATAGTCGTAGTTATTGGAGTTATTGGAATGCTTGGTGCTGGTCTGATTTCCAACTCTATTTCAAAGACATTAAAAGCAGAAACTGTCTGTATGGAGGAACTTGCGACTGGAAATTTGAATGTACAGGTCAATGAGAATTATCTGAAACGTAAGGATGAGCTGGGAGATTTGTCAAGGTCAATCAGCAAGCTACAGACCGACCTTAGAGCTGTAATTGGTGGAATAAATGACAGCACGAATCAGCTTATCAATTCCTCTGATTCTCTTGAGCAGACATCGCATCAGACCTTTGAAAATATGGATTATGTGATGCAGTCGGTAGATACAATTACAACAGGTGCTGTTTCGCAGGCTCAGGATACACAAAATGCATCAGATAATATTGAACATATGGGTAATCTGATAATTGAAACAGGTGCTGAGGCCGAGGCATTAAACAAGAGTGCGGATAATATGCTTATCGTAAGTGATAAGACAAGCGATACTATTGAAGAGCTTAAGAGTATAAGTGGTGATGTCGGAAATGCCGTAAACGTGATTGCAGAGCTTACAGAACAGACAAATGAATCTGCAAAGACAATTCGTGAGGCTGCCGGATTTATTTCAGAGATTGCAGGTCAGACAAATCTGCTTTCACTTAATGCAAGCATAGAGGCTGCCAGAGCTGGTGAGGCTGGAAAGGGCTTTGCGGTTGTTGCTGATGAAATTCAGAAGCTTGCAGTACAGTCAAATGAAGCAAGTAGCAGAATTGACCAAATTGTAAATACACTTATGTCAGATGCACAGCATGTAGTAGAGGCAATGCAGCATATGCAGTCTGTTATTGGAAAACAAAGTCAGTATATTGTCAGTACAGAGGACTCTGTAAATGAAGTAGTAGGAGAGATACATACATCAATTGATAAAATCAGAAGCATCGAGATGAAGACGCAGGAGCTTGAGCAGGCAAGAGTTGAGATGATTGGAATGATTGGAGGATTGTCTGATATAGCGGAGAGCAATGTAACTAACACGAAGGAAACAAGCAGGGTTATCACAGATGTTTCAGAGAGATTTAAGCAGGTAGAACAGTCTGCTGAAAGCCTGAGAGCGACAGCAAATATACTTGAACGGAATATGAAGAACTTTAAGATGTAAAAAAATCCGGTTACCTTCTCTTTTAGAGAATGGTAATCGGATTTTTTGTGATAAAAATTATCCCATAACGGCAATAACTTTTACAGTTTTGCCAGTCATATTGCTGTCATATGGAATTGTATTTCCATTGATTTCCCGTCCGTCAACAGTAAGCTTAACAATTCCTTTTTGAGCACTGTCAGGATTAGTTATCTCGATATCGTAATTGATACCACGGAAGGTTCTTGATACTTTAAATCCTTTTATATGCTCAGGAATACATGGATCAATCATGAGACCATCATAGTCAGGACGGATACCAAGTATGTACTGTGATACATTAAGGAAAGTCCATGCAGCAGTTCCCGTAAGCCAGCTGTTTTTCGCTTCTCCGAAGTTTGGAGCATCTTTGCCGGCAATCATCTGTGAGTACACATATGGTTCTGTACGATGAATTTCGCTTATATCTTCAATATAAGCCGGACATGTTCTTGTATATACCTGCCATGCGCGGTTTCCGCGTCCGATAACTGTCTCTGCGATTGAAATCCAAGGATTGTTATGACAGAAAATACCAGCGTTCTCTTTATATCCACCTGGATAAGAAGAAATCTCACCGAGCTCTACATGGTATTTGGTGTAGCATGGCTGTAATAAAACAATTCCATATTTTGTATCCAGATATTTCTCAACGGACTCCATAGATTTCTGACATAATCCCTGATCCTTTCCGATTTCTGCCATAACGCAGAAGCCCTGTGGCTCGATGAAAATCTTTCCTTCTTCACATTCATTTGAGCCGACTTTGTTACCATAAGCATCGTAGGCACGCATGAACCACTCGCCATCCCATCCGGCATCAATAACAGCTTTTTCCATGTCGGCGATTAATTTCTCGGCATCAGCTGCTTCGTCATCTAATCCGCGGTGACGGCAAATCTCCACGTAGTCCTTTCCGTAACGTACGAACATTCCGGCAATGAATATTGATTCAGCAACTGGTCCCTCAGATGGTCCAAATGTCTGGAAGGATTCGCCAGGCTCCTCAGAAAAACAATTCAGATTGAGGCAGTCATTCCAGTCAGCACGACCGATTAAAGGAAGCTTGTGAGGTCCAAGATGAGTAGCTGTAAACTGGAATGAACGGCGCAGATGCTCCATGAAATCAGTCGCTTTTGACTCGTCATTGTCATATGGAGTTTTCTCATCTAATATTGTATAATCTCCGGTTTCTTTTATGTAAGCAGCAGTTGCGGCGATTAACCAGAGTGGGTCATCGTTGAAACCGCTTCCGATGTCAGAGTTTCCTTTTTTAGTAAGTGGCTGGTACTGATGGTATGCACTTCCGTCCTCAAACTGAGTAGCTGCAATATCGAGAATTCTTTCTCTTGCACGATCCGGGATAAGGTGTACAAAACCAAGTAAATCCTGGCATGAATCTCTAAATCCCATTCCGCGTCCAATTCCTGATTCAAAATAAGAAGCAGAACGTGACATATTGAAAGTAACCATACACTGATACTGATGCCAGATATTTACCATGCGGTCAAGCTTTGTCTCTTCAGAAGAAACGCTGAAGTGAGAGAGAAGCTTCTCCCAGTGAGCAGCGAGCTTAGCAAAAGCCGCATCTGTTTTTTCAACTGTATCAAACTGCTTAAGCATCTCAAGAGCCGGGGCACGGTTAATCTGGTTTAATCCAACCCATTTATCTTCAGGCTTATTCTCAATATATCCAAGAACAAAGATTAAATCCTTTGACTCTTTTGGCTGTAATGTCACTTTGATGTGATGTGAGCCAACAGGTGCCCATCCGCTTGCAATTGAATTGCCTGACTCACCTGCCACAACTCTCTCTGGGGCAGAGTTCTCGCCATATGCACCGAGAAAAGTATCGCGGTCTGTATCAAAACCATCAACAGGCTGATTTACTGCAAAAACAGCATAATGGTTTCTACGCTCGCGGTATTCTGTCTTGTGATATATTTCAGAGCCGTGAACCTCTACCTCACCAGTGCTGAAATTACGCTGGAAGTTGGTCATATCATCCATAGCATTCCAGAGACAGAATTCAACATATGAGAACAAATCAAGCTCTTTTACTTCGCTGCTTTCATTTGTGAGAGTAAGTTTGTTTACTTCACAAGGAACACCGATAGGGACGAAATCAGTAAGCTTGGCATTTATTCCGTTCTTACTAGATTCAAAAATGGAATATCCAAGACCGTGGCGGCAGCAATAGCTGTCAAGCTCCGTCTTGCAAGGCATCCAACCCGGATTCCAGATAGTATTGCCGTCCTTGATATAGTAGTAGTGACCATTGCTATCATAAGGTACATTGTTGTAACGGTATCTGGTAAGACGAAGAAGCTTAGCATCTTTATAGAAGCTGTATCCTCCGCAAGTGTTAGAAACCAAAGAGAAAAAATCTTCGCTTCCAAGATAGTTAATCCATGGTAAAGGTGTCTTTGGCGATGTAATGACGTATTCTTTTCTCTCATCATCAAAATATCCGAATTGCATAAGTTAATCCTCCATATACATAATTAATATTTTATTAAAATCTACGAAAACGATTAAGTTGGTGAACCGTTAACGTGAGTATAGTGCAAAAATATTTAAAAATCAACGATAAAATGAAGAAAAATGCGGATTTGTTAAATACTGTGATTTTGAACAAAAATTAAGATTTAATATGTAAAAAATGCCAAAATAAAAAATTTAGGTAGTATTAGTGTGCTTAGAACTAAAAACTCTTATTTTATAAGGACTTAATCGTTTATGTAGCGGTCTGGCCAACGGTATTGACAACGATAGTAGTCGTTATCTATAATATAGAAAACGAGCGTTAGCATCAGGAGGATAGATTATGGATAATATGCCAACAAAGGAAAGAATACTGTATTCAGCACTCAATCTTTTTGCAGAAAAAGGTTATGATGGAGTGGGCGTAGATTTGATTGCAGAGAATGCCGGATTGAAAGGACCTTCTCTTTATAGACATTATAAAGGAAAAGAAGATATTTTTAATTCTATGATTGATTTGGTTGCTTCTCATTATGAAGAGGGCTTTAGTATAAAGAACAAAGCTGAGAAATTTCCCCAAAGCATGGATGAGTTAATAGAGAATGCGATGGAAAAAATCAAATTTACAATGCACGATGATATCATTCAAAAAGTCCGACGAATTCTGGCAATGGAACAGTTTCGCAGTAAGCGTATGGCTGAAATTACAAGTCGCTATTATCTGGAGAATCTGCAGGAAATGTACATAGGTGTTTTTGCGGAACTTATGGAAACGGGAATCTTAAAAAAGGATGATCCGGAATCGCTCGCCTTAGAGTTTGTTGCACCGGTTTCGCTTCTCATTCATACGTATGACAGACAGCCGGAGAGAGAAGAAGAGATATTGGATAAAATCAGGAAGCATTTTGAACACTTTGCGAAAATATATTCAGGAGAGAAATAGAAATAATGCAATTTGGATATAAGGATTTACCATTAGAGATATTGAATCAGATTAACAATGTCGTGGATATATGGAAAAGGTATTTAGGAGATGATTTGATTGGTGTATATTTACATGGCTCAATTGCACTAAA
>JAXELM010000212.1:0-4873 GCA_034100525.1 Agathobacter sp.
GATTGGTTGATAAGGCACAAATTTTCGGAGCAGAAAAAGGTGATTATTTTAGAACGCGTATGACACATTCACTGGAGGTAAATCAAATTGCAAAAGCTATTGCATATGCATTGGGGCTGAATTTAGATTTAACTGAGGCAATAGCATTAGGACATGACTTGGGACATACACCATTTGGACATCAAGGTGAAAGAACCTTGGATGATATATTGAGTGGCAAGATAGATGCAGGTATAATTCTTGTGAAACATGAAGAAGATAAAGAGTTAAACGAAAATAAATGTTCAAAGATTAGCACTAAAGATTTATTGCAAAAAAGATGCTTTGGAGGTTTCAAACATAACTATCAGAGCGCACGAATTCTGACTGAATTGGAGGAAAAGTATAAAGAACATCCAGGATTAAATGTGAGTGTTCAGGTTGTAGAGGGTGTTTTAAAACATACCAAATTAAAATTGAAAGATATTGAAATATCAGATTTTTTATCGGAGGAGTATATATCAAAAATTAAGCTCAATAAAAGTGAAGAGGTACAAGTTTGCTCTAGTTTAGAAGGACAAGTGGTTGCTATTGCAGATGAAATTGCTCAGAGGGGACATGACGTAGATGATGCCCTAACTTCAGGCGTAATGACAATCGATGAACTTATGGATAGATTTGCAATTGAAAAATGCAGTGTATTGCGAGGTAGAATAGAAGAAGAAATTAGAGATATAAATAATTCTGCACATTCTATTGTTGATCGAGAGGAGTTGAAAATAGCAAGAATAGTTTCGATTATTATAAACTATTTTATTGAGAATACGATTAAACATTCTATTGCTAATATTGATAAGCACCAAGATTTGGGCGAAATAACAATGGACAATGAAATTAAATTTATTGAATTTCCTGAAGATGTTAAGAAGGTAAATGACTATTTGGAAAAAGTTGTACAGAAAAAAGTAATATGTAACAGTGAGGTCGCTAGAGCAGATTATAATGCAAGCATGATAGTACAGACCTTGTTTGAAAAATATTATAGCAATCCAAGATTATTGCATTCAGGAACAGTTCATAGAATATTCTTGGAGACATTAAAACATCGTAATGATGAAGTCGCAAACAGAGCAATTAATTTGAGTGATGGTAGTATTAAGTTAGTTAATATGGAGATTGATGAATTGACAAAACGAGAATTAGACGGAGACGCTATTATGGCGTATCTAGAAGGTAAGGATGTAGATACTACTTCGGAAGATGTTATCATATTTGAAAAACGAAAAATTTTAGTTAGAGCAATAGTTGATTATATAGCTGGAATGACAGATGGTTATGCTTTGGCGGAATACGAAAAACTAAAATAAGTAGATGAGTTGGTATTGTAAATATTAATATTTTGAGTGGCTGTTGCTTTAACGAATGTAATTTCGTGAAGCGACAGTTTCTGTATTATTTTGGATGATGTTTGAAAATTTGATTATATTAAATTTGTATATTATGAGTTATAATGTAACTGTATTAAGAATTTATTTTGAGTATGACAGAAGAAGTCTTACGGTAAAATGGGGGATTTATGCAGATTACATATCTTCATATTATGAATTATAAATCAATTAAAGATCTGGAATTAAAGGATATTGAGGATGTACTGATTCTTGTGGGGAGAAACAGCACAGGAAAGAGTGTGGTTCTTGATGCCATAAGATTAGTATCAGGAGACTGTGCGGTGTCTGATAATGATTTTAATGATAATGAAGGAAATATAAGTATTAAAGTCAGACTTTTAATTGATGATAACGATCTTGAGCTTTTATATGAAAGAGGAGTTGTAAGTTCCTTTAAGCATTTCAATCTGTGGCTTAAAGATTTTAAGAGCAAACTTCCATCATATAATGATAATGTACTTGAATTTGAATATATATACACAAGAGATGGTAAAGTAAAATATAGGGACGGTTTTAAAAAGAATAATACATATATCAAAGCCGTGATTCCCAAGATATATTATGTTGACCATATGAGAAAAAAATCATCAATCCAGGATACGATTGTTATGCTTCAGGGCGGAACGGAGTATGCTGACCTTAAAAGTAATGTCTGTATGTTTGATAAACATAAACACTGCAACCAGTGCTTTAACTGTATAGGAATGATTAACAAAAAGAAGCCATCCCAGTTATCATTAAGTGAGACGACCAGACTTCTCCAGTTTAAGTTGTTTAATCTTAACCTTGTCAATTTTGAGAATCGTCTTAATGAGAATTTTAAAGAGAATGGCGGAAAAGGACAGACAATACATTATAAAGTTAATTTTGATGTTGATAAACTTATGTCAATTGACACAACTGTGCATAACGCGAACAGAAATACAATAAGTGATATTGATGGACTGTCGGATGGCCTTAACAGTATCTATATATTATCTTTGCTGGAGACATATGCTGAATATGGCAATACAGTGCCATATATCATTTTGATAGAAGACCCTGAGATATTTCTTCATCCACAGCTTCAGAAGGTTGCAAGTGAGATACTTTACAAGCTGTCACGCAAGAATCAGGTTATATTCACAACACATTCTCCACAGATGCTGTTTAACTTTACAACAAGGCAGATAAAGCAGATTGTATCAGATGAGTATAATAATACTGTTGTTTATCCTAAGGCAAACATTGATCATATACTTGATGATCTTGGCTATGCGGCTAATGACCTGATGAACGTGAGCTTCGTATTTATTGTGGAAGGAAAGCAGGACAGGAGCAGACTGCCGTTACTTCTGGAAAAGTATTATTCAGAAATATATAATACAGATGGCCAGCTTAACAGAATTGCTATTATCTCTACTAACAGCTGCACTAATATAAAAACCTATGCTAATCTGAAATATATTAATACGCTGTATCTTAAAGATCAGTTTCTTATGATAAGAGACAGTGATGGAAAAGATCCCAATATGCTTAAGAACCAGCTTACTAATTATTATAAGGAAAGATCCAGAGAAGATTACGGGAATCTTCCAAGAGTGACTGACAGAAATGTGCTTATTCTTAAGTATTATTCTTTTGAGAATTATTTTCTTGATCCGGAAGTTATGTCTGAGATAGGAGTAGTTGAATCAGTTGATGCGTTCTATGATATACTCTACGAAAAATATAATGAATATCTGTATAAGTTGAAAAGCACCAGAAATATGCTGGAAAAGACAGGGATCACAATATCCTGCAGACAGGACATAATTGATAATATGGAGTATATAAGGACATATGTCAGGGGACATAATCTGTACGACATATTCTATGGAAGATATAAGGGAAGAAAAGAGACGGCAATATTAAGAAAATATATAGATGCAGCTCCTAAAAGCAATTTCGATGATATATTTGAAGCAATTGACCGTTTTGTGTATTTTAACAACAGGGTAAAGGAATAAAATTATGCATATATCCAAGACATCGGCAAAACAGATTGTAAATGAAATATCAAAGCTGGTAAAGCAGAATATTAATCTTATGGATGAAACAGGCTGTATTATTGCAAGTTGTGATAAGGACAGAATTGGTCAGTTTCATGAAGGTGCATATAAGATAATAACAGAAAAGCTGGATGAATATTATATTACAGATGATCTGGCTACAGATACAGCTAAAAAAGGTCTGAATCTTCCACTGGAACTGGAAGGAGAGATAGTAGGAGTTGTTGGTATTACTGGTTCTTATGATGAGGTTATTAACTCAGGAAGACTTATTAAGAAGATGACAGAGATTCTTCTTATGGAAAAGCGGGCAAGTTATCACCAGCTTATGGATAAACGTGTACGTAATGCTTTTCTTGAGGAGTGGCTTATTAATACAGGGTACGTTAATTACAGGGAGCTTGAGGAGCGTGGAATGGCTCTTAATATAGACATTAACAGACCGAGAAGAATTATTATTGCCAGTGTTGAGGAACTTGACAGATATAAGGAAACTCAGGAAGGACAGTCAAAGATATCCAAATTTGAGAATGCAATTGATGCTTATCTTAACAAGATTGAGGGCGCAATTCATTTCAGAAATGCTTCAAGGCAGATTATTCTTGTGGACAGGATGGCTACGGAGCAGCTGGTTGTATTTTCAAAGAAGATGACTAAGTATGTGTATGATAAAGTTGGGTTCAGGCTGAATATTGGAATCGATGGTACAGACAGAGATATGCATTATGCATATATTCAGGCTAATAAAGCCTGGGAGAGTGCCAGTGATGAGGGACAGGATATTGTATGTTATGAGAATATGAGTCTTGAACTTGTATTAAGCTGTGTTCCTACTGAGAGAAAAAGAGAATATATTGGTAAAATTTTTAATGGATGCAGTCATGATGAGATAAAAGATTATATTACCATGCTTAATATATACTTTAAAACTGATGGCTCAATACAAAAGACGTCTGATTTAATGTATGTTCATAAGAATACATTGCAGTATAGGATTAATAAGCTGAAAGATATATCGGGGTATGATGTGAGAAAACCATCAGAAAGTGCTGCATTATATATTGCGATGAGAATAGCATATGACCTTGATTACTAATGATATGCATGTGTGCTGGTACATAATTATATAATATATTTTAACAAATATTTATAATAGATATTATATGTAACAATATTTTTTACAATAATATGTTATGGGTAACATATACTTGATTGAAACACCGTGTTATAATTGCACCATAATAAGTACAATGATTTGTACAAAGTGAACATTCAAAAGAAAGAGGTGTTTTTATGACAGGGTTACCATTGATAATTGTGTTTGTGCTGGCAATCATTGTTATGATTGTAGCGATTTCTAAGTTTAAGGTTCATCCTTTCTTAGCAATCATGGGTGTATCTCTTATCCTTGCTATT
>JAXELM010000230.1:0-16348 GCA_034100525.1 Agathobacter sp.
TGCTCTGCAACATATTTCTTAATTTCTTCATATGTAGCCTTAGTCTCTGCGCTAGTAGCATCAAGCTCATCCAAGTCGATCTCTACTTCCAGATAATCATCCGCTTTTTGTTGGGACAAAAGAACAACACTCTCAACATGCACCGTATTAGGGAACATATCCACACAACACACCTTCTTCACCTTATAACCACGCTCCACAAACACCTGCAAATCTCGTGCGAGGCTGGTTGGCTTACATGAGATATAGACCATGTTCTCCACGCCATAAGCGATTATCTTCTCGAGAGCTTTCGGGTGAATACCATCGCGAGGTGGGTCAAGAATTATATAGTCTGGCTTTTCTTCAATATCATCCAATACTTTAAGAACATCGCCTGCGAGAAATTTGCAGTTGCCAAGCCCATTCAGCTGTGCGTTTTCTTTCGCAGCCTCAACTGCCTCCTCCACAATTTCGACACCTACGACCTCTTTACATACTGGTGCCATCATCTGCGCAATCGTGCCTGTTCCACTGTACAAATCATAGACTGTTTTCTCATTTAACGAATTCTCATCACCATTTAAGATAAAATCTCTTGCGGTCTGGTAAAGCACCTCAGCGCCAAGCGAATTTGTCTGGAAGAATGAGAAAGGAGAAATCTTAAATCTAAGTCCCAAAAGCTCCTCATAGAAGAATTCCTCTCCATAGTGAACCTCTGTCCATTCATTCTTCACAACATCGGCAACACTGTCATTTTTGGTGTGCAGAATTCCTCTTACTCTTCCCTGTAATCCTGATGAAATTATTCTGTAACTATACTCCTTATAGAGCTCATCCTCTTCTATTCCGCCAAGTAGCTCACGCTGGCTGGTTGTAACGATATCAATTAAGATTTCCTCTGTCTTTACTGCTTTTCTTACTAACAGATGTCTCAGATAGCCCTCATGAGTCCTTCTATGAAAATATGGAATCTTTTTTTCCTCAAAAAAAGTAAGTGTCGTCATAAGTATTTTTCTGAAATCAGAATCTACTATCCTACAGTCGGACACTGTTACAAGGTCATAAAAGCTGCCTCTTTTGTGCATTCCGAGTGCCAGTGGTCCATCTTTATATTCATCACCAAAGGAAAATTCCATCTTGTTACGATACTCTGTAATCTTTGGACTCTCCTTGATACCGAGAAACTCGTATCCGGCCTCTTCCTCTGTTCCCACAGCATCAGCTATCAGCTTTCTCACCTGCTCAAGCTTTATCTCTAGCTGCTTGTCATATGGAACCGGCTGATATGTACATCCTCCACACACACCAAAATGAGGACATCTCTCTTCAGTCTCAAGCTCCGACTGCCTGAGCACTTCAAGTAAACGTCCTTCGTATTTTCCATGCTTTGCTTTATTTACTGCAAAAGAAACCTTCTGCCCTGGAATCGTATTCTTTACGATTACACTTTCGCCCTCTTCTGTAATTACAGTTCCTTTGTTAGGGAAATCTACTTTGCTTACGATTCCCTCTCCTATATATCCTTTTTTCATATATTCCTCACAATAATAAAGAGGCTACCTTGGTAGCCCCCTCATCAATTATTCTTCCACGTTCTTTGGCTCTGTTGTTCTAACTACTGGTGTTGGCTCAACATCGTCTTCTTCATCTTCAAAGAAGTCGTTATCAAAGTCATCTTCGAAATCGTCTTCAAAATCATCTAAATAATCAGGTGTGAAGAAACGATATACTCCATAAACAGCTGCTGCAACTGCAACAATAACTCCAATAACTGCAAAAATAATCAAAGTCTTTGAAGGCTTCTTCTCTTCTTCTTTCTTGTTAAGAAGATCATTAATCTTTGCTTCTTTTAAAAGTTCCTCTACCTTGCTCATAGTCATATAATCTCCTTCTCTAAATATTAAACATATTATATCATATGTTTCCCTTTTTTCCTATAAAAATGTATAAAAAATCAGATTTTTTTTAGTTTTGCAAAAGTAGCAAACATTTTCTTTGTGCCAGCCTTGTCAAAATCAACTGTCACTTCAAAATCTCTTCCGCCTTCGACGATTGCCTTTACCTCGCCGTCACCGAATTTTATATGTCTTACCCTGTCTCCCACGGCATAATCCAAAGCCACTCCACTTGTATTATTGCTTGCAAAAGACTTCTGGTTCGAAACCGGTGTATATACAGGTACATCCTTAAATGCACGCCTTGCCTTTTGATAAGTAGATGCTGAGCTTGGCCGCTCTTCATAGCCTGACGTTCTCGGTTCGTATATCTCACCTTTTAGGAGTTCGCCTGGAATCTCTTTGACAAAACGTGATACTTTTCCATATTGTGTCTCACCACGTATCATTCGCATTCTCGCAGATGTGATGGTCAGATTCTTCTTGGCTCTTGTTATTCCAACATATGCCAGTCGGCGCTCCTCCTCTATCTCTGCCGCTGCATTGTCACTTGTAATCGACATATAGCTTGGGAAAAGTCCGTCTTCCATTCCTGCAAGATATACGTTATCAAATTCAAGTCCCTTCGCACTGTGAAGTGTCATAAGCACAACATAATCACTCTCGCTGTCGACATCATCAATATCAGCTACAAGCGCCACTTCCTCCAAAAATCCACTGAGGCTTGGCTCATCCGTACTCTCCTCGTAAGCAACAGTCTTGCTGATAAGCTCGTTGATATTCTCAATTCTGGCCTCTGCTTCATCAGTTCCTTCTGCGCGAAGCTCATCAACATATCCAGTCTGTTCTATAATCTCTTCCAATAACTGTGAAACACTCAGTATCTCTGATTTAGCTTTTAAGCCCTGTATAAAAAGGACAAATGGTCTGATTTTACTCTCAGCCCTACCAACTCCGGGTATATCGGCAGCTCTTCGCAGTGCACTGTAGAAGTCGATATCATTATCCATCGCATAATTTGATACCCGGTTTATACTTGTTGCACCGATTCCACGTTTAGGTACATTTATTATTCTCTTAACAGCCAGATCATCCCGTCCGTTGTCGATTGTCTTGAGGTAAGCAAGTAAGTCCTTTATTTCTTTTCTGGCATAGAAATTTACCCCGCCAACTATCTTGTATGGGATATTCGATGTAATAAATTTCTCTTCGAAAAGTCGTGACTGTGCATTAGTTCTGTACAAAACAGCACAATCCTTATATCTAGCCTCGCCCTGTCTGATTTTTCTGCTGATATCTCTTGCTACATAGTCAGCTTCTTCATATCCACTGTCAAGCTGCTCAAAAGTAATCTTCTCGCCCTCGCCATTCTCTGTCCACAGTTTCTTGTCTTTTCGTCCGACATTGTTGGCTATTACGCTGTTTGCTGCATCCAGAATATTCTGTGTTGAGCGGTAATTCTGCTCAAGCTTAATAACCTTTGCATCAGGAAAATGCTTCTCGAAATTAAGTATGTTATATATATTCGCACCTCTGAATTTGTAAATTGATTGGTCATCGTCACCAACCACACAAAGATTCTTGTATTTAGATGCAAGCAGACGAATCAACTCAAACTGTGCAGTATTAGTATCCTGATACTCGTCTACCATGATATATTTGAAACGCTCCTGATATGAGCTTAATACTTCTTTATCAAGCTTAAAAAGCTCAACTGTCTTGAAAATCAAATCATCAAAATCAAGTGCATTGTTTGCCTTTAGTGCCTGCTGATACTCCTTATAAACCATAGCCTGCTTACGCTTGGTAAAATCTCCGGCTGCCCTGTTCTCAAATTCAATCGGATCAATCAACTCATCCTTGGCAGATGATATAACGCTTAAAAACATCTTCTCTTTGAACTGCTTTGTATCTATCTCAAGCCTCTTGCATATATCCTTCATAAGCGACTTCTGGTCATCGGCATCATAGATAGTGAAATTAGTATCATATCCAAGCCGGTCTATGTATCTTCTAAGAATTCTCACACAGGTAGAATGAAAAGTAGAAACCCATATGCTCTCCGAACCAAATCCTACTATATCATCAATTCGCTCACGCATCTCGCCAGCTGCCTTATTTGTAAAAGTAATAGCAAGTATATGATACGGATTGACTCTCATCTCATCAATAAGATATGCCGTCCTGTGTGTCAGTACTCTGGTCTTTCCAGAACCGGCTCCTGCAAGAATAAGCAGAGGACCTTCCGTATGTAAAATTGCCTGCTTTTGCATCTCATTCATATTATCTAAGTACATATTTTTCTCCCTTATATCCCCACCGGACACTACATTCTCCATTTTATCACAACCTTCCTTATATTTAAACAGCAGATGCTAATTAATAAAAAAACCTTGTCATATAGTTTTTAATACTATATAATAATGCAGAGGTAAAAACCATGGAAAATGATGTACGTTCTTTTATTGATTCATTACAGAAACAACTTAAGAAAATTGATTATGTAAAGCCGGAAGATATTCCAAATATTGATTTATATATGGATCAGATTACCACTTTTATGGAGGAACAGCTTTCAGCCTGCAAACGCTATGACACTGATAAGATTCTCACGAAGACCATGATTAACAACTATGCGAAGAATGACCTTCTTCCGCCTTCTGAGAAAAAGAAATACACTAAGGAACATGTTCTTACTCTGATATTTATATATTATTTCAAGAACATACTAAGTATCAGTGATATCCAGTCGATTCTCAATCCTCTGACTGACAAATATTTCGGCAACAAAGACGGATTTAACATGCAGGATATCTACAAAGAAGTATTCAGTCTTGAATCTCACGAGTCAGAGAAGCTGCTGAAGGATATCGCCAAGAAGTTCACCATTGCGCATAATACATTCAATGATTTCCCTGAGGAGGATAGGAATTTCCTTCATTCATTCAGTTTCATTTGTATGCTGAGCTTCGATGTATATCTCAAGAAAATGATTATTGAGAATGTAATCGATTCTCTTAATGAAGAAAACAAAGAGAATAAAGAAAAAAAATAAACGCCGGCACACTGCTGGCGTTTTTATTTACTATTCACTTTCCTCTTCCTTTTGCTGATTAAGTCGAGAAAAAACCATATCATAACCGTCATTGCCATAATTCAATGAACGATTCACCCTGCTTATTGTCGCTGTCGACGCACCTGTTTTCTCTGCTATATCAAGATATGTCTTCTGTTCCCTGAGCATCTTCGCTACTTCAAATCTCTGTGATAAAGATAAAAGCTCATTTACAGTACATACATCCTCAAAGAATGTATAACACTCTTCTCTATTCTCCAAACTAAGAATAGCATCAAACAAATAATCAACGGCTTCCGTTCTTAACTTCTTACTCATCGGTGTATTCCTTCCCCATGTTCTAAGACTTATTCTGTGTTTATTTTAGCATATTAAAGTCTTGAAGTAAACAGCTATCCTCACATAATTTTTACTTGGCTCTAAAACATTACTATGTTATAATTATGAAATTGTTTTAAGAATAATATTCATATTTGAATCGAGGAGTACATTATGAAAAAATTTGGATATTTCTTGTTAATATTTGTTCCATTCATTCTGGCCGAGGCTTTGCAGTTTGTTGCAAGCTTTTATGCCATGGGAATGGGTGGCATTATATGTTTATTACAAGGACGCAACTCTTCCAAAAGCTTTAGCAGCCTTTTTCTGGAAATATTAACAGATACAGATTTCAATGGCATGCTTATGATTATATATTCACTTTTTGCGATTTGCATCTTCGGATTATGGTATTACATCAAATACGAAGCTGATTACTTACCTCTCAAACACAATAAGCTGACTTCAAATCACATGATAAGTCTAGCCGGAATCGTATTGCTTGTCCCAGGCGCACAGTTTGGTTCTTCACTGATATGTGCTCTGATTTTGTATATTAATCCTGACACCTTTAAGCAATATGAAGATTTGATGGAAAATGCTGGTATCTCCAACGAAATGAGCCTTATACTCTTTATATACTCTGTAATCCTTGCTCCAATCGGTGAGGAGCTTATTTACAGAGGAGTGACCTTCAGCATTGCCAAGCAGGTATTTCCTTTCTGGCTCGCCAATATAATTCAGGCACTTTTGTTTGGCGCATATCATATGAATCTGGTTCAGGGCTGCTACGCATTCGCTCTGGGACTTATTCTTGGATATGTATGCCACAAAGGAAAAAGTATTTATTTTTCAATATTCCTGCATTTTCTGTTTAACCTGTGGGCAGCTGTAGTATCACCTCTGCTTGGTGACTTTAATACACTGCTTCTGGGATTGATAATAATCGGCGGAACAATTTTCTCACTCATCGGAGGCTTCATGCTGTTTTGCTTTGGCATAAACCAAACTAAGAAGCCTTAATGGTAATATCTTTTGTCTCATATTTGATAATTATCCGATCGGCGCTGTATATATGATAGAACTCCTTCAATATACGGCGCACCACCATGGTCACATTATTCTCATACGTATCTACCAAAGTCAAAAGCATCTGCGATGTCGAAAATCTCGTGCTCACATCCACGCCTCTAAGAGATAAAGAAACAGCTCTTTCCAAAGCTTCAATCACATCCTCCTGTTCTGATACACTAAGAGGAACTGAGTGTTCATAATCAATTGTAAGCAGTACAAGCTGCACTGACTGATTATTTCTCATAGCATACTTTTCTATGAACTCATGCGTGTGCATAAACTGTCTGTATTCTACCCTGTAAGCTCCTGAATAATTAACATTGTTCTTTATAGAAAATGCCAGGCGCTCAATATCAAGAAGAGGCTTTTGCGAAGTATCACCCGAAAGTTCTGCCCTGTTATGGAAGCTATAACCCTTCTTACCATTCTGCTTTACATAATACAAAGCCCTGTCTGCACACCTGAACAACTGTTGGTAATCGCGTCCTTCAATCGATGAAAGAGCGACTCCTATCGACAACGATGTATGCGACAATACATCAGACTCCTCGACCTTGCTATTGTATGTCAGAATAATTGAATCAAGAATCTGCTTTACCTCGTCAATAGTGTTTACGCCTCGCATAAAAAGCATAAACTCATCTCCGCCCATTCGACACAAAAACTCATTCTTACTATGGATTTTCAGAACATCTGCCACAAGCTTAAGAGCATAATCTCCCATCTGATGTCCAAATGTATCGTTTATTCTTTTGAAGTTATCCAAATCAATAATTGCCAGTGCTCCGTCAGCAGTCTTTAAATACTCAGATATGTGACGCTCGCCTGTGCCCCTGTTCCATATGTTTGTCAGATAATCATTCTCTGCCTCTTTACGTGTCTTATCAAGCTCGCTTCCGATAAGCTTTGCAACAAGCCGACTACTTTCACTGAGTAAATTTGTGTTGGCAAGAATTTCCTTATCATCCTTCAAAATACAAAGAGATTTATCATGTATCATGTGCATTACAACCTCACACAGATAAGGGTCATATTTTTTGCCAGCTTGCTCTTTAATCTTGTCAGCTGCATAAGCAAGACATGTTTCTTCATCAGCCTGTGTCTGTCTTGTCATCATATCAAATGCATTGGCGATTCCGATTATTCGAGCAGACAGTGGAATCTCCTCACCCTTTAAGCCATATGGATAACCGCTTCCGTCGTAATGCTCATGATGATACAGTGCACCAGCACCTACATTGCCAATACACTTTATATCCTTTAATATCTCAGCCCCAAGAATTGTGTGCTTATCATTGCGTTCATCTGATATATTGCCCACTTTGCCAATATCATGAAGAAGAGATGTATAATACAAATTATGAATCTCCTCATCACTCCAGCCTAATTCTCTGGCAATCATACCTGAATATCTTGCCACACGACTCGAATGTCCTGCTGTGTTTACGTTTTTAGAATCAATAAAATTTGAAAGGGTTGTAACCATTTGAAGTGTCATAGATTCAAGCTGTGCATTCTTGTCACTAAGCTGCTGTTCAAGCCCCACCTTTACCTGACGCAGGCTATCAACAGTCTCAAGCTCTTTTGTCCTGTCCTCCACCATAATCATCATGCATACAGGATGATTTTTCCTGTTAGATATAGGATTAAATGTGACCTCACATATCGCATTGTTCGTTCTTGCTACAAGATGATAATTCTCTTCCGCAAACCCGCTAAATGCACATTCAAAATAATTGGATGCATCCTCTTTTGAAATCTCAAAAAGCTGATAGAATTGAACCTTTTGTTCGTCTTTTATAGAAAAGAACTGCTTTGCGCAGTCATTTGCAGATAATATATTAAGCGAATCATCTGCCATCAAAACTGGTTTATTAATACTTTCAAAGACATACCTGGTGTAGTCATTTTTCTTAAACAATTACAAAACCCCCAATCAAATGCATTATATAATAGAAAACCCAAAATAACTAAGTGTCATCATTATTACGCATGCAAGTATTAATCCTAAAAATACCGCCAAAAATGTCTTTTTTGCCTCCATATCCAGAATGCTTGCTGCAAGTGTTCCTGTCCACGCACCTGTGCCCGGAACTGGAATTCCAACAAATAATAGTAAAGCAAGGAATAGACCTCTGCCTGTTTTCTCCTGTAGCTTATCTCCACCCTTTTTTCCTTTTTCAAGACAGAAAGTAAAGAACTTACCAATATATGGCTTATCAGCCCCCCACTCAAGAACCTTTCTTGCAAAAAAGTATATGATAGGTACTGGAATCATATTACCAATCATGCATACAAGAAATGACTGAAAAACAGGAAGCCCAAATCCACCTGCATAAACTGCAGCACCTCTAAGTTCTATCAAAGGCACCATTGAAACAAGAAAAACTATAATATAATGTTTAAGCATATTATCCTCCTATATAACTCTCTAAAAACGCAATCAACTTCTGCATCTGTTCATCAGTTCCTATACTTATTCGCAAATACTCATTAATTTTCTCTGGTTTACTGAAATGACGGACATATATTCCGGCTTTTTTCAGCTCGTCAAAAAGCTCCACACCTGAATATTTTGGATGCTTTGCAAAAATAAAGTTACTCTTTGAATCACCAAACACAAAGCCTAGACGTGCAAGCTGTTCCTTTGTCCATTCTCTTGTACTGATTATTTTCTCAGTAGTCTCTTTGAAATATTTCTGGTCAGCAAGAGCAGCAACACCCACTTTTATAGTAATCTGGTCCATCGTATATGAGTTAAATGAGTACTTAACATCATTCAAATACTTAATCAATACTGGATTGCCTATAGCGTATCCAATTCTTGAACCAGCAAGTGATCTGGATTTAGAATAAGTCTGAACCACAAGGACATTATCATACTTATCAATAAGAGAAAGCGCACTCTCCCCGCCAAAATCAATATATGCTTCATCAACCACAACTATTACATCCTGATTGTGATTTATAATATCTTCTATCTGCTCTAAAGCAAGCAGCTCTCCCGTCGGTGCGTTTGGATTTGGGAAGATAACTCCACCATTTTCTTCATAATAATCAGCTGTTCTAATCTTAAGCTCGTCATCAAGCGGAATCTGCTTATATGGAATCTTAAGCATATCTGCCCATACATCATAAAATGAATATGTTACTTCCGGGAAAAGAATAGGCTTTGGAGAATTAAAAAATGTCATAAATATCATCGCCAGAACATCATCCGAGCCAACTCCGACAAATACCTGCTCATCCTTCACGCCATAGTTCAGTGCAAGGGCATGTACCAAATCTCCTACTGTCGGGTCAGGATACAATCTGAGTCTGTCTATATCAACTGAAGCAAGTGCCTCGGCAACTTCCTTTGCCGGCGGATATGGATTTTCATTTGTATTCAGCTTAATGATATTGCTGTCCTTTGGCTGCTCACCCGGAACATAAGGAACAACTTTTCTTATATTCTCTTCCCACTTATTCATATCGGTTCCTCCGCTTTGTTTCCAATAACATAACTTAACGTTCTAACTTTACAATAATTATCTGTATTTGTAAAGAGAGATAATTTCCTATAAAATAAGAACACACCCCGTATACAAAATCGGGGTGTGTCTATAATATAGACTATAACGCTTTAATTTCTATAGTTTTATACTGCTCATATCCTTCATGAACAAGCTCTGTATCAAGTATACCATCCTTTGATTTGATAAATCTGTAAAGATTGTACTCTCCATCCTGATACTTGTAGTCCTCACCATTATCCTGATAATGCTCATAAGTGGCAGCACCTGGTGTTGTTAAAAGAACAAGCTTGTCATACGGCTTTTGTCCAACATACTCAACAACCTCATATGTCGGAATTATACTGCCCTCTTTGATATAGATAGGACATACATCAAGTCCGGCCTCTCTCATGATATATCTTCCGCCCTGAACTGATTTGCCTGTCCAGTAATCATACCATACACCCTCAGGCAGGTATACCAGCTTAACTGTTGCCCCCTGTTCCACAACCGGTGCAACCAGCATGCTCTCACCTACAAGGAATTCTCCGTTTAAGTTATGTGTGTTCACATCATCCTCATAATGAAGCACAAGTGGTCTCATTACAGGAAGTCCTGTCTCCTGACATTTATAGAACAAATCATAAATATATGGAAGGAATTTATAACGAAGCTCTACATACTTTCTGTATATATCTGTCACTTCCTCACCAAATACCCACGGCTCCTGATTTCTTGTTCCTTTTGCAGAATGATTTCTGAAAAATGGAGAAAAAATTGCTGCCTCAATCCATCTGCAAAGCAACTCCGGATTGGCATCGCCACCAAAACCGCCTATATCTGTTCCTGCAAGGGCAAACCCACTCATTCCGAGATTACAAAGCTGTGGAATAAGCATCTGTAGATGTGACCACAGGCTCTGGTTATCACCTGTCCATACTGCAGTATATTTCTGGCTTCCACTATAGCATGCTCTTGTAATTACAAGAGGTCTCTTGCCTGTCAGCTCCTTCATTCCATTAAAAGTCGCCATTCCCATAAAATGACCATATACATTGTGTACCTCAGCATGGTTTGTCTCCCTGTCCTCAATATGGAATACAACATCATCAGGAAGCGGACCGTTAAAGCTTGCCGGCTCATTCATGTCATTCCAGATAGCCTTTACACCCATATCCGTCAGGAACCTGTGACTCTTTCCCCACCAGTCTCTTACTTCTTTTCTACCGAAATCAGGGTAGGTTGCATCACCCGGCCATACAGCATTTACATATATATCACCTTCCGGAGTCTTTGCAAAATAATCATTCTCCACTCCTTCATCATACATGTAATAGCCTTCCTGTTTCTTCGTTCCAGGATCAATGATAACAACCGGCTTAAATCCAATCTCAGCAAGCTCATCCATAAGCTTGCCCGGTGCCTCATAATGCTTTTCATCCCATGTAAACACCTTGAATTCATCCATGTAATCAATATCATACTGAACAGACTCACATGGAATCCTGTGTTCTCTCATACCGTATGCTACTTCTCTGATATCCTTCGCACACTCATATCCCCATCTGCACTGATGATATCCCAGAGTCCAAAGCTGCGGCATCGGTGCTCTTCCTGTAAGATATGTGTAATTCCTTACAATATCCGGTAATTTATCTCCTGCGATAAAATAATAATCCAGATTTCCTTCATCAACACCATAGAAAAAGTAATTGTCATTCTCTTTTCCAAGGTCTATATAACTGTGGAATGTATTGTCAAAGAAGAGTCCAAATACACCTTCTTTTTTCTTACACATAACAAATGGAATAGACTTATAAATTGCAGGCATATTCTCCATATGAACCTGCGGAATATCTGAATTCCAGTTCTCGTAAGCAAAATGTCTCTTGTTTAAAAATCCTGTCTTATCACCTAATCCATAGAAGCAGTCATCTTTCTCAAGCTTCTTTATTATTTCAATCTTATGATTTGTCTCAAGCGAATCCGGAGTCTCATGGCCTTCCGCTTTAAGCATCTCTATCATGTTCTCACTTATCTTCTGTTTGATTTCGCGCTCGCCCTTGTAATCCGCGAGAAGCAATTTACCATTCCTGCCATATATTTCTGTATAGAAATCATCGTATATTCTGGCTGTAACCGCCTTTGTCTTTATCGTAATACAGTCACTGTCCATGTTGGCTGTAAACTCACATGCTACTGACTTATCACCCTCTACAGCCAGCGATTTGTAATCCTTTTTCCAGCACAATACCTGAAAATGAAGTATCTCGTCTGTAATAACGGACACAATTGCATACTGCTTTTCAAATTCAATAGTTATGACATTTCCCTGTTGTTTTAAATTCTGAATCTTACCGTATTCCATACAAAACATCTCCTTAATGCTCTGCACTTTTCATTGAAAAAATTCCTATTTTTTCATTATGTAGTTTAAATTCAACTGTACTAATCAATTCCTTTACTGAGGCCTTTTCTGTTCCAATCGTAACAGATACTCTCGGATAAACATTCCTTATCACAACAACCTTTGCATCCTTTGCACGCTCCTTTAAATTTTCAAGCTTTGCCAAATCCATCTGGTTCTTTTTCAAATCAGACTGGGTTTTTATCTTTGATCTAAGGAGTGCAAGACGCTTCGGATCCTTGGAAGAGTCCATCTTCTGCGCCTGGGCAATTTTCTCCAATTGTTCTAAGGCAACATCAATCTTGTTAAGCAACTCCTTTTCATCAGATATATTAGTTCTGAAAGAAATAATCTGCTGAAGGTGCATTTTCTCTATTCCAACAACAATCTTTGTCTCTGCTCCCTTGTCACTACCAAGACTATATACCTCTATTCCACAGGCTGCATATACATACCCACCAATTATATTGGCATGCTTGCCTTCCATAAATATATGACTGTAGCAGGTCACATGACAGTTCAAAATAGAATCAGTATTTATATCACCGGCAGCCCTGACTGTTCCATATTCCATGAATTTGACAAGAAGATTACTATCGGTCTCTATCAGTCCCTTGTATCCACCGATAAAGCCACCACGGATTATTATGTCTTTTCCTGCCTTTATAGTTGCAGCCTCCACTGTACCGTCAACTGTAACCGAACCAGTCGCAATGACACTCATGCCGGACGTAACATTGCCATGAATTACAACATCTCCACGGAAATCAATATTCCCCGTTTTCATGTCTACATCAGCATTTATCTCATATATCTCAGATATGAAAACTTTCTCGTTTACCTTCTCTATCTTGCCACATAAATCAGCTACATAGTGGTGCTTATCCGGCAGCTGTCTAAAGCCTCGTCCCTGAAGCAGCGATACTGCCTTTCCCGCTTTTGCAAGAATTATCTTGCCTGTAACTGTCATGCCATTCTCACATGCAATAGGGTCATGCACTTCCACAATCTCCTGATCTTTTTCAACAATCTCTATCAGATGAAGCTTGTGATAATTTACACTTCCATCCTCATTCACCTGCGGTTTTTTATCAAATTCAGTTGTAAATTTGTACTCTAAGTAGCCATCTACCCCATCCTTTTTCTCTTTGCCGCTTGCAATTATATAGGAGCAATTGTAAATCTTGTCTTTAACCATCCTCGAAACAAGATCATAGTCAACCCCAAAAGTCACCTTTCTGGACTTTATTGCCTTCTCAACTTCAGAATAATTGTACTCTTCTCCATCTTCTGGTTGTGCGAGTTCAAGTGATGCTTTCATTTCATCTTTTGAAATTGTAATTTTTACATCGCTATCTTTCATCGCTTCCCCCCATTAATTATGTTCTAAATCAAAAATTTGTCATATATACATAATTGTATATTATTAGTAAAAATTATTCAACATCTTAGTACCTTTTTCATGATATTTTAACAAAAAAACTCCTTGTAAAACTATTTCTACAAGGAGTTTATCTTAGTATTGCACTAAATCATAAAATCAAATATTGTCATCTGATTAGAATCTTCCACGATATTCTCATATTCTTCTATCTCGTCCTGATTCATCTCACGCGATACAACCTGAGTTTCCTGATATATCTGCATTTCACTATTAAAATATAACTGTCTGTATTTTACGCTATTATCATCCATAGCTAACAGTATAACTCTTATGCATTGACATAGTCAACAAATCTTGTAAATGCATTTCTTCCTTCTTCATCACACTTGTATACACCTGCGCATTTCAGTACTTCGCTAAATACCAGACCGATTTCTTCATGAATAATATCCATTACATTCTCTTCTGTAATTGAATCATATTTTGGAAGGAAGCCTTCTACCCAGTCTGCGTGAGAAGCAAGTGTCTCAGTAGAACGAATACAGCAAGTCCCATTACCTCGATTTCTTCGCTGCTGCAATAGCTTTTGGATCCTTCTCAGGCTTTGAAAGATTGATAGTAATATCAAGTGTTCCAAACTCTGTATCTGTTGTCCACTTCTGATCTTTTTTAATCCTCTGTCTGCGGATATAATTGCTGTCACAGCTTAATTTATAGAAATAATCTGTGGCTGCAAGTGCAGATTCATTCTCATATAAATCTTTGTATACAATGCTGTTTTCTTTCATGATTCCATTGTCATAAGCGTATGTCATCATGTCCTCTAATATCTGCTCAAGCTTAGACTCTGCCTCTTCCTATGTCTATGCCGGCTGTGCTGATACAGCTTCGAACACACTGTCTTCTATATCATCCACCTCAAAAAGCTCGAGTAAACGGTTTACTGTATATACTTCATCAGCCTTCTCAACAAGTCCTGTTGTTATACCATATTTAACTAATTCAAAAATTCTTTACTGAATCATTTTTGCTCTCCTCAATCATAAAATAATTAGATCAATCTGCTTGGTCCATCTCCGATAGATACTACATAGAATTCCGGTGTCTTTCCGACCTTCTGCCCATATGCTGCTGTAAGCTTTTCTTTGAAAATATCAATTGCGTCATCCTTTACAATGCTTACAGTACAGCCACCAAATCCGCCTCCTGTGATTCTTGATCCGATTACTCCGTCAATCTTCCATGCCTCTTCAACGAGAACATCTACTTCCTCACATGATGTCTCATAGTCATCTCTAAGCGATACATGAGACGCATTCATAAGCTTACCGAATGTCTCAATATCGTTATTCTTAAGAGCTGCAACAGCCTTGATTGTACGCTGGTTCTCATATACAGCATGCTTTGCACGGGCGCGGTTTACTTCGTCTTTTATTGAATTCTTGTATTTTTCAAATTCCTCTTCTGTAAGCTCACCGAGAGTGCTGATACCACATACCTGCTGCAAATCTGCAAGTGCCTGAGAACTCTCATTGCGGCGGTCATTGTATGCTGATGTTACAAGGCTGTGCTTAACCATTGAGTTTGTAACTACAATCTTGGCACCGTCTAATTTAACTGGTGCATACTCATACGACAAATCTGCTGTATCGAGGAAAATCGCATTGTCAGCTTTTCCCATTGCTGATGCAAACTGATCCATAATTCCACAGTTGCATCCGTTGAAGTTGTTCTCTGAATACTGACCTATAAGGGCAATATCCTGATTTGTCACGTCAAAGCCAAACATGTCCTTGAGCATATATCCTGTCACAACCTCAAGTGATGCTGATGATGAAAGACCAGATCCATTTGGAATATTTCCATAAAGCGCAATGTCAAGTCCACAGTCAAGCTTCATTCCTCTTCCTTCGAATGCCCAGATAACTCCCTTTGGATAGTTAGTCCACTCTCCATCTTCCTTTGCAACAAGATTATCTAATGAATCCTCAATCACTCCAAGATTTTCAAAGTTCATTGAATAGAATCTGAGCTGTCTGTCTTCTCTTTTTCTTACGGCCATATATGTACCAATTGTAAGTGCACATGGGAACACATGACCTCCATTATAATCTGTGTGTTCTCCAATTAAATTCACACGACCAGGAGCAAAATAAACCCTGATATCTCCTTCTGCTCCGTATAACTCCTGAAACTTTTCCAATACATTCTGCTGAATCATTTGTTCTCTCCTTTTCATAGTTGAATTTGCTTTTTATTTACATTTTAATTTTGTTTTGTTACTTGATAATCCCATTATACTTCGTATTTTTCACATTTCAATAGACCAAGTTGTTTTTGCAACATAACAGAAAAAGGATGCAACAAAATTACATATTTATTGCATCCTCATATTCTTTATTTTTTGAAATCCCTTATAAGTTCGAGTGTAGGAAGCACATTGCCATCGTAGTCAAAAAGAGCCTGATTTGCCCATTCATTTCCACATGGTCCCGGATCTTTCATGTACTCAAGCGATGCAGGTGTTGCCCAGCCTGAACCAGGAACCGGTATCCATGCAGGCTCCCACCAGAAAAATCCTGCTCCATGATTTCCAACCACCTTTGATACTCTGTTTAAGAAATCCTCAGTGAAGTCCTTCTGTCCTTCTTTTGTCATTGGGTATTCTATTTTCTCAACAAGCGCAGGCCTTGTCGCATACCCCTTTCGCTGACC
>JAXELM010000235.1:0-2315 GCA_034100525.1 Agathobacter sp.
AAGGGAAAAGTTGTTTCATTAGGTAAGAATATAGGTTACATAGGATACATTGAAAATAAGAAGTATTTAGTATCATATGGTTCGGGCGGATATAATAATTATAGCTACGGAGTGTACGCTATTAAAGGAAACAAACTAAAAAAAGTTACTGAGTATAGGTGTGATAAAGGTTTATACAAGAAAGATAAAAAGAAAATAACAAAAGAAGAAATTGATGCTTTTGGGCAAACCGTTATATATGATTTAGGAGAAAGCAATAAGGTAAGCAAGAAATACTATTCGCGAAAGAAGCTTGGCATATCATTGCTGGAGAAAAAATCAAAATACACAGCAATAGTAAAAGCAGACAAAAATAAAATATACTACAAATACTATAAGCTCGGAGAGGAATCAATGACAACATGGGAGAGCAAGCAGATGTCAGCAAAGATTACAAAGGATACTAAATTCTATTGTGGAGATGTAGAACAATATATTGCTGATAAGAGCAAAGGTCCTGATTCTCGAGAATGGATATACGAAATGGGAAAAGCACAATTCCTTAAAAAGATGGAAACATATCATGGCGCATGTGATTTTATCGTTGTCAAAAATGGCAAAGTAGTCAAAGTATTTATTGGAATCCAAGTCGCAGGATAATGATATAATATTGTATGAAAAAGATGGAAATATCGCATACTATTACAAATTGGAGGTAATGGTATGCGATTTTTTAGTGTGAAATTATACAGATTTTTCCTGCTTTTATTTTTAATTGCTGTTCTGTGGTTTGGCGGCAATTGTTATTATGAATCAACTCAAAAAGAGAGCATTACAGTATCATCTACAGAAACAAAGCAGGTATATGCCTCAGGAAAAATAGTAGGAATATATGAACAGACCGCCGGAGTACTGGTGGTTGATACTGCCACTATAAAAGATAAAGATGGAAATGAGTGTTCACCATGTAAGGGAAAACTAAAAAGTGGAGATTACATCTATTCCATAAACGCAAAAGCAGTTAGCAAGAAAGAGGATATAGTTGAGCTGATATCTAAAAGTAACGGGAAAGAATTGCTTGTAAAATATGAAAGAGGCGGAAAAAAGGGCAGTTCAAAAATAAGGCCTGTAAAGACCGGTGATGATAGTTACGCAATAGGTTTATGGGTAAAAGATGATATGGCGGGAATAGGAACACTGACATGCTATGACGCTGAGGGTAAATTTGTAGCATTAGGACACGGAATAGGAAATGGTGCAAATGGAGAATTACTGTCAGTGCAGGATGGCTGTATATATGACATGGATTTAAGCGGTATTACCAAAGGCGAAAAAGGAATTCCTGGAGAGCTCAGCGGAATAATATACTATGGCAGAAAAACCAAGCTTGGTAACCTGACTGGAAATAGTGATATGGGAATATGCGGAGTGCTTGATGACGAAGAACTTCAGGAGTATTCAAAAAAGGATAAGCTGTATCAAATCGCATACAAAAATGAGATAAAAAAGGGAAAAGCTACATTATTGTCAGGTATATCTGGGGAAGTGGAAGAGTATGAAATCGAAATCCTTGATGTGGACTGTAGTGCAAAAGATGAGAATAAGGGAATTTATTTCAAGGTGACTGATGAGAGATTACTGGAAAAATCGGGAGGAATCGTGCAGGGGATGTCTGGTTCGCCAATCATTCAGAATGGAAAAATCGTTGGGGCAGTGACACATGTTTTGGTTAATGATCCGACTAGAGGATATGGGATATTCATAGAGAATATGTTATAAATAGATTTGAATTTTATCTATTATGGCGACTCCTTATTTCAGATATTGCACTAGAAATCGGTTTTGTATTTCCGAGAACGATATTTCGTTGGAATTATTTTTGAGGTCTACACTTGATTTAATTGTTGGCATATTATGCACCTCCGTCGATAACAAAATTATACACGAAATTTGTTATATATTCAATGAAGCATTATGTTCAAAAAAATTGTGAGCATTGGGGACAGAGAAAATTGGCTTTTTATATGTAAGTAGAGTAAATTAAGCAAAAAACGATTCGCAAAAATAATAATTGTATAAATTTGCGAAATGAAATATAATGCTTTATAGGTGGTGACGATTATGAAATTAAAAGATACCAGTCTTTATAAGCTATACAACACGAATTTACATGAGATAATCGAGAATTCTCGATTATCTCATTTATCCAAACCAAAATAAAATCCAAACCTTTGTAATAATGGCAGAACAAATCAGTTGATTGCTAATAAAAGGTTTGGATTTTAAATGATGATGATTAGCTTAAACCACAAAGATTAAGAAGCGAACCATCTGTG
>JAXELM010000032.1:0-2611 GCA_034100525.1 Agathobacter sp.
GTTGAGCACCCATTTCTCATTGTAAAGAAGCAGATGGGATACTCAAAAGTTGTATATCGTGGAATCGCAAAAAACATGCATCGATTCCATATGTTGTTTGCCAGTGCAAATCTGTTAATGTGTAGCAGGGCTGGCAGAACACAAGATTTTATAGGGTGCACAGTATAATTGTGCCCATTTTGAGGAAATATCCTCAAAAAAGGATAAATAGCAAGAGGATATAACAGGTATATGAGGTAAAAATCCTCTTGGTTTTTATAAAAGCTTGACAAACCGGGATAATGCTGAGAATAAAGTTAATTAATCAGCGTTTCCCTAGATTCTCTTCTAAAAGTTCCCTCTTATATTTGTAATAACTTCCGCGGGCAATATTGATTAAATTAATACACTCCATATCATTGAGAGTCCCCGATCTATAAATGGTGGAAAAAATCTGATCAGCGAACGCTTAATTGAATTACGCAACATGCAAGGCTTATCTCAGCGCGACTTAGCTCGCCTCTTGCAGTTTGCAGGTTATGACATGAACAAAAATGTTATCACTCGTATCGAAACCGGAAAGCGTTTTGTCACAAACATAGCGCTTCAGGGACTTGCACAGGTGCTCGACACCGCCTATGCCTACCTAATCGATGGAACCACGTAAAAAGACCTCGTTCGATTTTTTAATCATAACAAGGTCTGTTTTTTAGTTATCCCAAATATACTCAGTCAAGACCCAGCCCATCAGCCTTCAGCCCTCTGTCCTAACCTCTACTATTCAAATAGTCTGTCAGCATCCCCGGCGAAAAAATTAACGGCTGTTCAATATCAGAATCCAAAAAGTCCTTATCTCCTGTCAATATCACATCCATCTTATGATATATTGCATCGCTCAGCACAGGAACATCCTTTGCGTCCCGTAACTCTCCCAGAATTTCTGATGTACTTTCACAGAAAACAATGTTTAATCTGTGATACAACTGATAAACCCTCTCTGCTTTTGACGGCCACTTTATTTCCAGCTTCGCCTTGAATTCCTGATCTATATACTCTGAAACATATAATTGCTCATCCATTTCCCACAAACGTTCCAATAGTTCCCCTGTCTGACCGCCAAAAACAAATGCAGATATCAGGACGTTGGTATCGAGCATAATCTTCATCCGTTCATCCGTTCCCTTCTAAAAGCCGCCATATCCGCAATCATGCTTTCTTGACTGTCCCAACCGGGATCGTCTGAAAACATCCCTTGTATTTCCTTTAAAATCTTTTTACTTTCATCGGCTTTCTTTTTCTTTCTGGTCTCTGAAAGATACTGTATAAAGCTAATCGCAACATTATAATCTTCTTCTTCCAGACTATTTAACATATTTGTCAATTTCATTACTGTCGGTGCCATGACAAACCTCCTTCCTGCATATCAAGTAATTCTTCCATGTGATCCTTATAAATATTATACCCTCCTAATCAAAATTTGTACACACCTTTTATATCTGCGATCATTAATCATTAATCCTAAGATAGTCTTACATGTACGCGGTTTCATTGTGGCAGAATAAATCCTGAACATTCTTTTATAGTTAAAAACGGCAAAATATGTAAGGAGGCATACCATTCATGTCCATTGAACACAATTCACTTATGACTGTCCAAGAAGCGTGCGATGCTCTCATGGTAGGAAAAAACACTATCTATGATCTTATCCGGTCTAATAAAATTGATGCCTTTCGTACCGGACGCACTTGGAAGATCAACCGCAACTCACTGGTCAATTTCATCAAGCAAGAATCTCATCTTGCATAATATTAAGTAAGGACTGGTCTTGGGGGATCAGTCCTTCTCTCTTTTCATCATAGTATTTCAAATAATCAATGATATGTATATTGGCTTGATCGCAAGGAAAGCTTGAAAAAACAGTCACTTTGCAGTCAAATCTCAACAGCCTTGCTCTTCCAATGCACTGTTCTAAATCATTCTCCATACAATACATTTGAAAATGTTGCAAATATTCATTTTTATAGGACATGAACAAGAAATTTTTCCCTTTATATGAAACTCGCATTTTACACATCTTATATCCATTTACAGTATCAGCACCATACAAAAATGCGCACGGTAACTTATAACCCATTTCATTCTTATATGGCGTTCCAACGATGGCCATGTCACTTCCTTTGAGATCATTTATTCCGATGGCATTACCAAAATGCACATTCTTTGAGTTTAATTTACGTTTTCGTTCCTCACATTTAAAACTAATCATGCAAAAAGCCCGATTCCCCCTTATTTCATCTTCGATGAAATCATAGATACGTTGCTTCTTTGATAAATCCCCACGTCCTAATGAGTGATACACATACTGCACTAGTTGACCTTTATATTTGGCACAAACCGATGGATACTCATATATTTCCATCGAACCTCTAAAATATGCTCTGTATATGTCTGCATCCAATGTCGCAGATAATACAATATACTTTGCCAACGGCAGCGTACTCACATGAAAATAATGGTATAAACCATCGTAATCACATACATATGCACCCGCATAAACCAAATCTCTGTAATTATCATCAACACAATCAGCCTGACATTCATCCTCCTGTTCATAGCCATAGTAGTCCTCATA
>JAXELM010000046.1:0-8338 GCA_034100525.1 Agathobacter sp.
ACCCTAAGTCTCCAATCAAATCTGTCATCTACCACTGCTATTCTAAATCCCTGAATTGTCCATACAAATCCACACTCTGAACTTGCTTTCTTCCGCTTCGATTTTAGTGTATCCATGATTCTTCTCCACACATTCCCTTACATTTTCAATACCAAATCCATGATTTTCTTTATTTTTCTTTGATGAAATTATCTTGCCATTTTGTATTTGCGGCTCAAATTTTAAATCATTTTCTACATAGATAATTAACTCGTTCTCATTAGTATTTCTTATTACAAAAGAAATACTTGTGTTTCCTGACTCTTTTTCTGCCCTTATTGCATTATCAAGTATATTTGATAAGATAGTACACATATCAAATGTTGAAATTTTGCAGTCATCTATAAAATGACCCTTTATTTTTAGGTCAATTCCAACTCTTTTACATTCCTCAGAATATCTGGTTAATATTACATCTGCAATACTGTTATTTGTATTAATTTTGCTTCCGAACTCATTTATATGTATATTTATTTCTTCTAAATAAGCACTTATACTTTCTATGTCTTTTTCCTTGCAGAACTGAGCTAACAAATTCATATGATTCTTTAAATCGTGACGGAATTTCTTCGTCTTTTCATCCCGCCTGCTTATATCCTCGTAGTACTTTTTCTGCTCCTCCATAAATGTCTTTGTAAGCTCTTCACGCTCTTTAATTGTATCTCTTGAGGATATCAGATACATCATGACTCCAGCCTCAATAAGTACAACAATTACTATAAGCATATAGTTCATAGCAGCCATTACTATATCCTTAGAATTTATTATTTTGCTTATATAATCACCAATTATTATTAACAGGCCACTATCAATCACAAGTATTCCTGTAATTATGTAGATATATTTCTTTTTTATCTGCCCTGTACCCCACAACGTTTTCTTTCTAGCCAAAAAAAATGCTGATGAAATAACAAATATGGACATATTATCTAGCAATGGAAAATATTCATCAAATTTTATATTGATAATTATCTGCATTGCAACTAAAAACGATTCTACAATCTGCAATACTGTCGCATGTATTACTATAAACAAGATTACAAATCCAATAATTTTCTTTAGTCTCTCTGTATATATCAGGCTTAAGACTGTTACTATTTCAATTATTTGTATTGGTAAAAAAAATATTGCGAATTCTGATCTACTGACAAATACTGATCCTATGACTGTTACTATTAATGCTATGATAATGCGCTTATATGATCTGCGTGCGATAAATCCGCCAAAGACACTTGCTGCTATGATAAATGCGCTTACGTAAAATATATTCCCCAATACATTTCCCCATATTACACCCATAAAACTCCTCCTAAAATTTATAGGGCATTTGTATTTTCACAAACGCCCTGTATCTTACGACTCAAAATCACGTTCCAAGTTCGCAAATTTGGTGTATTGTGGTAACCATGCAAGATTAACGGTTCCGATTGGACCGTTTCTCTGCTTAGCAATGATAATCTCTGAAATTCCCTTTAATTCTGTATCTTTATTATAATAATCATCTCGATAAATGAACATTACTACGTCGGCATCCTGCTCGATGGCTCCTGACTCTCGAAGATCTGACAACATCGGACGATGATCCGGTCTTTGCTCAACAGCTCGTGAAAGCTGCGACAATGCTATTACTGGTACACTCAATTCTCTTGCCAGTGCTTTAAGAGATCTTGAGATATCTGATATTTCCTGCTGACGGGATTCACTTCCTCGTCCACTTCCACTCATCAACTGTAAGTAGTCAATTATTATAAGCTTAAGGTCGTGCTCTAATTTATACTTTCTGCACTTGCTTCTCATCTCAGAAATACTTATGCCGGGTGTATCATCAATTATAAGCTCTGAATCACCTATTATTCCAGCACCTTCTACCAGCTGCTCCCAGTCAGCATCGGATAGATTTCCTGTTCTAAGAGCCTGTGCATCTACTCTTGATTCAAGGGAGAACAATCGGTTTACCAACTGTTCTTTTGACATTTCCAAAGAGAATATAGCTGTACACATATTCTCATGAAATGCTACATGCTGTGCAAGATTGAGTACGAATGCAGTTTTACCCATTGATGGTCTTGCCGCTACAAGTATTAAATCTGATGGCTGGAGTCCTGCCGTTCTGTAGTCAAGGTCTATAAATCCGGTTGGAATACCTGTTACAGTTCCCTGCTGCTGTGATGCTTTCTCAATTTTCTCAAGAGCATTCATAACAACCTGTCTGATTGGAACATAATCTCCTGTCTGACGGCTGGATGTAAGAGCAAATACATCATGCTCCGTTTTATCCATAATACTGTCTAAGGATTCTTTTCCGGCATAGCACTCATTCTCTATTTCTTCCATTACCTTTATCAGCTTTCGCTTCATAGCCATGTCTTTGACTATGTTAGCATAATATTTTATATTGGCTGATGTAGGTACTGATGTTACGAGGTCTCTTACAAACTCTAAACTCTGTACCTCTTTGGGTACATCCTTCTCTTTCAGCCGATTCTGCAATGTTACTAAATCAACCGGCTTTCCATCGTTATAGAGTTCAATCATTGATTGAAACAAAATACCATACTGCTTATGATAAAAATCATCCTCTATAAGTATCTCGTTTGCAGATATTATGGCATCTTTATCCATAATCATTGAGCCTATTACTGATTGTTCTGCCTCTAAGCTGTTCGGCATTACTCTCTTAATAATTGTCTCATCCAAATGGATTTCCTCCTATCTTATCCTTCAACAACCTTCACCTTTATGCTGGCTGTTACTTTTGGATGTAATTTAACTGGTACTTCAAATGTTCCAAGGTTCTTAATTGCCTCGTTAAGATGCATTTTCTTTTTGTCTATCTCAAGTCCAGCCTGTTCTTTTGCCGCCTGTGATATCTCTTTGCTTGATATTGAACCAAATGCTTTTCCATCTTTTCCTGATTTAAGCTTCAGTTCTACTGTTGTTTTCTCAACAATCTTTGCTAATTCTAAAGCGTTTTCATAGTTTTCCTGCGCCACCTTGTCAGCATGCTGGTTCTGTAGCTTTAAATCATTCAAATTCTTTGGAGTAGCTTCAACTCCAAGTTTTTTAGGAAGGATTGCATTTCTTGCATATCCGTCACTTACGTTAACGATATCACCCTTTTTCCCAAGTGATTTTACATCTTCTAATAATATTACTTTCATTGTTCTATGTCTCCTTCTTTTAGCATCTCATCTATTGTATCCTGAATCATATGCTTAGCCTCTAAAATCGAACAGTCCTTCAACTGTGCACCGGCTACATTAAGATGTCCGCCACCGCCAAGCTTCTCCATTATAAGCTGCACATTAATCTCATCGATTGATCTTGAGCTTATGTATATCTTGCCATTGTATTCAGTCATAACAAATGATGCCTTGATTCCTATAATGTTTAAAAGTTCATTTGCCGCCTGAGCACCTACGATTGTCGGGCTCTCGACATTCTCACTAGGACATACAGAAATGGCAAATGCACCCCTGTATACCTCAGCATGTCTTACAGCTTCTGCCCTTGCTTTATAACATGCCATATCATTTCTTAACATCTTACGCACTCTTGTGACATCAGCACCTGAACGCTTTAGATATGCCGCCGCTTCAAAAGTACGCACACCTGTCTTTGTCATAAAATTGTTCGTATCAATAAGTATACCCGCATATATTGTGTCAGCTTCATAGTTATTCAGCTTCACACCATTATCAAAATACTGCAGTACTTCTGCTACCATCTCACATGCACTTGATGCATATGTCTCTATATATGACAAAATCGGATTCTCTATTACTTCACTGCTTTGTCTGTGATGATCAAATACAACAATATTCTCCGTCCTTCTAAGAAGTTCAGGACATTCTGTGTAGCTTGGTCTGTTTGTATCAACAACCATTACAAGCGTATTTCGGCTTACCATCTCTATCGCTATTTCACTGTTTACAAACATATCCGAAGGATATCCGTTGTCTTCTGAAAAGCTCTCCATAAGTGGACGTATAGAACTTGTTGGATCATTTACTACAATTTGCGCTTTTTTTCTTAGTGCTCTGGCGGCACAATAAATACCAACTCCGGCACCTAAAGAGTCAACGTCTGTAATACTATGTCCCATAATCAGAACATTCTCACAGCCTTCCATAATCTCCTGCAGTGCCTGAGCTTTTACTCGTGCTTTTACTCGCGTTTTACTCTCAACCTGCTTTGATTTTCCGCCGTAATAAGTTATATCTTCTTTTTCCTTGATTACAACCTGGTCTCCACCACGTCCTAATGCAAGGTCGATTGCAGCTCTTGAAAATTCATAATTTTCATGGTAATTATCTTCGTTAACACCGACTCCTATACTGAGTGTTACCGCCATCTCATTTCCGACTTTTATGGCCTTTACATCCTCAAGTATTCTAAACTTCTCTTCCTTCATCTCTGAGAGATACTGATACTTAAAGACAACGAAATATTTATCCTTTTCTATCTTTCTAACCAGACCATCATACTTCGCAAAGTACTGATTTACTTTTCTGTCTATAAGTGCAACAAGTAGAGAACGCTTTACATCCTCTATACTATCTAATGCTTCATCATAGTTGTCAATATACACAAGTGCTGACACCTGCTTCTGCAGCTCTATAGTCTCTTTATATCTATAAAGGTCTGTCTCGTCAAATAAATATATTGCCGTAAGACATTCCTCGAGTTTATCTACCTGAAGTACTTCGCTTTCTTCCGCTATACTTGCAAAACTGATTCTGTTTATCACCATACGAAACATTCTGTCGCCAAACTCAATAGTTTTGTCTTCTGTATCGTCTGCCTTCTCAAGAAATTCTCTCGTGATTGTTGGAAACAGCGTCGTGATTGACTTTTTGTATCCGGATTGTATTCCATTTAACATGGCAAAGGCTTCATTAAACCACAAAAGCTTGCCCGAATAGTCAAGTAATGCGTATGGAATTTCGAACTCGTTCAATAATTTCTTCTGAACCGATGAATAGCGTGTTCCAAAATTCACCATCTCGCGTACTACTACCTGCTTACTCCTTACATAGAATAAAGCAGTTAATAGGCTATAGACAAGTGTAAATGCTACAAGCATTCCTCCGCTTTTGCTATCATACATACATGCTGGAATGTCAAGGCATACCATTATAACTGCCATGTATATTGGCCACTTCATATAGCTTTTTAGCTTGCCTTTAAATTTAATTTTTCTATTCATATTTAACTCCTTATCCTCTTGTCCAAAGATAAATAGATAGACTTTCACACTTAATTTATAGTATACCATTATGCAAGCGCTAAATAAAGAAAAAGTTCCGAAGACTATTTCTAATCTTCGGAACTTGATGTGTATTTTATATAATATTTTAATCTGCCATCTTGTCTGTTGCAACTTCTGCAATTGACTTTGTAAGACCTGCAATTCCCTGAATCTCTGAAGGAATAATAATCTTTGTAGCTTTACCATCTGCTGCCTTGGCAAATGCTTCAAGACTCTTAAGCTGGATAACTGCATCATTAGGTGCTGCTTCCTTGAGCATTCTAAGACCGTCTGCATTAGCCTGCTGAATCTTGAGAATAGCTTCAGCCTGACCTGCTGCTTCCTGAATTGTTGCTTCCTTCTTAGCTTCTGCACGAAGGATTGCTGCCTGCTTCTCAGCTTCTGCGTCAAGAATAACTGATTCCTTGTTACCTTCTGCAATAAGAATTGTAGACTTCTTCTCACCTTCTGCACGAAGAATTGCCTCACGTCTTTCACGCTCTGCCTTCATCTGCTTCTCCATTGCATCCTGGATAGCCTTAGGTGGGATGATGTTCTTTAACTCAACTCGGTTAACTTTGATTCCCCATGGGTCTGTTGCTACATCAAGTGTTGCACGCATCTTTGTATTGATTGTCTCACGTGATGTAAGTGTCTCATCTAATTCAAGATCACCAATTATGTTACGAAGTGTTGTAGCTGTTAAGTTCTCAATCGCCATAATTGGATTCTCTACTCCGTATGCATAAAGACGTGGGTCTGTAATCTGGAAATATACTACTGTATCAATCTGCATTGTTACGTTATCTTTTGTAATAACCGGCTGTGGTGGAAAATCCACTACCTGCTCTTTTAACAATACGTTTTTGGCTGTACGATCAATAAATGGGATTTTGAAGTGGATACCTACTTCCCAAGTTGTCAGGTACTTACCTACTCTTTCTACTACTACTGCACGTGCCTGTGGTACGATTTTGATACAATTTACCACGATAATTAGAGCAATTATAACAATGATTATAAATGCTACTCCTGTTGCGAACATGTTTTCTCCTCCTTTACACTTTTCACAATCAACTTAACTCCGCTTATGCGAATTACTTCGACCATCGAGCCTTTCTCGATAATCTCTTTATCATCCTCGGCTCTGACTGTCCACTCTAATCCCTGAATAACAGTCTTACCGGTTTGATCATAATTACTAACCGTCTCTGTAATTATTGTCCTCTGACCAATTAATCTGTCAGCATTTGTTTTCTGGATATTAGAATTAAAATATTTCTTCACCCATGTTCTGGTTGCAAGAAGTAATACTACAGATACTATGAAAAATATTGCAAGCTGTACTCCAAATGGTGCTCCTAAAGCTGCCGCGATGAGTGATAAAAGCGATCCTGCTGCAAACCATATGGAAGTTAGTCCAACTGTAATCATTTCAACAACTATAAATACAATCGTAAGTATCAACCAAATTAGTATCATATTCGGCATAAAACAATCCCCTCCTTTTGTTTATTTGATAATATTTTAACACTTCACTATATCTGTGTAAAATATATATTTTGCAAATTATATGCTCATATTTTGCTATCATTACGAAATAGGTACTTTTATCTCAAATGCCTTTGTGTATTCCGGATAATTAGTATTTAAGTTAATCTCCCAGCCATGCATATTAATAATTTTTTGGGCAATTGACAGTCCCAGCCCGGTTCCTCCCTTGCTGTTTCTTGATTTATCACCTCTGGAAAATGGTTCAAATATATTCTCCTGAATATCTTTTGGTATCTCTCTTCCGTTATCCGCTATATCTATTATGACCAATCCCGGATATTTTTTCAACGAAAGTTTAATAATTGTGTTTTCATCGTTGTGTCTTATTGCATTTACAAGAAGATTTGTAATTACTCGTGAAAACTGCAATTTATCAACTTCTACTATTTGACGCTCTTCCGGGATATCAATTACGAACTCCATTTGGGCATCTTCTATGTCGGTGTACATTAAAGCGGCATTTTCCCTCAATAACTCTATCAGATCATATTCTTCTTTTTCCAGCTTAAATCCCTCGCTGTCTATTTTGACATACTCAAACAACAGTTCAATTAAGTCATTCATTCTCTTGGATTTTGACTGAATAATATCTAAATATTCTTTTTGTTTTTCTTTGTCAGTTATCATTCCGTCATTTATCGCTTTGGCATACCCACTTATAGTTGTAATCGGTGTTCTAAGGTCATGTGCAATATCTGAAAGCAAAAGATTTCTTTTCCTGTCAAATTCCTGTCTCTCTTCTTCCTGTTTTTGTTCCATCTCTCTGACCTTTTTTATTACCGTTTTTGAGAAAATAAATATTCCCAGAATATACGGGACCAGATATATTATAAGTATTACTACCAGAAACAGAATTAACATCACAATCTTGTTTGTGCTTTCATGTGACCATAGTATTTTATCACCAAGCCCTGGATATTTTAACATCACATAGTTCTCTGATTTTTCTGCCAGTGATGCTATAGCTCCTTTAACTGGTGCTGGTGCAAAATTCGAAATAAAATTGAGAGATGAATGTAAAATAGCAATTGCAAAAAAAGCTGATATTTCACTTAATGTAAGCCTCTCCATATTTGAGCCATTGTCCTGCAACAACTCCATAATAGGAAAAATCCACCGGTTGAGAGCATACGATATAATGCTCTCCGCCAGTGAAACGCTTACTATAGTTATTAAAAAATATTTGATTATATAGTCTCTTAACTTGCTATTTTTGTACATTTTATTTTTCCATTCGATATCCTAAACCGCGAATTGTCTTTATATATTCTGTCTGATCCTCTGATAGCTTGCTTCGTAATTTGCTTATGCATACCATTATATTATTATCTGCAACTACGAAGTCGTCTTCCCATCCAGCCTCATATATCTGTTGCTTTGTGTATACCTTGCCGGGATGACTCATTAATAACTCCATAATTCTGTATTCAAAAGAAGTAAGCTCTACTACCTGACCATATTTCATTAACACACAAGCATCTGTATCAAGTTCAA
>JAXELM010000064.1:0-7802 GCA_034100525.1 Agathobacter sp.
GTCTTGTAATAAATTACCTGCTCTATAGTCTGAGTCTCTCCAGGCACGTATGCTGAAACATCATCCCCGGCATTCGTCTGCGACTCTGTCTGCGTCTGCGTCTCTTTGACATCTGGCTTGCGGTGGGATGCAATCACTACAATTATAGCCGCAATAACAGCTATAAGTGCAATGCAAATTCCCGCAAAAATAATACGCGCTATAATTACGTCTTTTCTATGACTAGGCTTCATAATGATCTCCTAAAAATTATTTATCTAAAAATTAGAAAACAAAAACTCAAAAGCTGCACCAATAGATGTAGCATATTCTGACAATCTATCAGTATCTATATAAAAAGAAATTCCAATCTTAAACATCAGGAATAATGTGATAATAGTATAAACAAATACTCCCGCAGAAATCATATGTGTTAGTAAATCATCTGATGCAACATTTGTAATTGGGTTAGCCTTTACCAACACAATCAATCCCCATATACCTGCAAGGAAGAAAAGTAAAATTCCGTATGCAGGGCTTATAAGCATTACTATCAATGAAACTAATGTAGCTGGTATCATAACGATACTTCTAACCGCAACTGTTCCTACTGCCATGGCAAATGAGATATTATTCTTTGCAAGAAGGTTTGCTCCAAGAAGAATACCCGCAAGGGCTGCACTAAATAGTAATGAGAAGAATAAGGTTCCAAAAATAACTGCTGCATATGGTGCAGAAATACCAAGGGAATCTAAACTGCTATAAATTCTAATCTCTGAGAATAAACCAAATAGCATAGTAACAATTGCCTGAATTGCAATAAATCCACCTGCAATCTTGAAATCGCCTGCTGCTGCAAAAGCCTTACCTTGTGATGAAGGAGCTTTCATAACTGATACAAATGTACTCCACAATTTCTTGAAGTAAATACCTGCTGCTGATGGCTGTTGTGGTGCTGCATATGGCTGTCCATATGGCTGCTGGGCATATGCCTGTGGTTGTGGCTGCCCCTGTGGCTGACCTCCCATTGGTGGTGGTGTCATTGGTGGCACTCCTACTGGTGGTGGTGTCATCTGTGGTTGCCCCTGTGGCTGGCCTCCCATTGGTGGTGGTGTCATTGGTGGCACTCCCATTGGTGGTGGTGTCATCTGTGGCTGGCTCTGTGGCTGCTCTACTGAAGCGATAGGAGTAGTCTCTGATTCTACTGCCTCAGCTGTTTCTACATTTTCTACTGCTTCTACTGCTTCTACTGCTTCTACTGTTTCAACGGCTTCTACTGTTTCGACAGCTTCTACCGGCTGTTCTGCTGGTGTACTTGTAGCCATAGCTTCAACGCTTGTTCCACAAACAACGCAGAATTTAGCGTTTGGTCTTAGCTCATTTCCGCAATTTGTGCAGAAAGTCTTAGCATTTGTGTTTGATAAATCCATTTTATATTCCTCCATATTTATAGACATAACTATTAGATAAACAGTCATGACTATTTTATATTACTTCGACAATGATTTCAAGCATTACCATGAGCATAAATACATAAGACTGTCTGCGCACAAATCTTCCTGTACCCATTGACCATCCTGAAGTACCATCTCTGTATAGTTCGAAAAGCTTGAACTTTCAACTTTACTTTCACCTTCTCGATAATTATATTTAATGTCATAATCAAAAGACACACTTATATATCCACCATCTGTACTCGAAGCAATCCGGATATTCTTAAAGTCGATGCTGTCAACCATTATGTCTGTCTGATTAAGGTATTCCTTTAAGTCTTCATATTCATTCTTTATATCACTCATATTTTCACTATAAAAAGTGATAGGAAGGCTCTCAAACGACTGCCCTGTTAAAGCCGATGCATAAATAGTCTTCAAATTCTGATATACAGTATTCTCAATGCTCTTTACATATTCTTCTGTCATCACCATATCACTTACATACACGTTCTGACCATCCCCTGAATATGTCTCACTAGTTTTGCTTACAGGATTATATCCTTCAAGCGTCACGTCTATCTGATGTTGACCTGTGAAAATCTGTGGAAGAACATATACATCATAGATATTCATATCATAATCCTTATCATTTGACTTATATGAATCCTTTAATTCAATACCATCAAATGTAACCTTGGCACCTTTTAACACAATAATCTTATAATTATTGGTAAAGATATCCCCCATTGATACCTTCCAGGTGTCAAAAATTCCCATCTTTTTCTTAGAATCGCCAATCATTTTAACGTAACAAGATGATGTATTTCCGGAAATTGAAGATTCATAATCAATATTCACTATCTGATAAATATCATCTTGAAAATCACTTGTCACCTTATAGCTCTTGGCATGACCATAATCAGTTTGCTGTGCCAGATAATTCTCAAAAGTGTCCTCATTGACCAAATCAGATTTCTTGATATCAGTCAACTCAAAAGCAGTCTTGATATCATCATTGGCAACGCTCACAAAATATTTCTGCGCATATGCTCTTGCTGAGAATTTGCTTCCAACAAAGCTCTTCATTCCAAAAATCGCAGCGATAATTGCAATAGCTTCTACAACAATTACGATTATCATAATCTGCGATTTTGTCATCGGAGCTGCCACTGCACCTGCTGCATTGTATGGCTGATATGTAGCATACTGAGCCTGTGGCTGTGTCTGCGCTTGTGGCTCTACCTGTGCCTGTACCTGCGGCTGTACCTCAATTTTGGCTCCGCAGTATTCGCAGAAAAGGGAACCATCTGTTATTTTTTGCCCACATTGTTCACAAAACATAATTACTCCTCCTCCTGCAAACTCTTCAGGTAATCAACATTATCCTTTTCTACCTGAGATAACTGTGCTGATATCTCATCCATAACCGAAGTATATGTACCAATATCTACATACCACTGTTTACTTTCAAAATATGCCTGATAATCCTCATTCGAAAAACTGTATCCATGTCTCGCATAAAGCTCATTTACCATCATCTGAGGAATATTGTCACTTGGAAGAAAGCTCCAATCCTTTGCCAGGATCTCCTCCATATCTGCATCGGTGATAAGTCTTTCAGAAATAAACGGACAGATATAATCCTCTGAATTCTCAGCAGTCTCAGAATCGCTCTGCCCTTCTACAGGCACTGCCTGTCCTCTGGTGATACTGAAATTCTCACCTGTAATTGCAACATCTGCCGCGCTTTGTTCGTCTGAGTCTTTATACTTGACATTGCTTTCAATCGACTTAGCCTTAAGCTTAGGCGTACCATTTGATATGCCAAGAACCACTCCTCCGATTAAAATAACAGCAAGAACAACACCCAAAAGCACAACTGCAATGTTAAGTGCCACTTTGTTTTCCTTCATCGTACTCTCCTTTTGTTCATAGTTAATTCATGCATAAAAACACATTAGGTATTCTACTATAATCGAATTTAATATGCAATCTTATCGAGAATCCCCGTAATATGCGCAATTGTCACACCATAATTTGTCATTGCTACATTTTTATCCTTGGCGGTCTGAATTCTCGACAGCACATATTTCCTGTTAAACATACATGCTCCGCACTGAATAATCAAATCATATTCAGACGGGTCAGAAGGAAAGTCCGTTCCGCTTACATGGTCAACCGTAAGACCTTCTCCTATACGTTTTTTCAGCATCCGTGGAATCTTTACTCTGCCTATATCCTCTGTAAGAGGTGCGTGTGTACAGCATTCTGCGATAAGCACCTTTGAATCCTCTGTCAGGGAATCAATCGCTTTTGCGCCCTCGATATAATAAGGTAAATCCCCTTTGTATGCTGCGAATAACACTGAAAAAGAGGTTAGCATGCTCTCTGCCGGTTTGTTGTTGTATACAAAATCAAACACCTGCGAATCTGTAATAATAAGCTTTGGTGGCTTTACTAAAAGAGAAAGCATTGCTGTAAGCTTATCAGTTGTGACACTCACTACAAGACACTTCTTGTCCAAAAGCTCTCTGATTGTCTGCACCTGCGGCAGAATGAGACGACCTTTCGGTGCCTGAATGTCCTGCGGCATTACAAGAAGTACAAGGTCATCCTCTTCGACAATCCCACCCGTGATAAATTCCTCGCCGAAATCCTCCGGCATAAGTCGTGTAAGTGCAGGACGCACACTGTCTATCCCTTCTCCTGTCATGCAGCTTACGCAGATAAGCTCCGTCTTTGTTCCTGTAAAAGTCTTGTTTATCTGCTCTGCAAGTTCGTCTGTCTTTTTTTCGTCCACATCTGATTTGTTTACCACAAGAAGAACAGGTGTCTTTTTCTCTTTAAAAGCACTAAACCATTCCATCTCTTTTTCAAATTTATCATCTGATTCATCATCGACAGCGAACACGATAACTGCAATATCTGTTTTTTCAACTGCGAGCTTTGTCTTTTCAACTCGTTTGGCGCCAAGCTCGCTCTCATCATCAAAGCCCGCTGTATCAATAATCACACATGGGCCAAGTGGGCTGATTTCCATCGGCTTATAAACCGGGTCGGTGGTAGTTCCCGCCACATCTGCCACTATGGAAACCGACTGATTCGTAAATGCATTGATAAAGGATGACTTTCCACTGTTTGTTTTTCCAAATATACCAATGTGCAGTCTGTTGCTGCTTGGTGTCTCGTTGAGTGTTGACATATTGCACCTCCTGTTTGTATTGCTAAAATCAATAGGTTAGAAACGGAAATCTCTCTTGCCTTCTCCGATGTCATGAATATGCTCATAAGCTGTCTGCTTTACCTTTGGATTAGGTATTTTCTCAAGCTCCTTGTCAATAAGCTTAAGTCCAAGTTCTCTGGTTTCCGGACTTGCATAATCCTCAAGGTATTCCTTTAATGTCATAAGAGCATTAGGATGACAGCAGTTTAATATCTGCATGTTCTTGCAAAGTGCCATAAAGCGGTCTCCCGTTCTTCCCTCACGGTAGCAGGCTGTACAGAAGCTTGGAATGTATCCCATCTCCATAAGCCATTTTACGATTTCGTCAAGCGAACGCTGGTCACTGACATCGAACTGCTCTGAATTCTCATCTTCCGCTTCCGGCTTAACATATCCGCCGACACTGGTCTTTGAACCACCACTAATCTGTGATACTCCAAGTGGAATTACCTTCTCACGGCAAGCCTGTGACTCACGAGTAGAGATAATCATTCCTGTATATGGAACTGATACACGAATAAGCGCACAGATTTTGGCAAAAGTATCATCATCAATTCCGTTGTCAAACACATCCGGATCAATATCATCAGCTCTCTTAATTCTAGGTACACTGATTGTATGTGGTCCTACTCCGTGAACTGCCTCAAGATGCTCTGCATGCATGAGAATTCCTGCAAATTCATATCTGTACATCTCAAGTCCAAAGAGAACTCCAAGTCCTACATCATCGATTCCACCTTCCATGGCACGGTCCATTGCCTCTGTATGATATGCATAGTCGTGCTTTGGTCCTGTTGGATGAAGCTGCTCATATGATTCCTTACAGTAAGTCTCCTGGAAAAGAATATAGGTTCCGATTTCCGCCTCCTTAAGCTTTCTGTAATTCTCAACTGTTGTCGCAGCAATATTTACATTTACACGGCGGATTGCTCCGTTTTTGTGCTTGATGCTGTAAATGGTCTTGATACTCTCAAGGATGTACTCGATTGGGTTGTTTACAGGATCCTCTCCTGCCTCAATCGCAAGTCTCTTGTGTCCCATATCCTGAAGTGCGATAACCTCTGCCTTGATTTCCTCCTGAGTAAGCTTCTTTCTGGCGATATGCTTATTCTTTGCATGATATGGGCAGTATACACAGCCGTTTACGCAGTAATTTGACAGATAAAGTGGTGCAAAAAGCACAATTCTGTTGCCATAATAATCCTGCTTAATCTGCTGCGCAAGGTCATAGACCTCCTGAATTTTCTCCTTGTTTTCACATGCTAAAAGAACAGATGCCTCTCTATGATTTAAGCCCTTGCGAAGCTTTGCCTTCTCAATAATCTGGTCGATGAGTTCAAGATTATCCTTGTTTGCGTCAGCATACGCAAGCGTCTCCTTTATCTCCTCGTCTGAAATAAACTCTTCTGCTTTCATTGATTTTACGTTATACATAGTAATACTCTCCTTTTCGTATTTTTCATTTAAAGTTACTTCTTGTAATCTCCACGGGCTACTACCACCTGATATCCAATCTGCGCCATTCTGTTTTGCAGACACATACGGCATTCGGCGGCCTCGTCTCCGGTACATATTTTGTTATCGTACAGCTCATATTTCTTGCGCACACTAACCGGTGACAGATTCGGCATCACGACATTGGCTCCGGCTTTTATTCCAAGCTCGCGCCCCTGAGGGTGGATTGTTCCAAGTGCTGTCGTTGCCGGCAGAAGCACATGTGGATGAATAAGCCTGATAATTGACAGAAGTCTGAGTGTCTGTTCGAGTGTTCCTGCTTTTTCATCCGCAAACGGTGTTGCATGCTGTGGTATAAAGGGACCGATTCCAACCATGTGTGGTGACAATTCTTTTATAAACTGTAAATCCTCATACAAGGTATCCACAGTCTGATACGGCGAGCCAACCATAAATCCACAGCCCACCTGATATCCTATTTCTTTTAGGTCACGCAGGCATTTTTTTCTATTTTCAAGTGACAGCTCCGGTGGGTGCAGCCTGCAATAATGCTCATTATCGGCTGTTTCATGGCGAAGCAGATATCTGTTCGCCCCAGCGTCAAAATATCGTTTATAACTCTCTTTGTCTTTTTCACCTATCGAAAGTGTGATGGCACAATCGGGATACTCATGTCTGATATGTTGCACTATGCTACATATTTTGTCATCTGTAAAAAACGGGTCTTCGCCACCCTGAAGCACGAAGGTTCTAAAACCAAGCTTATATCCCTCGTGAGCGCATTCAATGATTTCTTCCTCTGTAAGTCGATACCGCTGCGCCTCCCTGTTGCTTCTTCTGATTCCGCAATAGTAACAGTCATTTTTACAGTAATTCGTAAATTCTATAAGTCCTCTGACATATACCTCTTTTCCATAAATCCCGTCCGCGACTTCTCGTGCCTTTTCATGCAGATAAACTATATCCGGGTGTTTTTCGTCATCTATCGCAAGAATCGCCTCAAGCTGCTTTCTGCTAATATTCTGCCGGGCAGCTATTTCATCTATGATTTTTTCCATTGCTCCTCCTATCAGTCCATCTTTCCATATACATTTGAATATATGGTCTTGGCAGTGATGCCCTCAAGCTTTCCGATTTTTCCAGAAAGTGTACTGATTACGTCCTGTGGTGCATCTACTGCAATGCTTATTATATTTACGTCAAGCTTCTGGTAGGGCAGACCCATTCTGCCAATTATGTACATACCATAATCATGAAGAATGTTATTTAACTCCTCTACAGAATCAGGGTTCTCGACTATTATTCCAATCAAAGCTACTCTTGTTTCCATTGTTCCTCCTAAAAAAAGCTGTATCCGAAGATACAGCTTTAGCGTTAAATTTCACTGTATCTTTCATCTCAACATGGTTTCGATGTCAGAAACTAATTTTATATTCACTTTAAGTATACCGAATTTTTATGTAAAAATAAAGTAGCATCCTGAAAGCTATGCTATTTTTTCATCTTTCAGACCTGAGCACCAGAATACTATACTTTCCTTTATGCAGGGGCAGTGCAGTCTGGATATCACACTGGATAAATTTTTCCTGTATATACTTAATCCTGATACACACAGAGACAGACTCGAATCACTACTGTCCTCATTCCTTGGACAGCCTGTGACAATCAAGGCTATTCTACCACGTGAAGGAGTACAGCTTGCTGAGAAA
>JAXELM010000139.1:0-13318 GCA_034100525.1 Agathobacter sp.
TGAAAAAAGGAATTTCTTCTACCGGCTTTTTATTAAACACAAGCACATCTAGGTCAATCTCTTTTGCATTATATCTGCAAATTTTATCAACAGTTTTTCCGTCCGCAATGAGTCTGAGAAGACATCCGCCGGCAATTCCAACCGTCTGGCATGTCTGCTCAATAGACTTGTCGACAATTTCAGAAAAACCCTTATCAGATTCTAAGAGCTTTACTATCTCCGTCATAGTCTCACTGCGCTTAAGTTCAACTTCCATCTTGTGCTCTGAATCTACACTTTTCTGCATGGCTTCCTGCGCTATCATCTCGTTAAGTCTCGCTGAAAGCAGCTGCTTTGTAAGTGTCTCAAGGAACTCTATTGAATGATAATATCTATCCTCTGTTGTCATATAAATCGACTCTGGAATAAATATATCCTCCGGTACTTTATCCTCGATAATCCCCACTACTATCCATGTCAGCCTGTCGTGCTCATCAAATCTACACGAAACTCCACACATCCTGATGTATTCATTGTCCATCGGTTCTTCTATGACGTTCTCGACATCAGACATCTCCATTTTGCTAAGGAGCGACATGTACATGTTCTTGTCCACAAGACTGTAGATAAACTCCCGATCTGCTTTGCTTCCAAATGCTTTCGTAAGAACACCATCAGCTTTTCCTACACATGCCAGATATACGCCATTTGCTGCGCAGAAAAAATCCTGTAATTTCTGAAGTACATTTGCCTCAATAAGTTCTTCTCTCATAACGTTCCCCTAAACTCGTCCAATAATTAATAAATAGTAATCTCCTTTGCTAAGAACCAGTGTCTCCTGCAAAAGTTTGTATTTTTTGTTTATTCTAAGGTTCTTTTTCACAAATCCAAGCTCGTTGGTATACATAATAATGATACCTTCTTCTGTAAGTAATGTGGCTGCTTTTTCAAAAAATTCTTCATATAAATCAGCCATCTCTTCTTTAGTTTTCTTTCCTCGAACCGGCATGTTGGTTATTATTTCATCGAATTTGTAATCATGCCTGAAATCAAAGAAATCACGATGAATATAATTGATTCGCATACCAGTTACTTCTGTATTCTTGCGAGCTTTTGCAATAGCCTCCCCAAAGATATCGACACCATACATCTCCCGCGCATTTGTGGCATAATTTCTCTCAATCAGCATCGTGCCGACACCGCAAAACGGGTCGAGAATCTGCGCATGCTCTAATAAATATGGCTTTACAAGCTCCATAATAAGCGCTGCTGTCGACGGATGAATGGAAGCTGATATTGAATTTCTTCTGTAATTAAATCTATTGTCCCTGATTGTCGAAAGTCGCATGCCTGCCCAGAAATGCCCATCTTTATTCGATACCAGTCTTATTTCTACTTCATAATCGCCTGTTGAATTTACAAGTTTTCCCTTTGAAAGCTTGTCTAATGTATCCGCAATCTTTCTGGCAAAATCGCTTCTCTTATCAAGCTCCATCGAGCTGCGACACTCTATTCTGTAATAAAATGCTGTCTTTTCCCTGTGTAGACTCTCCAGCAAATCTACAATACCTGATTTCAAAACAGCCTCAGCTATCCTAACAGGTTCTGGCTGCAAAAGTCCATTGGTCTCAAGTGGGAAAAGCATTTCCCGAAAACATCTGACCTTAAGTAAATCTTCTACAGTCCCAGATGTCACTTCCACTCCAAGAGGATGTACTTTGGCATCCCCTCCAACTGCACGCCTTACTACCTCCCTGTGATTTCTATTACAGGTAAGTACGACACGATTTGTTTTATTGTATGCTGTAAATGTATGCTTTGCTATTCCTTCGTATTTGATAAGAATTTTCCTGATAGCACGAATCTCCTGTGCAATATGCTTTTGATTCTCATTCGTCACTTCCTCGTCCGTCAAAGCCGAGAGCCGGTCTCTTAAATCATCTACTAAAGTCTCCACGTCCATCTTCGACAATGCTGTAAGATACGCCTCTTTTACAAAAAGCGTCTTCTCATTCAGGTATGCCTCATATATCTGGTCTTTTGCCTCCTCGTATTGTAAATCTCCGAGTAACAGAACGGCATTCTTTCTGGTCTTTGCATCTTCATCATAGAGGCACTTGACAACTATCTCCATCCTGCCTTCTATCTTCTGACGCAAAAGAGCCAAATTGTCTTCCTCTTTTATCAGTGCTCTAAGTCCACTGAGACTTGTCCTGATATTTTTTCCCGAAAATAAATCTTCTAGTAGCTGGTTCAAAGACTGCTATCCTCCTTCTCAACACCATATTCATCTATATAATCAAGCAAATCCTGTTTGAATTTGTCCCATTCCGTTGGATTGTCAACATAATACTTCGGACATGATTTTCCAGTCACGTCATAATGTCTAATCACATCAGCTGAAGTCAGATTATATCGTCCCATAAGCCATGTAACAAGCTTAACCAGGGATTGGTATGTAGCTTCATTAAACTGTCCTTTTTCATCCTCTATACAACACTCTATCGCTATCGTATCATAATTGCGCTCATTCGATGCATATGCTATCTCATTGCATGGAATACACTGAACAATCTCACCCTCTAAGCCTATTATAAAATGACTGCTGGCATGAGTTGTGTGACTCTCTGCTAATCCCTCAAAATAATCTCTGTTCTGTTGCGCTGTGGTTCCAGGATTAGCTGTATAATGAACTACTATTCCATTTACTTTTTCAAGTGCTATCGCCGGTCTTGAGTACTCATTTATTGTAAGTAATTCTACATCAAGATTCGGCTGCTCTTCGATATATTTAAACTGTGTAACTTCTGCCTGAATTGCCTCTTGTGCATCCTGTTTTCTACTATGTCTTACTATAAAAAATATCGTCCCTAATAATAAAAGTACAGCACCTACACAGCAGGCTACATGTACTATAATCTGCTTTGTTCGTTCCTTCTTACGTCTCTCGATTCGGGCTCTTACCCTTTGTTCTTTTTCATCCATTGTATATACTAGTCCTTTTAATCGTAATCATTTATATCATATCACAAAGAACTAACCGTGCAAAGTATCAAAATCTATAGAAATACAGAAAAAAAGGGCTGTACAAACAACCCTTTTTCAAATTCAAAGTAATATTATAAAATCTGTTTTACCCATCCTTCCGGTGCTTCAATTTTGCCCATCTGAATGCCTGTTAATGTATCATATAATTTCTTTGTTACAGGTCCCATTTCCTCCATACCGCTTGGTATGCAGATTTCCTTGCCGTGATCAACAATCTTGCCGATTGGAGAGATAACAGCTGCTGTACCGCAAAGACCTGCCTCTGCAAATTCAGATACCTCTGAGAGTTTAACTTTCCTATGCTCTACTGTCATTCCAAGATACTTCTCTGCTACGTATACAAGTGAACGACGTGTGATAGATGGAAGTATACTATCTGACTTTGGTGTTACTAACTTGCCATCTTTAGTGATGAAGATAAAGTTGGCTCCACCTGTCTCTTCAACGTATGTTCTTGATGCTGGATCAAGGTACATATTCTCATCAAATCCCTGATTGTGAGCATCTACGATAGCATGTAAGCTCATAGCATAGTTAAGACCAGCTTTGATATGTCCTGTTCCATTTGGAGCAGCACGGTCAAAATCTGATACTCTGATTGTAATTGGCTTTGCGCCACCCTTGAAGTAAGGTCCAACAGGTGTAACAAAAATTCTAAACTGATATTCATCGGCTGGTTTAACTCCAATTACAGGATTTGTTCCCATCATATATGGTCTGATGTAAAGTGTAGCGCCTGAACCAAATGGTGGAACCCAAGCTGCATTTGCCTTTACTACTTCCTCAACTGCTTTGATAAAACGCTCCTCAGGAAATACCGGCATCTCAAGTCTCTCTGCTGAATCCTTAAGACGAGCTGCATTCAGATCAGGTCTGAAGCATACGATACGACCGTCCTCTGTTGTATACGCTTTAAGACCTTCGAATACAGTCTGCGCATACTGGAAAACACCTGCACACTCGCTAAGTGTTATCTTGTCATCTGTAGTAATCTCTCCATCGTCCCATTTTCCATCTTTGTAATTAGATACATATCTGTAATCAGCTACCATATAGCCAAATCCAAGATTTGCCCAATCAAGATTCTTTTTTTCCATAATATTCGCCTCCGTTTCAACTGAAAATAATTCTAGTACAATCATTTTAGTTTGTCTAGATAACTATTATAATTTCCTATTATAATTAATTATGGATACTATAACATCTTATCATTATTAAAGCATTCCTTTACTTCTCCAACAAAATAAAGTGAACCAAAGACAATATTTTTTCGTTCATTTCTGCTCTTTAACATATCAACCAGCTCTCTTACGCTGTTTACCTGCTTTACTTCTACCCCCTGCTCTCTGATGCAGTCTGCAAGTATTTCCACCTGCTGGGCTCTTTCGTTCTCAAGTGCAACTGTAGTAAAATCTGCCGCAAGCGGTATCATCTGATCAATCATCTTCGGATAGTCCTTATCTGCCATAACCGCCAGATAGAAGCTGAATTTCTCATCAGGATAAAGTGCCTTAAGGCTTTCTTTAAGAGCACTTACACCATGCCCGTTATGCGCCCCGTCAACCATGATAAATGGCTTCTTTGAAACTATCTCCATACGTCCTGGCCATATTGCTTTTTTAATTCCTTTTTCAATTGTCTGTTTGATTTGCGCTTCTTTCAGTCCATAGCTTTCTAACACATATGTAGCAGCCTTAATTGCGGCGGCAGCATTCTCATACTGATGTACTCCCGGTATTTTTAGTCCAAGTGACCGGGCATATTCTCTGTCATCTGCTGATACAAAACTGTACTCTTTTATATCTTCATGCTTTATTCTCTCTAAAAGCACCGACTCGGCTTCGCTTTCCTGACTTTCTAATACAACACTGCTTCCATGCTTAATTATTCCTGCTTTTTCTGATGCAATCTGTGAAAGTGTATCACCAAGAATACTGACATGGTCATATCCAATCTTTGTGATGACTGACACAAGTGGAAGCCCAAGCGCATTCGTTGAGTCGAGTGCACCTCCAAGCCCTGTTTCAATTACCATTATGTCACATTTTTGCTCTGCAAAATAAAGCACTGCCATGGCGAGACAATAATCAAAATATGTCGGTGTATCCTGAAATTCCATATTAAGCAGCTGATTGCCAAGTCTTGTTACATCCTCTTTTGTGATTCTTCTGCCACCGACCTCTATTCGCTCCTCAAAGTCAATCAGATGTGGTGATGTAAATACGCCTGTTTTAAATCCTGCCTCGTTTAATATCGCGCCTAAAAATGCACATGTAGAGCCCTTACCATTTGTTCCCGCTACATGTACATATGGAATATTCTTCTGGGGATATCCGAGTGCTTCCATCATCCCCGCCGTTATCTCAACGCCTGGTTTATTACCAAATCTATGAGTATTTTCTATTTGGTCAATTACCTGTTCATAATTATACTGCAAGGATAACGCCTCCATCATTTGCATACATGCTTGAAACTCCTGCTGTATTTACAACCACAACAGCTTTGAACTTCGCAAGCTTAAGTATCTGTTCTTTCACAAATTCTGCACGCTGCGGACAATTGCAATGCGAAATAGCAAGTATTCTCTCGCTGCAATCCTTCGTGCTAGCAACTGCATCCTCCACCATCTTCATCAGAGCCTTCTTCATGCCACGTGCCCGACCTAACTGCTGAATAGTTCCTTCTTTGGTTGAACCCATGACTGGCTTGATATTGAGGGTATTGGCAACAAATGCCTTGATATTGCTAAGTCTTCCCGCTTTTCTTAAAGTCTCTAATGTCTCTAATACAAAAAATGTATTCATTGATGCAATGTACTCTTCTGTCTTCTTTACAACCTCATCAAACGCCAATCCTGCCTCTTCGTATTCCTGTACCTTTAGCCCGATGATAGTCTCTCCGATAGATGCTGATTTGGAATTGAACACATATATGTTCTTTGAATCTTTACCATGCTCCTCTTCATACAGACCTTTGGCAAGTACTGCGCTGTTGTACGAGCCGCTTAGCTTACCTGATAATGTAATCACATAAATATTGTCCGCCTCCCCATCAAAAGCACTCATATATCTCTCTGGCGATGGACACGATGACTTCGGTCCTTTTACACTGTTTTTAACTCTCTTTAAAAAATCAAGCTGGTCAAAAGTATCGTCGTCTGTGATAAGATATCCGTCCACGTCAAGTTCAAGCGGAACATTGCAAAAATGCTCATCCTTCTTTAGATTCTCCGGCAACTCGCCACAACTATCTATTATTATTTTATACATGATATTCCTCTCTATTTTCTATCAACTTCTATAATGTAGTTTTTAATACTACGTCATAGTAACATTAATATCATTTTTCTGCAATAGAATAGATATTATATGGCAAAATATTTTTCCACAAGCTTCTCTAATGCATCTATATCAGCTGCCCCCATGAGTTCTCTTGCTGAATGCATTGCCAGAAGCGGAACACCTATATCTACTGTCTTTATAGGAAGCAGTGTAGATGCAATCGAACCAAGAGTTCCGCCGCCTCTTATATCTGACCTGTTCACAAATCTCTGATATGGTATGTCATATTTGTCACATATCTGGCAAACGATTCCTATCGCCCCCGAATCAGTTGCATAAGACTGTGAGCATGCCTCTTTTATGCAGAATCCTTTTCCTAACACCGGGTGGTTTGTGATATCCATCTTGGATACCTTGTTTGGATGAAGTCCGTGTGCCACATCGACAGACAACATCATGGCATCATATATGCTTCTGTTTATCTGCTCTGTATCCGCTCCGATATTTGCAAGTATTCTTATTATCATGTCGTGAAGCAAAATGGATGCAGCCCCCTGCTTGCTTGAGCTTCCTATCTCTTCATGGTCAAAAAGTGCGATTATATTTATTCCGTCTTTTCTATCTGCATTGATAATTGCTGATAAAAGTGCTGACACTGAAGTCTGATTATCTAGTCTTGGCGATGAAATGAGTGTGTTCTTTATACCTACATATGCCGGTTCTTCAATGCAGAAAGTGTTCAATTCAAAATCAAGTATATCTTCTTTGTCTATTCCTGTTTCCTCTGCGATAAATGAGAGGAAATAATCAACACTCTTCGTCTCCTCCGGAATTAAGTCTGCGATTGGCATAAGGTCAGTCTGATTGTTTATCTCAACACCTTTGTTTACATCCCGATTCATATGTATTGCAAGATTCGGGATAATCATAACAGGCTTTTTCGACTGATACATTTTTATCTCCGGTTTAAATGGATTATCACTTTTTACTGCGATTCGTCCCGCCACACCGAGCGGTCTGTCAAACCATGTATTAAGAATCGGACCTCCATAAACCTCGACATTGACCTGTGCGTAAGCTTCTGTAACAAAATCAGCATTCGGCTTTATTCTCAAATAAGGATAATCTGTATGAGCTGCTGCGATTCGAACCATATCACAAGCCTTATACTCCTCTCCTATTGTAAATGCAAAAAGCGTTGTATCATGATGATTTACTATATATTTTCCGCCTTTTTTCAATTTCCATTCATCATTGTAGCAAAGCTCCTCAAATCCATTTGCGGCAAGTCTTTCACCTGCTGCCTGTACACATGCAAATGGTGATACTGCTTTTCTTAATAAGTCAAATAACAATTCCTGTTCCATTTATTTCTCCTCCAAATTATCTGGCTAACTTTCTTCAAACATAATAGCACAAATTATATAAATGTAGTACAATCATATTAAGTATTTTGTCCGGAGGATTTTATGATAGCTTTAGAATTAACTGATATTAAGGATTTTATGAATAAACTTTTACGCACAGAAGTTTTTGACCATTTTCTTCTGCAGGAAGCGGTGATTACAAGCGGTGCGTCTTATGTCATTGATGGGCACATTACAAAAGGATATTACACAGATGAAGAAGTTGAAACAATGGGCATAAGTGGATACAAAATGCTTCCCTTCTCACTGCTTCGCGGAAACTGTTTTGACTTGATTAAAGGAAAGAAAACACCTAATTCTTTTAAATTTGTTTTCCTTCTTTCTCCTGAAAATTTGAAAAAGACACTTGCCTCTTCCGGTAGCAGCTATACGGAAAACGATATCTCTGGTGTATTTTTGAATTTGAAGTACCAAAATCAGCTTCTGACCCTCACAACAGGTATTTCATATAATATTTTTTCGACGGATAAATCTTTAGAATCTAACTGGGATAAGCTGGTCTGCCGCTTCTTATATCAAAATGACATTAAGTTCGAAGAACTTTGATTTTATCGCTTTACTTTTGTAAAGGCTTATGCTACATTTAATTTAGTTGCTTGGCAACATTATTTTTATTTGGAGGTACTGACCATGAACAAAGGTACAGTAAAATGGTTTAACAACCAGAAAGGCTACGGATTCATCACAGGTGAAGACGGAAGTGATGTATTCGTACATTACTCAGGACTTAACATGGAGGGATTCAAATCTCTTGAGGAAGGCGCTGCAGTTGAATATGAGATTACAGATGGCGCTAAGGGTCCACAGGCTACAAACGTAACAGTAGTAAAATAACTACTAAGACTAATCGAAGTTTCTATGTACCTTTTTCTTTTTATTATTCATATAGATGATATATAGTTTTATTTAGAAATAAGTTATGAGATTCAAAGATTGAAAAAAGAATGTGCTTTTGCACATTCTTTTTTTGTTTATTAAAGGTTATATATCTTCGTATATTTCTCTGTGAAATATTTGATAAGTGGTGCTGCTGATATTTCTTTGCCACATACTTTTTCAATTACTTCTTTTGGCAAACGAGTGCTTCCATACTGGTGGATTTTTTCATTAAGCCACTTCGTGATTTCCTTTATTCTTCCTTCTTTTAGGATATCATCTACAGATCCCATTTCTGCCTCAAGAGCTTCGAGGAACATTCCATCATATATACTTCCAAGAAGATATGACGGGAAGTATCCAAACGAACCGCCTGACCAGTGCGAATCCTGAAGTATTCCCTCTGCATCATTACGTGGTGTGACATGAAGGTACTCTTCCATCTTCTTATTCCATAATGCTGGAAGTTCTTTCGCAGAAACTCCTTCTCTGAAAATTGCTTTCTCAATTTCATATCTTATGATTATGTGAAGACAATATGTCACTTCATCAGCCATGATTCTTATGCATCCATTTTTTACATGATTAATTTCTGCTACAAATTCATCAATTGAAATATTTTCGAAGGCTGGAAGAAGCTTTTGCACATCAGAATAAATTGGCATCCAAAAATTCTTGTTTCTTCCCAAAATATTCTCATAAAATCTTGACTGGCTCTCATGGACTCCCATATAACAACAGCTTCCCGCAACTGTTCCATCATACTTTGGATTGACATTCTGCTCAAAGATAGCATGACCGCCCTCATGTATTGCTGAAAACATTGGCTCAATTGCGTCGCGCTCTCTAAAGTGATTTGTAATACGCACATCCTGCGATGAGAAATTCATTGTAAACGGATGCTCTGTCTCACCAACTGCGCCCTTTTCCCAGTCAAAGCCTATATAATCAAGCAAGAGCTTCTGCACTTTCTTCTGTGCATCAATATCATAATCATTATCGAATTTGCTGTCATCCGGCTGCTTTGCGGCTGTAATTTTCTCTACGAGTGGAATAAGCTCTTTTTTGAGTTCATCAAAGATTCTATCTATTGTTTCCGAATCCATTCCCTCTTCAAACTGATTCAGCATTGCATCATAGATTTCCTTTCCCGGATACATATACTCAATCATCTGCTTATTCATATCTATAAGTGTCTGCAAATGTGGCTCAAAAATTGAATAGTCTGATGCATTCTTTGCTTCTTTCCATGCCTGTTCTGCCTCGGCCTGTTTCTGTACATATTCTAAATAAAATTCCTCTGGAATTCTCGATGCCTCATCGCATTCCTTCTTCATCTTCTTCACGATGAATTTCCAGTCATCATCAAGCTTGTCATATTCCTCTGGCTGGTTCAGTTTCTCAAGATATCCTCTGAGCTCATCTGATGTTGTCAGCTTAAAGTGCTCTGTTGAGAAATATGTCAGGGCATCTGAATGACGCTGAAATCCATTCTTGGGCATGATTGTCTCAATGTCCCAGAATACAAGATTAAGTACCTGATTGTATTTATTCATCTTTTCCAGATATTCTTTAAATTGTCCAAATGTGTCGCTCATGTTTTGCCTCCTTATTTATGTAATCCTCTATACAGTTCTACATTCTACCACATTTTCATTCAGCATGCCTCTATCTCTTTTATGGTGAATTCATTGCCCTTCAACAAATACGTATGCTCACTGCCACAATGTGGACAAATTTTGCCATATTCAACTGTCCCATATGTATTCTTACAATCCTCACAAAAGGTTATTGCAGGTATTTTTTCTACTATTAGCTTTGCTTCCTTCATATGTTCTGAGCGTTTCAGGACTGCCCATTTCCATACATCGTGCAGGTATGATTCAATAACTGTTGATACCTCACCAAGTTCAAGTGTAACAGAGCTTACTTCTGTGAGATTGTTCTCAGAAACAATTTCTTCTACCATTTTTATTACATGAAATACTACGCCTAATTCATGCATACATAGCGCTCTCCTTCTAGTAATATTCGCTTTCTAGTGCAATAATTTAAGACTTTTTCTTTTTACCAGAGAATTTTATCTTGATTGCCTGTTTTGCACCATATGGAAGAATATATTTAAGCTTATCCTCACTCTTTCTCATAATGCTGGCCTCTGGAATATCTCTATGCAGATGTATCGCATCAAACTCGCATTTCGTTGTACATACGCCACATCCCACACATTGATTTGGATCAACTATTGTTGCTCCACAACCGAGACAACGTGCCGTTTCTTTCTTTACCTGTTCTTCTGTGAATGTAAGCTTTGCATCTCTAAATGACGCTTTATCAATATCTGCTCTCTTTCCTGGAATCTGACGTCCTGTATTATCATAATTCTCCACGAGAATATCGTCTTTATCGAGTTCTTTATAGTAATTCGGGTCACGTCCGATTGTTAGCGTTGAACCCGGATGAACAAATCTATGAATTGAGATTGCACCCTCTTTTCCTGCTGCAATTGCATCAATTGCAAATTTTGGTCCAGTATAAACGTCTCCCCCCACAAATATATCGCTGGCTTTTGTCTGATATGTAATCTTGTCCGCAACAGGATAATTTCCATGATGATATTCTATATCTTCTCCTGCAAGAAGCTCACCCCATTCTATCTGCTGTCCTACTGAAAGAATTACATTCGAACACTGGATTGTCATGATATCGTTCTCATCATACTTAGGATTAAATGCTCCATTTGAATCATAAACAGATGTACACTTTTTAAATACTATTCCTGTAGCTTTTCCATTCTCTGTAAGTATCTCTTTTGGTCCCCAGCCACCATGGAAAACTATATCCTCAGTTTCGGCATTCTCAATCTCTTCTACTGATGCTGGCATGATATCTCTTGTCTCAAGAGAAACCTGATACACCTTGCCTGTTCCACAACGTATCGCTGTACGTGATACATCGATAGCTACATTTCCACCACCTATTACTACTGTATCACCTGTCAGTTTATAATTCTCATCGTCAGTCGTCACATGAAGGAAATCAACACCTGTCATCACACCTTCTGACTCTTCGCCAGGAATATTTAACCTGCGACCACCTTGACATCCAATTGCAATATAAAATGCTTTATAGCCTTCTTCTCTCAGTTTGCCAAGCGTAATATCCTTTCCAATTTCAACACCACATCTGATATCAACACCCATTTCTCTAAGCACATCAATCTCAGCTGCTACTACATCTTTTTCAAGTACAAACGATGGAATACCATAGACTAACATTCCCCCTGGCTTTTGATTTTTCTCAAAAATAGTAGGTTTGTATCCTTTTTCTGCAAGATAATACGCACAAGAAATACCCGCTGGTCCACCACCTATAATAGCAATTTTCTCATCGAAGCCACCCTTAAGTGATGGGACAACTTTCTTCGGTACATATCTTGTCTCAGAATTTAAATCCTGCATTGCAATAAATTTCTTTACTTCATCGATTGCAATTGCCTCGTCAATTGTTCCTCTTGTACAAGCGTCCTCGCAACGTCTGTTGCATACATGTCCACAGATTGCTGGCAAAGGATTATTTTTCTTGATAAGCGCAAGTGCATCCTGATATCTTCCCTGAGCTGCCATCTTAAGGTAACCCTGCACAGCTATATGTGCCGGACATGCACTCTTGCATGGTGCAGTTCCAGTCTCATGTGTATTGATTCTGTTCTTATCCCGATAATCCTCAGTCCACATATGCGGTCCCCACTTCTGCTCTGAAGGAAGCGGCATCTTTGGATACTGAACCTGCGAACCATCCTTCTTACAAAGCTTCTGACCGAGTGTAAGCGCACCTGCCGGGCAATACTCAACGCAACGTCCACAGGCTACACATTTTTCTTTTTCAACATGCGCAACATATGCCGAACGTGACATATTCGGTGTATTAAAAAGCTGTGAGGTTCGAAGTGCATAACACACATTTACGTTGCAGTTGCATATAGCAAATATTTTTTCCTCTCCATCTATATTGGTTATCTGATGTACAAAACCATTATCCTCTGCTTTCTGGAAAATCTCCAGAGCCTCTTCCTTGGTTATGTATCTTCCACCTTTATTAGTCTCTACAACATAGTCCGCCATATCACCAACTGCAATGCACCAGCCGTCAGAATCGTCCGCACATCCTTCATCAAACTTCTCCCTTGACCTGCGGCATGAACATGGACTAGCTGCATACTTGCCTTCATACTTATCAAGCCAATAAGAAATATGCTCGATTGAAATAGACTTATTCTCCGTCTCTATCGCTTTTTCAACCGGGATAACATGCATACCTATTCCAGCACCTCCTGGTGGTACCATAGGCGTTACTTTTTCAAGTGGAAGACGACTCATCCTCTCGAAGAAACGCGCAAGCTCAGGATGCTCATCAAGCACCTCTTTGTTCATATTGCCAAATTCTGCGCTTCCAGGAACATACATTGGAAGCACCCACTGCTTCTCATGCTGCGGATTCTCATAATTCCACTCTATAAGTCCGTTGTATGACATCTCTTCTAATTGCTTTAAAAGTTCCTCTTCACTGTACTCCGGACAAAGCTTTTTCATATCAGCCAGCGTACGTGGTTTACGCTTTTTCATCCTGATGGCAATCTCAGCCTGTTCATCTGTCACAATGCCAGCCAGCCCCCAATATTCAGGCGATTCTTTTGTAATTTTCTCT
>JAXELM010000189.1:0-5126 GCA_034100525.1 Agathobacter sp.
ACTATTGTCGTTGTATATATGATTTGAGGGGATAGTAATATATTTTGTGCGTTTATGTCCTCGCGTTAAGAGGCTCTAAATAATTCGCCTGGGATATCGATAAGTGACGCTGTCGCTCATATTCGCCGTCCTGGCTCATATTCGCTGAAATTGCCGTCCATGGCAATTTCCCAGCTGATTACATACGAATTATTAAGAGCCTCTAAACACTGCGGATGCACTTACAAAATATATTACGCTCCCCTCAAATCATTTTAAAATCACGAAAGTCCCATCCCCCATAGTGCCTCAACTCATGTCTTCGAGAACCTATGAAGCGGTTGCCCCCCGCCTCGGCAAACAGAAATTGACAAAAAAAGCATGCCGCAAAGCGACATGCTTATAAAAATTACTCTTCTATTTTGTTCTTACCAAGGCGAAGCTTCATCACATACCAAAGCTCTGTAGCAATGAAAATTGATGAATATGAACCACAGATAAGACCAACCATAAGTGGTAATGCAAATTCACGAATTGAAGCCACACCGAGGATGTATAAAAGCAATACCATTATGAATGTTGTGATAGAAGTATTGATACTTCTTGAAAGTGTCTGTGTAAGAGATTTGTTTGCAACCTCTGCAAGACTTTCTTTTGTCTGTTTCTTAACTCCGTGAAGATTCTCACGAATACGGTCAAAGATAACGATTGTATCATTGACTGAGTAACCTACGATTGTAAGCATACATGCGATGAATGTTCCACCTACTGATATACGGATAAGCGCATATGCTGTAAGCACGACAAGCACGTCATGTACTAATGCAATGATTGCACTTGTAGCAAATCTGATATCTTTAAATCTGAATCTTATATAGATAAGCATGAAGATACAGGCAACGATAACAGCAATTATAGCATCTCTTCTCATCTCACCACTGATTGTAGAGCTGATACCCTGTGACTGGATATCGTTCTTTTCTACACCAAATTTCTCAGTTAAAACATTTGTCAGACTCTCGCTCTGCTCAAGAGAAAGGAGCGATGTCTTTAATACGATATTGTTTGTTCCTGAAACTGTTGTTGGCTGAATCTCAGCTTCTGACATTCCAAGTGCCTCTGCAACAACCGGAACTACTTCTTTCTCAAGCTTATCAAGAGTATAAGCCTTACCCATATCAACTGTTGTAGATGTACCACCTACGAACTCAAGGCTGTAGTTAAGTGCTTTATTTCCTGAAACACTGTTTACAACCATGCTTCCAATTCCTACAGCAATTACAATAAGTGAAATTGCAAAGTAAATAGCTTTGTGCTGCATGAACTGAATTGGTTTTCTCTCTTTTGCTCTACCATAGAATTTCTCATTCTTAACACCAAGTGCAAATACAGCTCTCATGAAGTATTTTGCAACAAAAAGTGCTGTAAAGAGTGAAAGAAGGATGGAAATCATAAGTGTATAAGCAAATCCCTTAACAGTACCTGAACCAAGAATCATAAGTACAAGTGCTGCAATAAATGTTGTAACCTGTCCATCTAAAATAGCTGATAATGCTTTCTTGTATCCTTCATTGATAGCAACTGATACCATCTTGCCTGCTGCAATTTCCTCTCTGATACGAGCAAATATGATAACATTCGCATCAACCGCCATACCAATACCGAGGATAACACCGGCAATACCTGGAAGAGTAAGTGTAATCTCAAACCAGTATATAAATGCAACAACTAATGTAGCGTATACACCAAGTGCAACTGATGCAGCAACACCTGATACACTGTACATGACAATCATAAATAACATTACAAGTGCAAGACCAATTACAGCAGCCTTTACACTAGTAGAAAGAGCTTCTCCACCAAGTTGTGCTCCTACTACGTTCCACTCAAGTACATCAAGCTTTAAGTTGATTGCACCAACACGGATAAATGTAGCAAGCTTCTCAGCCTCTTCGAAATCTCCCATACCATTGATTACGCACTTACCATCTCCTATAGCAGCGCTTACAGTTGGAACACTGATGAACTTATCATCATAATAGATACCAATGCTTTCTCCATTTGCCAAAGCATCTGAAGTAGCCTCATACCATTTGTCAATAGCATCATTCTTTAATGTAAGTGATACTACAGGCTCCTTTGAATCTACGCTGTTGCTGTTTCCTTCGTATGTAGCATCAGCACTCTTGATATCATTTCCATCCATTACAATATAATCAGAAATCTCATCAAGTTCATAATTAAGCTTGTACTCTCCTGTTGTACTGTCTCGAGAGTAGATTTCCTTGCCATCAGCATTATGCTGTCTGATGAAGTAAAGAGATCCTGGACTTCCGAGATCTTCAAGCACTGCATTTGCATCATACACACCTGGAATCTCAACAGTGATACGGTCATCTCCAACCTGATATACAGAATACTCAGTTGTATAACTTGAAGCACGTTCTTCCAATTTGCTGATTGTATCATTTACATCTGTCTGCGAAGGATTCTTGTCCGCAATAGTATAAGTAATTGATACACCACCTGATAAGTCAAGTCCAAGCTTAATACCCTTAGACTCTTTCTTGTTGTCAGTCTCCTGCTGACTAGCAATTGTGTCGCTTATAATCTGTTCACTATAATATCCCAACAGCCCAAGGCAAATGAGAATTACAAGGACAATAGCAACGCCTTTTCCTTTTTTCATTTTGATTTACCTTCCTATTAACTTATTCGTCTGCTTCTGCAGCTTTTATCATAATTGCACACTCAATACGCTTCTTCTGGAGCTCACACCCCAAATCATACGCATCTGTGATTGTACCATGGAAATTATACGAGTTTGCCGCGCAGCCACCGCTACAATAGAATTTAGCGAAACAATCACGGCATTTCTCTTTGGCATACACATTACAGCATTTAAATTCATCTCTTAACTCTGTATTCTTAATTCCATCCCATACATTGCCCATCAGGAAATCTTCATTACCGACGAACTGATGACATGGATATAAATCACCCCAAGGTGTAACTGCAAGATACTCGGTTCCTGAACCACATCCTGACAAACGCTTATATACACATGGACCACCTTCAAGGTCAATCATAAAATGGAAGAAATTAAATCCATTTCCATCCTTCTTACGCCTTACCATCTCTGCGGCAAGCTTATCGTATTCTTCAAAAAGAACTGGAAGATCTTCTTCCTTAAGTGCATAGTCATCTGTTGGCTGAGCGACTACAGGTTCTACAGAAATCTGCTTAAATCCCAGGTCCGCAAGATGAAGTACATCCTTTGAAAAATCAGTATTAAAATGTGTATATGTACCACGCACATAGTATCTGTCCTGATTACGGCTTTCTGCAAGCTTCTGGAATTTAGGAACAATAAGCTCATAGCTTCCTGCCCCTTTTCTGAATGGACGCATTCTGTCGTGAACCTCCTGACGTCCGTCTATACTTAGCACGACATTGTCCATCTCTTTATTTGCAAACTCCATGACATCATCATTCAAAAGTACACCGTTTGTAGTGAGTGTAAATCTGAAATGCTTATCATGAATTTTCTCTTGCTCTCTTCCATAAGCAACAAGCTGCTTCACCACATCGAAGTTCAACAGTGGCTCGCCTCCAAAGAAATCAACCTCAAGATTTCTACGGCTTCCTGAATTAGCTATCAAAAAATCCAATGCCTGTTTACCTGTCTCATAATCCATCAGAGCTCTTCGTCCATGATATTCACCTTCCTCAGCAAAACAATATTTGCACGCCAGGTTACAATCATGTGCGATGTGTAAGCATAAGGCCTTGACTACCGTCTGGCGCTTCTTGTAATCTATGATTTTATCCTTGTACACATCTTCTGTAAAAAGCTCTTCGTTATCCTTTAACTCCTGCACCTCTGCGATTGCTTCTCTAATCTCCGCTTCTGGATACTTGTCCTTAAGTAAAGCGACAATCTCATCGGCTGAATGCTTCTCAAACATTTCAATCACGTCATATGTGACATCATCCACAACATGGATTGCGCCACTATTGACATCCAGGACAATATCATAGCCATTGTTCTTATATTGATGAACCACTACAATCTTCCTCTCTTTCTAATATACAATCTAATTTCGTAACTATTCAGTAGCTTCATAGTTACGAACCGCAAGTGTATTAAAATCAGCTACGCTGATGGGGACTTGCTCCAATAAACTACACTCTTTCTTACGAAATATGCGTTTCCGCATGTTTCTGCACTGAACAGTTACCTAATTTCTTTGTTAGTTACCTAATTTCTTTGTTAGTTACTATTCATAACCCTACTCATACATTAGCAAAACGTGTAATAGTAACCTTATTCACACAAAATGACCGCACGCTGTGCGCGCGGTCAAATCTCTAAAATATTCGTGACCTAATTATTTGTACTGCTCGCAAGTCTGGTTTCCTACAGTACAAGATGTCTTACATGCAGACTGGCAAGATGTCTGGCACTCACCACATCCACCTTTTTTGATTGTGTTCTGTAATTTTCTTGTATTTAATGTCTTTACATGTTTCATGAGTATATCTCCTTTACGTTCTTATTTGCGAATCTAGACTATCCGCCTATCTTCGATATTATATCACAGCAAATCCAATATGAAAAGCTTTATTTTTTTATATAATATCCAAAAATTGCCGCAACCATGATAAGAATATATATTACAAAATTCTGATGATATATATCTCCTTTTCCACATATCGCCTCAGCAAGCTTAATGCTGACTATAAAAGCAGCTCCTGACCAAATCGCCGCCCATATACTGCATGAAAAAAGTCCCCCTGTTATTCCACCTAGTATGTACGCAGTGACTATCATCATATAAATAACTGCTGAGCTTACTCTAAGTTTGTACGACACAAAGGTCATAAGCATCAGAAAGCCAAGCGATATGCTCCACATAAAAACGACATTCCTTATTATTTTCAAACAATATATAAACTTATCCATAAAAAAACCTCCCGAGCCACTAATACATTGTATGCCCGGAAGGTTCAATTAATTCTATTAATTATTATAATTCACAGTTGTTTACTGTTCTTGGGAACGGAACTACGTCACGAATATTTGCCATACCTGTGAGATACATTACGCAACGCTCAAAACCAAGTCCAAATCCGGCATGACGGGC
>JAXELM010000280.1:0-1481 GCA_034100525.1 Agathobacter sp.
GTTTAATGCAACTACTGTAAGTGCATTCGTTGAGTCGTCAATTGATGAGGACGAAGATGCAACAGGATTCGAGACAAAGGCAAATTATTTCGCAGGAAATTATAGTGTCTATGATTCAAAAGGTGCAAAATATGAAAAAAACTAATTTATTTACAGCCGCAACACTTATGTTCGCAGTAGTTTTTACTACTGCGGATGTGCATGCGGCTGTTCCTTGTAATGATACAAAAATGCTGACGGCCGAGCCAAGTAGCTATACGCCATATGTAAGTGCGAATACAGCAAATATGGATATGCAGACATCTGAGCCATGTGCATACACTCCGTATGCAAGTGTGGAATATACATATTCAGACAGTGTGACCTGTGGAACTGTGCGATATATAGGACAAAATACTGCAAGCACACAATATAATGCTTCGTATTGGGGGACTCACTCCGCAAGCTCAGAATGCCTGACCGCCAATATATCAATGGCACTGTCGTATGTCGGTGCGAATGTGACGCCTAAAGCAATTTTGGATTATAGTACAAGCACAACATGGAAACGCAACTGGGGTGGAATTACAAGCTATGCTGAGACGACTTTAGATATAGCGATGTCGAACTATATAAACGGAACAGGAAAATATAGTCCACCTATTATACATTTGACAGGTGAAAATTGTGGATATACAAGAGGACATTATGTACTTGTTGTGGGTAAGATATCGGATACTCAGTATCAGGTACTAGACCCATATTGCGATGCATACAATCCACCACTTTGGCAGGTTTCAATCGCTGATGGTGTGGTAAGTTATACCTTGTCAGCAGGAAGTCGAATTTGTTCATCGCCGCTTAGCAGTGCATATCAGTACTACAATGAGAACGCAGTTATTGGACAGCAGACAGCAGCTGATACAGTCGCCGAGGAAACACCACAGGATCAGACACCCGCAACAATAGAAGGGGCAGAGTATCCGACTAGTCTAGTAGAAGGTCAGGCTTTTTCAATAAAAGGAATTATTAATTCAACAACTACTATCTCAAATGTTACTCTGTTAGTTACAAAAAGCTCTGGAGAGACTGCTATTTCAGTCATAGCCGAACCTAATTCAACAAGCTATGATATTTTTTCGGGAATGGATAATAGCGTAGCATTTGGAACACTATGTGCAGGAAAGTACATGTATACAGTGAAAGCTACAAACGATGGTGGAGAGACAACCCTCGTATCAGAGGTATTTACAATATTACCGAAAGCTACAGCGATTACTTCAATGACAAACTGCCAGGCGGGGATAAATTTGAAGTGGCAAATGATAGCAAGTGCAACTGGCTACTATATATTTAGAAGAGCAGGAAGTGGTCAATATGAGTTGCTTGCAGATGTGCCGGGAGCAACAAGTACAGCTTTTGTAGATACAACGACGAAGGATAACACAAGATATGCATACAGAGTGTATGCATATAAAGACGATGCAGGAGAGCGGTTAAAC
>JAXELM010000237.1:0-14235 GCA_034100525.1 Agathobacter sp.
CCTTCGAGTGCACCTGCTATAGAAGCCGAACGCGATGTATATTTATTTACACTTTCCACTCCACATTCTTCGATTGCCTGATTAAGTCCATTTTGTATTTCTTTTACATTCTCAAGTGTTGCCTGTGTTGCATTTGTAAAATCAAATCTAAAATCAATCTGTCTAGGATATCTGCGATTAAGTGCATCTTCATGTCCGAAATACAGACATGAGGTTGATGAAATAATTACAAGTACCATAGTTGCAAGAATGCAGATTGATGCAAGTCCCGCACCATTTCTTTTCATTCTGTAAGCCATTGATGACACTGATACAAAATGGTTCTTTTTATAATAATATGTCTTATTCTTCTGAAGTATCCTGCACATAACAACCGAACCTGCAATCATAAGCAGATATGTGGCTATAATAACAAGAACTACTGCGATAAAGAAAACTGAAAAGGCTGCCAATGGATTCTTAATTGTAACTGAAATATAGTATGCAATTCCAAGTAACACAAGACCTGCTATAGCAACAAGCCAGTTTGCTTTAGGTGGCTTTTCACCAGCCTTCTCACTTCCAAGAAGCTCGATTGTGCTTGTAAAATAAAGCTGTCTGAGATTATTTAAAAACAATAATACAAACGTACATCCAAAAATCTTGATAGTACTTATTATCGCCTTAGGTGCGATAAAGAAACTGTAATTTACCTGTTGGTCTATTATATTAATAAGTCCAAGCTCTGCAAACTTAGAGAATAAAACTCCTGTAAACAATCCTAATGCCAAAGCTACTACAGCTACTATTACACTCTCACACAAAATAATCAAACTTATATGTCGTCTTCCCATTCCAAGAATATTGTATAGTCCAAATTCTTTTTTACGCCTTCTTATAAGAAACGAATTCGTATAAAAAAGGAATATGCACGAGAATATTGCTATTACCCAGCCACCAAAGCCCAACACCATCTGAATATCAGAACCATGCGCCATGTTACCAATTGTTTTATCAGTCTGAAGCGACAGAATAATATAATACATCATCACCATTCCAATACAAGTCAAAATATACGGTGTGTACATTTTACTATTCTTGCGAATACCATCCTTCGCCAGTCCAAAATAGAAACCTAATTTCATGCTCTTTCACCTCCTGTAGTAAGAAGTGTGAGAGTATCTGTTATCTTCTGATACATCTGAACTTCAGTGTCGTTACCTCTGTACATCTGATGGAATACCTGACCATCTTTTATAAAAAGAACACGCTTTGCCATACTTGCTGCTTTTACTGAATGTGTAACCATAAGTATGGTCTGCCCCTGCTCGTTTACTTCTCCAAACAAATGTAAAAGTTCATCCGATGACTTAGAGTCAAGCGCACCGGTTGGCTCATCCGCAAGAATAAGCTTAGGATTTGTAATCATCGCTCTTGCAACTGCTGCTCTTTGCTTCTGACCTCCTGACACTTCATATGGATACTTCTTCAGAAGTTCCGAAATTCCAAGCTTCTGTGCGATTGGCTCTAAGCGATTTTTCATCTCGTCATATTTTTTGCCGGCAAGAACCAATGGTAAAAAGATATTATCCTCGATTGTAAAAGTATCTAGCAGATTAAACTCCTGGAATACGAATCCAAGCTGGTTACGTCTGAACTCAGCCACTGCGGAATCCTTGATAGTTGATAAATCCTTTCCATCAAGTATTACTCTTCCTGCTGTCGGTTTATCCAGTGCTGCAAGAATGTTAAGAAGTGTCGATTTACCAGAACCTGACTCACCCATTATAGCAACATACTCGCCCTGTTCAACTGTGAAATTCACATTCGTAAGTGCCTCAACTTTATTTCCACCAAAACGGGTCACATAAACTTTCTTCAAATTATTTACTTCTAAAATACTCATTACCAAAATCTCCTTTTCATTTCTGTGACCCTATTGTACACAAAAGGGGAAATGTAAAACCATCGATTCGTCTTACATTTCCCCTAATCAATCTTACATTTTTGTAAGGTTAATTCTCTCCTGTATGTACTCATAGAGTGCATCAGCAGTTTTTTCAATTCCCAGCCTTGTGCTGTTTATGCAAATGTCATATCCTCTTGAATCACCCCATTTGTATTTAGAATGACTATTGTGATACTTCTTTCTGTTAAAATCATGACGTATCATCTTGTTCTCAGCCTGACTTGCCGTCAAATCATACTTCTCTTCAATTCGCTTAAGCTTTGCATGTTCATCCGCTATAACGAATATAGAGATAAGCTCTGGTCTTCTTCTAAGTACTGCCTCTGCACATCGTCCGACAATCAAAAAGGATTCACCCGAATCTGCTTTTTCTTTGATGAAATCAAACTGCATCTGAGCCAGATTTTCCTCCAATGAACTACTATGACCTCTTACTCGTCTGGTCAGCAATGTTTTCTTTGCCTTCTCGTCATACTTCTTAAGTTCCTCAATATCATTGAGACCCTTCTCATCACCCATGTGGTCGAGAAGATTTCTGTCATAAAATTTCACTCCAAGTCTCTTGGCAAGAATCTCTCCGATTTCATGCCCGCCACTACCAAACTCTCTTCCGATAGCCACTATAAATTGTTTCCCCATATCATTTTCCTCCTGACTCCTAACAATATCTTACAAAAATAATCAGCATTGAAATAGTGATAACTATGATGGTTGCCGGGATAGCTGTTTTACAATATTTGCCCCATCCAATCACATATCCGTTTTTAGCTGCAACAGATGTACCAACTACATTTGCTGAAGCTCCTATTGGCGTTGCTGAACCACCAATATCTGTTCCCATTGAAAGTGCCCATGCCAAAGTAGCAAGGTCTACACCCTGAGTAGCTGAAAGCACCTTGACTACAGGAATCATCGTAGCTGCAAATGGAATATTGTCCACCACAGCACTTGCCATTGCAGATACCCAGATTATAATTGCCACCATAAGCATCAGATTACCACCGCTTACATGACCAATAAAGTTAGCCAAAACAGTAAGTATTCCAGTTTCCTCAAGTCCACTTACTGCCAGAAACAGTCCTATAAAAAATAGCAGTGTCTTATAATCGACAAGTTTCAGAATCTTAACGCATGCCGTTCCTGCTGCAATCAAAGTAACTATCGCCGCAACTGCACCAATAAACGCAACTGTAAGTCCTGTTTGTGCATGTGTCACAAGAAGTACCACAGCTCCCAAGAAGATGATACAGCTTATGATAAATCCTGTTTTGTCCTTAATAGACTCCTCCGGTCTTGGCATTGCCTCAATATCTTCCTTTGTTATCTTAATTTTCTTGAGATCTTTTCTAAATACAAAGTAAAAATAAATGACAACAAAGATTAAACTTACACCTGCAATAAGTCCGGTGTTTGTAATGAAATCTCCAAACGAATATCCGAGCGAAGTACCTACTATGATATTCGGAGGATCTCCACACATCGTCGCAGAACCTCCAAGATTTGCGCAGAAAATCTCTGACAAAATCATAGGAACCGGATTGAATTTCAGTAATTTACCTAGTTCGATTGTAACTGCAGCGAGGAATAAAATAACAGTAATACTGTCGATAAACATTGCCAGAAATGCTGACATAAGCATAAAAGATATAAACAATGCAACCGGCTTATAATTGACCAGCTTGGCCAATCTCATACAAATCCATCGGAAGAATCCGACTCTTGCCATACCTTCCACCATTATCATCATTCCTGTAATAAAAATTATAGTCGACCAATTGACACCCACAGAAGCCTCCTCCGCAGCTCCCGCAGCATACCAAAACTCCGTTGTAAATATGCACTTTAAATTCAGTGCGTTCCAGATTGCTTCTGGAGAACGCATAACCAACCCGAATACTAAAATCAGTGTTAATGCCCCGCAAAACAGAGTGACAATATGCCTCTCTATTTTATCCAACACGATTAGTACAAACATTACAACAAAGATTACTGTCGCCAGAATCTGTGCTGTTAACATACCCCTTCTCCTTTCGAATTTTTATATACAATATGATAACATATTTCGACTATTAATCAAAACATTAATCATGAAAATTGACATTACTTTGAGATAACCCCAGATATACTGCAGTTCCTTCTGCAACCACAGATTCTACTTTGATAGCAATTCCAAGTTCATCACATATTCGCTTACACAAGTATAATCCAATTCCACTTGCCTTCTCATCATTTCTTCCATTATATCCTGTATATCCCTGCTCAAATATACGTGGCAAATCCTCGGGAGCAATTCCCATTCCAGTATCTTTTATTATCAGAAAATCATTCTCGACATATATTCTGATACCGCCCTTGCTTGTATACTTGAGGGCATTCGACAGTATCTGCTCCACCACAAAAGCAAACCATTTCTTGTCCGTTATGATACTCTGGTCAATCGACTCATATTCCAATGACAATTTTTTGCCTATAAAATCTCTTGCAAACTTCTTAATAGATGGACGAAGCAGTTCATCAAGACTATACTCTTTTATCACAAAATCACTTGAATCCGAATCCAGACGAAGATATGTCATAACCATCGATACATATTGCTCTATCCTGTTTAATTCAGATGAAAGCCTTCTTGACTCTGCGGAATCCTGTTCTTCAAGCATAAGTCGCATAGATGCGATTGGCGTCTTAATCTGATGTACCCAGATTGAGTAGTATTCAATCATCTGTGAATATTTCTCCTTTGATACAAGTTCCCTGTCTCCGAGCCGTTCCCGCAGAATAAGGATAAGCTGCTGATACTCCTCTTCTATTATATTCTTTGCTCCCGGCATACACTCCATCACTTCATCAAGCGATTCTTTGCAATGCTCAAGCTCCTGATAATGCTTCATCTGCTTTCTGTAATCTATCAGCAAAAAGATAATCAAAAAAAATAATCCAATTACTACCGGATAAATTATTATATCTATCGGAAGCTGGTAAAGTGGGAATGCAACAGCAAAAACAGTTATAATCAATAAAAATAAGATAACTGTTTTTCTATTAGAATATACATAATCCTTAAAACTCATACTGTTTTTCCTCTTTTACTCAATAATGTAGCCAACTCCGACCTTTGTTGTAATGAACTTGGTAAGTCCCGCATTATCCAATTTTTTTCTAAGCCTGTTTATATTTACTGTCAGAGTATTATCGTCCACAAATGCATCAGATTCCCAAAGACTCTCCATAAGCTTTTCCCGGCTTACAACCTTTCCTTTATTCTGCATCAGACAAAACAGGATACGGTACTCGTTTTTCGTCAGTTCTATCTTCCCCTGCTTATAATTGAGCGACTGGTCACCTGTGTCAAGAATAGCATCTCTGTGCTCCATAAGCGGTGCTCCAGTCGAAAAATCATAGCTTCGTCTAAGCATTGCCATAACCTTTGCCATGAGCACATTTCCATCAAATGGCTTTGCAATAAAATCGTCCGCTCCCATATTCATCGCCATCACTATATTCATATTGTCAGATGCCGATGAAATAAAAATGATAGGCACCTTTGAAATTCTTCTAATCTCGTTGCACCAATGAAAGCCATTGTAAAACGGCAATGTAATATCAAGAAGAACTATATGCGGATTAAACTCCCCAAACTCTGATATTATGTCGGTAAAGTCTTTGGCCACATATGTTTCAAGAGCCCATTTCTTTGCCTGATTCTCAATTCCCTCTGCAATTCCAGCGTCGTCTTCTATAATCATTAATTTGTACATACGCTTCCTCTTTTTCCATTTCTTATTAATACAATCTAGTTTACACTAGCACCTCCTATTAATCAACTTTTTGAATATTGGAGTACTTTGCATGAATAAAAAATACTCAAAAAAATAATACTATTTCTTGATTCAAACAAATAACAAGGAGGCCATTAATGAATTTATCAGAAAAAGAAACAACAACAATCAACGACCTGAAGACTCAGGAGAAATCATGCATAGCCAAGTACACTAAATACAGCCGGGAAGCCAAAGACCCTGTACTCCGTGATTTGTTTTCTGACATTGCAAAAGAGGAACAGACTCACTACGATTCACTTAATCAGGTGTTAAACGGAACAATTCCATCCTGTGACTGCAACGACCGAAAAGGAATGGAGTATTCTCCACAAGCCACCTACACTTCCGGCGATAAATCGGAGGATAAACAGCATGACTGTTTCCTCGCAACTGACTGCATCGGAACGGAAAAGCTTGTATCAGGAGAGTACAACTCAGACGTATTTAACTTTGGCAACAGTAAAATCAGAAAGCTGCTGGCTGACATTCAGATTGAAGAGCAAAATCACGCCGAGATGCTTTGGAAGTATAAAACTGTAAACGGAATGGCATAATAAATAGCCTTTGCTCCTCGCACAAATGTGCCAGACAGCAAAGGCTGTTTCTAATTTATCTACCTTACTCATATTCACGTGTGATATCCTTAAGCCACTTTTTACTTTTGTAATGAACTATAACAACTGGCACTTTCCAGAACTCGTCAAGACACAAAATAAAATACACCACCAACGGCGGAAGCTTAAACACAAATGCACTTAAGAATCCGAGTGGAACAGATATCCCCCACATACATATAGTATCACAGATAAGTCCAAAACGTGAATCACCGCCCGCTCTGAAAATTCCTGCAATAGTAAGCGTATTCATCGCCTGTCCCACTACATAATATGAGTTTATATATAGCATGTATTTTAAGTATTTAGTTGCGACATCTGAAAGCTCAAACATCATCGGAATAATTGGCGATATCACAATAATAATCAGCCCTGTTACCACGCCAACTATAAATGTAATTTTACACAATCTGCTTGCATCCCTCTCAGCATCCTCAAAACGCTTTTCTCCAATCGTCTTTCCAAGAAGAACTGATCCACCAGCCGACATTCCAAAGCATAAAATCGTACACAAATCACGCACGTTTGTAGTGACGGCATTCGCTGCAACAATATCTGATCCCATATGCCCTAATATAACCGAATAGCTGGTAAATGCAAGTGTCCAGATTATATCATTCATTAGTGCCGGAAGCGAATACTTCAAAAAATCCTTAAACAACAGCTTGTGTTTACCAAGCATAATCTTCAGATTAAGCTTTATCATTCTTCCTGACAACAGATGAATTACACAGAGTCCAAGCTCAACTATTCTCGATATAAGAGTCGCAACTGCTACACCGATTACACCCATTTTCGGCATACCAAATAAACCAAATATAAATAACGCATTCAAAAATACATTGATAAGCAGTGCAACGCTTGTTATTGCAGTTGATACATGCGCCCTCTCAACACTACGCAGAGTACTCTCATACACTTGCGAAAATCCCATTATGAAATACGACACTCCGATAATTCGAAGATAGGAAACCCCAATATCAATCAGCACCTTGTCGTCCGTATACACATACATAAGCTGTCTCGGGAAAAACATCGCAAGCAAAGCAACAGTAGCTGTAATCGCCATAGAAATTTTTAGCGCAATTCCCATTACTGCCTGAATAGAGTTCATATCACCCTTGCCCCAGTACTGGGAACAAAGCATCGTAATTCCTGATGAAATACCAAAGAATATACCATGCAAAATAAACTGATACTGATTTGCAAGCGATATTGCTGACAATGCGTCCTGCCCCGTAAAACCAATCATAAACACATCTGCGAAATTTACCGCAGAGCTTAATAAATTCTGAATTGTAATAGGAAGCACCAGTGCAAATAATGCTTTATAAAAACTCTTCAATTATATCACCCCTTTACCACTGACTTTGTCTTTTAATCTGTAAAGCCCTCTGTGCATACTCAAGATACAGCTCACTCTCATCGCTGTCTAACTGCGCTGCCTTTTGATAAAGCTCCAGTGCGGCGTCAAAATATCCCCTGCTCACAAGAAGATTTGCCTTTAGTGCATTAATATCCGAAGCCTCTGGTTCTATTGTCAGAGCTCGCTCTACCGCTTTCATTCCATCTTTTACAAAACCAAGCTGATAATTGGCAAGTGCGAGATAATAATATCCGTCAGCCTTTGATTTATCCAGCCTCACAGCCTCCTCGGCATATAGCTTAAGTGCCTTTATCTCCGCAATCCCCTGACAATTATCATTCATAATATTGCCCGCCAGACTCCCACAGTATCTGATTGCTACATCATATGATTTTTTCGCGCGACCATCTAACTCAATATGCACATATGGATATCGCGTAAAAACATTCGTGTAGTTGTTTTTTTCATCAGCATCAACATAAATAAGCTCTGCAAGCTTATCATATCTGCTGTCCTCCATCTCGATTACACAGTAATTCCTGAACATAAAATTCGCTGTCACACCCTCAATTGTCTTCATTCGTTTTAACAGCACAACATCTGATGCATTCGCCACAATATTCCCCTCAAGAAAAAGTGATACATAACGGCTTTTCGAATAAATCTCCGCACTTTTATACCAGCCTACGATATATAATTTTTCATCCTCTTTTCTACAAAAGACAACTGGTATTTTCGACATCTGACTTGTTGCAACTGTACTCTCATAGAAATCATTAAAAGTAATAGCCACACCATCTTCCCTGTCTCTGCTGCAGCTTAGCGCATAGCAGTGCCCATTATAATCGTAAAATTCATTGAGTGCCATAGTCGCAGGATTATCTATATTTACTAACAAAATTGCCATCATTTTTCCCCATTTTTATTATTAGACTCTGTTATTTGCATGATAACACAAATACGAATTATTACAATCGTATATCATTTAATTGTTCAAAATTGCCTTTTTTTAGTTTTTTTCGGTTTCGCTATAGTCAATAAGTCCTATTTATGTTATAATCTACCTAAGTATGAGAGAAGATTAATTAAGTAGGGAGGTACCATGGATAAACCAAAGATGAAATTTAAAAAGAACATTAAACCGAATAACATTAAACCAAAGAAATCATCCAATAACAAATATAAAAGTATAAAAAAGAAAGCTGGAACAAAACCTAAGCTTAAGACCACTAACAATGGACGGGGCGTACCATTTGTACGAAGCATAATCTTTAAGCAGATTATTTCTTTCCTTGTGCCAATTATCGGTATATGTGCACTCGGAATAGTATCCTATAAGAACGCGGCATCTGCACTTGTATCCAACTATGAATCATCATCTTCACAGACAACGACGATGATGCAACAATATATTGACCTGATTATTAATAGCCAAAAGGGCACCTTCATACCATATATGGTTGATTCAAATATGACTAAATACATAAAAGGGCATTTTGATCAATTTGAAATGGCTGATACGAAATCAGAATTTGTGTCTACCTTCAGCAAATATATAACTTCAAATGACAATATACAAAGTATATACTTCCTGATGGACAATAAAAAAAGCTTATATGCCGCTTCAAATTCAAAAATGATAACCAACGACGCATATACAGCATATACAGCCACCACACAGGGACAGAAACTTTTAGCCGAGCAGATGAACTGGTTTGTCTTTGGACCGGACGAAGAATCTGATTCTGCACTTAATATTGATACAAGCTCATATTCGCTTCGTATTGCAAAGAAGTTCCAGGAATCTGACACTGTTATGCTCATTAATCTCAGCGCCGATTCGATTAGAAATATACTTAACTCTCTCGATTGTGGTGAAAACGGATACTCTTTTATCATTACCGAAGATGGAAAAGAGTTTTATTCATCAATAGATGTTGCCCCGGATGCTCCTCTTATTTATGGAACTACAGAATATGAAAATATTATGAATGATTCCGAAGCGATTGATGGTCATAAAATTATCACTATAAATGGTAAATCATACCTATTTGTATATAACAAGCTTTCTTCTGCTAATGCTATGATTGTTGGTTTGATACCAGAGGAGATGGTTTTATCACAGGCATCAAAAATTAAACGTCTGTCCATCATTTTTGTAATCGTTTTCTCAATCATTGCGCTTTTACTTGGTGGAATAATTTCAAGAGGAATGTCAGTTACTATCCAGTACATTCTTCACCAGCTTCGCAAGGTCTCAAAGGGCGACCTTACTGTTACACTTGAGATAAATAAAACAGACGAGTTTGCATTGCTTTGCAACGGAATCAATGATACTGTAAGTCATGTGCGAAAGCTCATTGAAAATGTAAATGATGTAAGTAATCAGCTAAATGATGCTGCAAGCTATGTGACAGAGACATCTGCTACATTCCTTACAACAGCAAACGATATCCAGAATGCTGTATCTGAAATCGAAGTCGGAGTAAACAGACTTGATACAGGTTCTGAGGATTGTCTCGCGCAAATGGATTCATTATCTGGAAAAATAACTAATGTAAGCAGTAATACCAGTGAAATCGGCAAGCTTACTTCGAGCACCGGTACAACAATTCACAGTGGAATTAAAGCTGTACAGGCTCTTACTGAGAGTGCTGAATCGACCTCACAGATTACACATAATGTTATTGCATCCATTTTGGAATTAAAGGAGCAGTCTTCTGCAATAACCGAAATCGTTCATGCTATTAATGACATCGCCGAGGAGACAAACCTGTTGTCACTTAACGCTTCAATTGAAGCGGCGCGTGTTGGTGATGCCGGACGTGGATTTGCAGTTGTGGCTGAGGAAATAAGAAAGCTTTCTGACCAGTGTCTTGCATCTGCCGGACAGATTGAAGCCATTGTAAAAGAAATAAGTACAAAGACAAATGATGTAGTTGAGATTGCTACTCAGGCAGAAACTGTTGTTTCTTCCCAGGCTGGTGCTGTTGAGCAGACAACCAATTCGTTCAGACAGATTGATGAGCAGGTTGAATCTCTTATTGAAGCACTTAACACAATCACAACTGATGTAGCCGACATGAACAGTTCAAGACACGAAACGCTTGAAGCTATCACAAGCATATCAGCTGTTTCTGCTGAGACAGCTGCATGTACAAGCTCCGTTTCTGACTCAGCTGGAACTCAGCAAAGTGCTATTGCTAATCTGGATCAGGCTTCACTTAATCTGAGAAACAAAGCAGAACAGCTAGTAGAAATTCTTACTCAGTTCCAGGTATAAATTATTCTTACACAGACCAAAAGGGTATGTCACACTTAAGTGACATACCCTTTTTATTTTTCTCATATATCCCCATTTCCTTAGGTGATAATAATAGATTTCGTATTAATATTGTAATCTCTTCAGCGATCCCTCTTTAAATGTATACTCTGGTGTACTAAACGGATACTCAATCTCATCCTCGTAATACCACGGGTCATCCTCATGCATATTGTTCTTTAGTACATGAAACTCCTGCGCCGGCATATATCCCTGCCCAAGCAGAAATGCTTTCTTACCACTTTCATCCTCGCACACATCGACTATCATCACTACATGCCCCGGACTTGCACCATACAAAAAGACATCTCCTACTCTGATATCCGACAATTGTATCTGCTCTGCTTCAGACTCCATAGAGAGTGTACCAGCATACATAAATACCATCTTCAAATACTTCACAAAGCTTTCATAAGAATCATCATATCCGGCTGTCTTACTCCAGTAGACATTATTGCCATCCACCTTAATCCGATAACCTTCACGCCATTTCGAATATTGCGCATCAAATCCATTGGTAAAATGAAATGCAATCTTGTCATACTGACCTGTTGACCAGTAATACTCTGCATATACTCTCATAACTGAGTCTGCACACTGCTGAAGGTCATACTCTTCTATTGGAAGCTCAAACACCGCCGCATGCGCACTTTGGTTTCCCTTCTGTGTTCCATCATATAAAAGAACCTGCGAGCCTGCCGGTTTAAGCTTATAACCTCGCATAAAGGCTGCCAAACTTCCTGCGTCTTCCTCCGTCCTCTTATAACCTTCTGGTACGGCAATTCTTTCTTCAAGAGTTATCCCCTCTTGATTGATAATCGGCTTAGCTTCTTCAACCTCCGACACATCTGTATCGTCCAACGCTTCTGTATCATCCGACGCTTCTGTATCATCCGACACTTTTGTATCACCCGAAAGCTTTGTATCATCCGCTACCATTATATCATTTGACGCTGTCTCATCTGTATTTCTATTTATACCACAAGCATTGATTCCCAAGGTAATTGTGGCAAGTAATATAATTAAAATCCTTCTTTTCATAAATTAATATACAAGCTTGTCCATCAAAGCTCTTTCCATTCTAGGCTCATCGTCATCATCTTCTTCCATCTCACGAGCCATTCTGTCTATGTAACTAAGCTGCAGCCCCTGCTCAACTGCATCCAACCATCCATCTTTATTCAGATCAAACATACTATCAAAACTATTTTTTACTTCCTTATCCATAAAACCCATAATTAATTTCTCCTCATTTCTAATATAAGCCCCTCGCGACTAATTACATTATACATCGAATCTAGTCATAATAGTATTAAATTAATCTTAAAATATTATTAATTAGAATCCTCTATTCTTTAAATCTGCGACAACCTGCACGAAAAACTCTCTTACATCAAAGCCTGGTATGTTCTCTTTGTTCAAATCAATCATATCTGCATGCGAGATTCCCCGTGTTCCGGCTGTAGTGATAAATTCATATTTTTGTCCCCATGCAAAAGATTTCTCACCTACAAGTCCATCATTTGGTCCATCAAAATACTTCACGAGATGATATGTAAAATTCAGCGGAAATCTGCCTGAAACGCTCTTGTTCAACTTTGAACCATATGACTGATAAAATACTTCCGGTGCGTCAAGGACTTCCTGATTTCTCTTCTGACAATTCTCGAATGTCAGGTCATATACTGCTGCAAGAAAATCAGGATTGATATCACCAAGCTTTTCTGCTGCTTTGTTGTAAGTCTTTGCGACAAACTGCTGTTGCGCCTCGGGTATCTTGTTGAGCAGATAGTCTGCGAACTCGCATCCACGGTGCGGTGTATTGATTGTCGTAAGCGACGCCACATATGGTGCCATTCCGCAAAGTGAAATTGCAGTTCTTGTATCAAGTCCGCCTTTTGAATGTGCAATCACATTTACTTTTTCACATCCGGTTTCCTCTATAATCTGCTTTATCCTTGCCTGCAGCTCTAGCGCACTGTTCTTTACTGAAGCTGCACTGTTGTGATTGCCATAATAAATGGTCGCACCGTTTGCCTCGAGCTCGTGCGGGATTCGTCCCCAGTAATTCATATGCTCAAAATCTCTGAAAAATACACCATGCACCATCAAAACAGGATATCTGGTCTTGCATATCTGCCGACTTTTTCTATCACTATTTAATTTGATTTTGGCACTCTCTACTTTGACCTCTTCGCTTACTGTTTTAATTATTATATGAAGCATAATTAGGTGCACAATCGGAATCCAGCCACACAATATGCCCAGCACTCTCCACCTTATTCCAAGCTGTACTGATGTCAGATATACCATTATTATTCCAATCCAGAATATAGCGGTTTCTATTATCACAATTATAAGAGTCACTGTAGCCCAGTAAAGTGGCTGCTTCGTTATTCCTTCCCTTCCCGGAATATATCCCAGATATCCAGCCAAAACACATGCAACAGCAATCACTGTTGTGATTATGAATATCCGTAAAATAGTACATCCTGTTTTACATAACAAAATTATGTCTTTTTTATTCATTTTCCCTCACCTTGAACAGATGGCTTACTTTTTCTGTTTTTTATTTTATACCGCATTTCTTACTTGTGCAACACCCCGATGAGGGACAACCAATACATTTTTGGCCCTTTTTCTTTTCTTTCAATATGTAAAAAACTGCTATTCCCACCAATATTACTAAAATTCCTATAACAATCAAATCTATCATATCAGCCCTCCTTCTTTAATTCGTACTTAATCTCAAATTTTTATTTATTAGCATTTAGTTAGCATTCACTAACTGCTTTTAGTTTAATATAACTAAGTATAATTGTCAATATATTTTATTATTTCATTGCTTCTACAACTTTTTGTTTGTCGAGGCGGGGGCAACCGCTTCATAGGTTCTCGAAGACATGAGTTGAGGCACTATGGGGGATGGAACTATTGTCATTGTATATATGATTTGATGGGATAGTAATATATTTTGTGCGTTTATGTCCTCGCGTTAAGAGGCTCTAAATAATTCGCCAGGATTGTCTATAAGTGACGCTGTCGCTCATATTCGCCGTCCTGGCTCATATTCACTGAAATTGCCGTCCATGGCAATTTCCCAGCTGATATCAAACGAATTATTAAGACCCTCTAAACACTGCGGATGCACTTACAAAATATATTAC
>JAXELM010000020.1:0-7500 GCA_034100525.1 Agathobacter sp.
TAGGTTTATAAAAGTGACAAATTAGTTTACATATAACCCAAGTTGATTTATAAAACATGGAGGTGTTGATTTTGAATCTGTATTTTGAACTATTAAAATCTCCAGTATTTACAGTGGAAGATGTAAATAAATATTATGACAATATGAATAGTGCCCGTTCTGCAATCAAACGTCTGATGAAGGAGGGGATGGTCGCAAAAATCCGTAACAATATGTATACCTGCATCAGTGGGGAGACAGGAGCGCCGATTGCAAATAGATTCCAGATAGCAAGCAAAATTACGCCAACATCCTATGTGTCTCATCATACAGCTATGGAGTATTACGGAATAACAGATCAGGTATATTACGATGTCTATGTGGCTTCAGAGACAAGCTTTCGAGAATTTGAATTTGATGGATACACATATCGCTATGTTGTTTCGAAGGATATGGAGGGAGTAGAGACTCCTGCGCTAAGTGGTGGGATTCGTATTACAAATCTCGAACGTACTCTTGTAGATAGCGTGAAGGACATGGATAAAATAGCCGGAATAGAAGAAGTGATTCAGGATATTGGAAGCATGAAATGTATGCAAGAGAAAAGAGTGCTTAAATACCTTGATTTGCTGTCAAATCAATTTTTATATCAAAAGATGGGATTTCTACTTTCTGAACATAAGGAGAAGATGGGGTTGTCTGATGAATTCTTTGATACCTGCAAGAGCCAGATTGGAAAAAGCAAGCGCTACCTAACGAAGGATATGTCGGAGGGATCTTATATCAATGAATGGAAATTAGTAATTCCTAATAATATGTATAGCATGAAGAATGTCGAACTGTAATTGATAGTATGAAATTTGCAGAGTCTTCTGACTTATTTGGCAATGAGAAAGATGACTCATTTAAAGGAAGCATAGGAAATATTTATCAAAGTTTTGGCGGAGAAGATGTTTATCCTACACTAGAAGAAAAGGAAATGATGATTAGTGCGATTATGAATTGTATTAGCTAAATTAATATGTTTACAGCAGGGGCAGCTGTGCTAGGCTGTTCTTCCGAAGGCTCAGATTGTGGGAGTAATTCTATGGTCAGTACCTTCATAGTTACTAATTATCTTCTTTCATATATTGTATGCAAGACATTTACTACAAAAAAGGTATATCTGATGAAGAAATAGTTGATTGTATGTTGTATATATGTAAAGGGAATGAAGATTAAATACCATTTCATGAATTAAACAATTACCAGGAGAAATAGCATGACAAGATACGAACAGATAGAAGAATATAATCAAAAGATATCCCAAGGTCACAACCATATAGCAATGGAAGAATATTGTGAGGCTCTTTCACTTTTTGAAGAAGCAATAAAGCTGTATAGTGGCGGTGTCGAAGCATATCTAGGGGCAATTTATGCAGTCTCAGAGAATCTTTCAATAGAAGACTTGAACACAATAACCGAATTATCGGAATATGCAGATGGGCTGAAGCATGCTGTAAAGAAGAGATATGTAGATATGGACAAGATGCCAAAAGGGGTGCGAAGAAGATATGAAGAAGCATGTAAATATGAAGAAAAACTAATACATATTCGAGATAGAGAAATCAATCAGGAAATCTATGCTAGGACAAGTAAAGGCCTTAAAAACGGGAAAATAATCATCACATTTGTACCTATCATCGTGGCAGGGTTATTCCTTGTAGCATCATTAGATTACAGTTTTACCAATCAAGATATCAGCATTATATATATAATACTGATATTTTCGTGGTTAATGACACTTATAGGTCGACAAGAAATCAAGAGGGAGAACAAGGAAGCAGAAGAAAAATTGAAGCTTTCATGTTCTCACTTAAACAAAAAATAGAATAAAGATATGTAAGGATCAGATTTTCCTGGCGCAGAAAGCAGATAAAGCAACTGAAGCAGATAAGCAGGTAGTGACTGATTTACTTGATACGCTTCGTGCAAATTTAAATCATTGTGTTGGCATGGCTGCAAACATGATAGGTGTAAAGAAATCAATTATTGTTGTGGCGGCAGGACCATTGTAATGGTGTACATCTCTGTAAAGCAGGTCATGGAGTACATGGGTTTTGAGTCAACCCAGGCCGTGTATAAATGGGAAGCTGGAAAATGCTATCCACAGGCCGACAACTTAGTAGCCTTAGCAATTTTGTATAGAGTAAGCCCAATGGAGCTTTTAGTTGAAGAGGACCTTGTGTCCTCTTCAAGTCGTTTATGGGGAAATATTACTGTAGCGTAATGAACTAGTGGTTGCTCAACGTAATGCACTTAATCTTGAGAGTAATATTGTTTACGAGTTTCCTCTTCTTTCAGGAGAGCCATTTTTTGACAAAGCGATTTGACCGCATTGGTGGAAAAAAATACACATGCAATCGCTGGGGGCGATGGCACATATTAGTTATAAAAGAGCCAAGACTGTGCAGTTACGAAATGGCAGCAGGGTATATGCGAGAAATAAATTTCCTATTTAAACAATTAAAAATTTATGGTAATATTTTACTATAAATTTGGGAGGAATTATACATGAACAAATTCAAAGTACATAAGATAATTGTAACGATAATTTTGATATTTTCTATTATTGTGATAAATATATTGCCATCTTGCAATGTAGCTTATGCAAAGACTACTGCGAATAAAATCGTATTAGAGAAAAGTAAATTAGAAACATATGTGGGTAAAAAGGTCAATGTAAAGATAAATAAGACTAAGACTTCAAAAGCTTTGAAAAATGCAAAGTATGTATATACAAGTTCAAACAAAAAAATAGCAACTGTAAATGCTAAAGGTGTGGTAACACCAATAAAGAAGGGAAATGTTACAATTACTGTAGCTATAAAAAATAATAAGAAGGTAAAGGCTTCTTGTAAGATAAAGGTGTATTCAGCTACAAAGCAAATTAAATTATCAAGTAAGAAGTCATATACACTTACAGTAGGTGATAATGTAAAATTGACTGCGAAAGTAGTAAATCCTAAGAGTGGTGCAATGCCAATAAGTTGGAGCTCTTCTAATAAGAATGTTGCCAGTGTTGATTCAAAAGGTAAGGTAATGGCAGTCAGGAAAGGAACAGCTACAATTATAGCGCGGTCTGGTGCTAAAAATGTGACAGTTAAAATTAAGGTAAATGAAAAAACTGATCCAAAGCCAGAGCCAAAGCCAGAGCCAGAGCCAACGCCAACACCACCAGAGCCAACACCAACACCACCAGAGCCAACGCCAACACCACCAGAGCCAACGCCGACACCAGAGCCGATGCCCCCGACACCAACACCAGAGCCAGCACCGACACCAGAGCCAACGCCGACACCAGAGCCAACGCCAACACCGGAAGAACCGAGTGATAGTGAAGAGACAGAGGAACCGGAAATTGCAGCGATTTTGGTTTATAATGAAGATGGCACAAAAGTTATTGATGTGGAAAATCAGTATGAAGCCACTTATGCAGTAGTACCGGAGGGGGTAACATGCATCGGAGAGATGGCATTTTTGTTTTCCCCAGAGCTGAGAAACGTCACACTTCCGCAGAGTTTGGAAACTATAGAAGAAAGCGCGTTTTTTTTCTGTTCTAGTTTGACCGGTATTAATTTACCATCCAAATTAACCAGTATTGAAAGATCTACATTTGAAAATTGTGTGAGTCTTTCCAGCATTACCTTGCCTGAAGGTTTAACCAAAATTGACGTTAGGGCTTTTGCAGCTTGTAATTCATTGACAGATATTAATGTACCAGATGCTGTGGAGTTCATAGGAGCTGAGGCTTTTGCTGGAACCGCAATAAAAAAATTGAAAATTTCTTCTAACGTAAAAGAGATTGGATATGGAATTGTTAATTTTTGTCAACAATTAGAAGAGCTTTCTGTGGATGAAGGCAATCCTCTTTATGATAGTAGAGACAATTGCAATGCGGTAATTGATACGAAAACAAATACATTAAAGGTGGGATGCAGACTTACTAATATACCTGCAAGCGTAGCTGTGATTGGAGAAAATGCTTTTGATGGTTGTGATATTCCAACCATTACGATACCAGAAACGGTTACGACTATTGAAAAAAGAGCTTTTGCAACCTCTTATATTCAAACCGTGGTACTTCCGGACAGCATTACTCAAATGGGAGAAGAAGTGTTTAATTATTGCAGTGAACTAGAAAGCATTACCTTTTCTAAAAAAATGACCAAAATACCGGAATATACTTTTACGGAATGTATCAGCCTTACGAATGTAGATATACCGGACAATATTACTACTATAGGAAAAGGTGCATTTGAAAATTGCTTTTATCTGAAAACTGTGACAATGAGTGACAATGTTACCAAGATAGAACCATATGCTTTTGACTATTGTTGTAGATTGGAAAGTATCCATCTGTCAGAAGGGCTTACTTGGCTGGAGCCTTGTATTCTCTGCAGATGTTCAAGCCTTACTTCCGTAACGATACCCAAAAATGTAACGATACTCAGTGATGGTGTCTTTGCATTTTGTGAGTCATTAAAGGAGATTGTTATACCGAATGGTGTGACTGCTGTTGGGAACGATGACCAAGTATATGGTTTGTTTCTAAACTGTGTTTCTCTTACAAAGGTAGAGCTTCCGAATTCGGTTACTAAGATCGGTAATGGTGCTTTTTCCGGCTGTACGGGACTTACCAGTGTTAATATACCGGCAAATATCAAGAGTATATCTTCGGCAGTATTTACAGATTGTCATAATTTAGAGGAGCTCGTTGTTTCTCCAGATAATAAGGTGTATGATAGCAGAAACAGTTGTAACGCCATTATAGAGAAGGCTACGAATAAATTAATAATGGGAACGGCAAAGACTATTATACCCAACGATGTGGTTACCCTTGATAATTATGCATTTCAAGGTTGTATAAATTTAAAAACGATTACGATACCGGATAGTGTTACCAAAATTGGGGAATTCTGTTTTCGGGGATGCGAAACATTGGAAGAACTTGAAGTGCCGGATAGTGTTAAAGAAATTGGCGAAGGCGCATTCAAGGATTGTAAGGCATTGATAACGATTAAGCTTCCTAAGGATATTACGAAGATTTCCCAAAATATGTTTAGCGGTTGTAACAGTTTAAATGGCGTAACGATTCCAGCAACAGTCACTGATATTGGAGAAAGAGCGTTTAGTCATTGTAGTAGTATAGTAACGATTACGATACCGGACAGTGTTACTGCGATAGGAGACTATGCATTTTCAAAGTGCAGTTCCCTTACTGAAATCACCATTCCATCGAAGGTTACTTCTATTGGTGAATATGCATTTGAATATTGTGAAAATATAACAGAGATTATCTGGAATGGAAAAACGTATACATCTGCGTCGGGATTTTTAAATGAATTTAATAGTTCAAAGTAGTCAAAAAGGTCGCCTATATAGCGACCTTTTTTGAGTGCATATATTGTTTGTAATGTGTACACAATAAGTTCAATACATGAACTTATAGTACAAATAAAATATAATATTGCGTGCACATTTTGGAGGATGTATTCTTGCCATATAAGAGCACGTAAACATGTATTTACTATTATGAAAAGTAAAAAAGCAATAATGGGACTAGCCGCTTTGTTGATTGTAATTTTCCACTTTTATATTCCGCTAAATGGAAACGCCGTGGAGATTTTTATCAGCAAGACTGCATATATCGGAGTAGACCTTTTCTTTCTAGTATCAGCGGCGTCTTTGTCAAAAAGAGAAAAAATCGAATATGGTTCGTTCCTGCGAAATCGTTTGCTGGCGGTTTATGTACCATTTGTATTCTTTGCAATCGTCTGCGCCTTCTTTCAGAAATGGAAAATTCTGACCTTTCTCAAGGTGATTGTAGGCATTTCTTTTTTCGAACGCGGCGGTGGCTCATTTTTGTGGTTTTTATTTGCAATAATGCTGTTTTATCTGCTGGCTCCAGGGCTGCTGTTTTTCAAGCGACGACTGGGATGGCTTGCATTTGCTTTGATGCTACTTGTTTGGACCGGACTTGCAGCCCTTCTTCAATACGGCTTTGAATACACGAGTGTTTTTATTTTGTGGAATCGCCTTCCAATCTTTCTTTTGGGACTCTATTATGAAATGATAGTGGAATTATTGGCAAGGCACTTAAAAGTGAAATGGATTTATCTGCCAGGACTGGTACTGCTTTTCTGTATAGGACTGGTGTTGCTGTATTTGTTTGGGATGAAAACTCGTCTGCAGATTCCGTTTGCGGACATGTATTACATCCTTGCAATCCCGATGGTTACCGCAATTGCTGGATTTTTTGAACTGGGATATCGGAGAACCTGCATGCGACTTCGTGTGTTAGAGTGGATTGGTAATATTTCCCTTGAAATATACGGATTGCAGATGATATTTGGCTATGATTTGGAATCTTTATTGTTGAAAAAAACACAAAATGGATTTGCCGCATTCGCAGGAACTACCACGGTTCTGGTGCTTTTTGCGTATCTTTTGCATTGGCTGAAAAAATTATAAAAAGAAAAGAAGAGTAAGGGGGAAAATATGAAGAAGAAATTTTTGTACGGACTTTTATGTGTATCTCTATCTTGTATGCTTGTCGCTTGTGGCAAGAAGACAGATGAAGGAAGACAAAATGACACCATGATTGAGGATAGCTCATCTACTAAGGAGACAGAGGAAACGGGAGATGTGCAGGATAACGCTTCTGACAATGAGTTTTCCACAGATTTGACGGAAGACACCTTGGGCGGCAAGCTCTATCTGAATTTCCTCGAGCAAATTCAGGACAATAATGATATAGAGGCAGTAGCAACCGCAATTTCCACAGAAGAAATTACCGGATACAACTGCGTGGTAATGCCTTGCGAAGAAGGTTATCTGGCAGGATTTGATGAAGAGATTACCGGATTTGATAAAGCAGTAAGCTTTGCACCTATGATTAGTACCATCCCGATGGTGGGATATATTTTTGAAGTGGAAAATCCGGAAGAATTCAAAAATATGCTTGAGGAAAAAGCAAATCCGGCCTGGAATATCTGTACACAAGCAGATGAAATGGTTGTGGAAGTCTATGATAACTATGTATTCTTTGTAATGTGCCCGAATGCTGATGAAAACTAAGACGAACAGGGATTTGCGCTGTACTTCTAGTAGAAAGGCGGAGTTATACATGGATAAACCATTTTTTAAAAGAAAAATATATGATGAAATACTTGAGTGGAAAGAGAATAGAAGTGATAAATATGCTCTTTTGATAAAGGGGGCAAGAATTATTGCAATATGCGATTCGATTGATGCTATTACATCTAACCGCTGTTATCGTAAAGCACATAATCGTGAACGGCAGGAGCATTTTCTAGTTCCTTAATGGAAGTATTGAAACAGGTAGTGCTTGAATTCATCTGCGACCAGCCATGATCAATTCCAATCACTTCGATATTATTGTTCATTCTGTGTTTACTCCTTTTCTTAAATTCTCTCCCTAACATAATCTAAATATCATGTATATGGTGTATACACAAG
>JAXELM010000083.1:0-4628 GCA_034100525.1 Agathobacter sp.
GTGATGGAAGATACAGGGAAAAAGGCCAGATTATCCAAGGAAGCTTTTAAGGATTTGAAGAAATCAGTTAAGTTGATAATAGATATGTATTCATCTGCAGTTGAAGCAATGGAAAGCGGAGATGAAATGAGTATAAAAAATATTCAGAAGCAAAAAGAAGAAGTGATGCTGCTTGATGATAAAATGCGTCGCAATCATATAGCCAGAGTTGGAAAGAAGAAATGTAACGTTAAACTGACGCCATTATACTATGAGATATTACATAACATAGATAGAATGGGAAACAGTTGTGTTAATTTAGTTGAGATGGCTCAAAACGGAATGAGTTTTCAACTTTTACTGAATAATGAGGTTATTTAATGCAATGGGCGATTAAAACTATAGTAAAAAAAATAATGAGATTGATAGGAGATATACACAAAATGAAGAAAGATAAAACAGGTTGCTACACAAACAGAGAATTATCATGGCTGTCATTTAATGAAAGAGTATTGGACGAGGCTGCAAATGCAAAAGTGCCGTTAGCGGAACGCTTGCTATTTGCTTCAATTTATCAGACAAATCTGGATGAGTTTTATATGGTAAGAGTCGGAACACTTATGACTCAGATGAACTCAAAAGAAAAGATTATCGAGAATAAAACTGGAATGAATAGCGAGGAACAGGTTAGAGAAATTCTAAAGCAGACGAAAGCTTTAGAGCAAAAGAAGGCAAAAATATATGAGCAGCTAATGGGAGAATTAGAGCCTCATGGTGTGCGTATAATTAATTTTAATAAGTTGTCAAATGATGAGGGAAAAGAGCTGGAAAAATATTTTGATAATCAGATAGCTCCGTTCCTGTCGCCGATGATTATTGGAAAACAGCATCCATTTCCATTTTTGAATAACAAACAGTTATATGCAATAGTGTTGTTAAAGACACAAAAAGGAAAAAATAAAATAGGAATAGTTCCATGTCAAAATACAGTATTTAAACGATTGATAGAGATTCCAACCAGACCGGGAACCTTTATGCTTTCGGAAGAACTGATTCTTCATTTTGTGTCAAAATTATACAGTAAGTATACAATTCGCGAGAAGGCTATCATGCGTGTTACACGTAATGCAGACATAGATGCATCCGGGGTATATGATGAAGATCTCGATTACAGAGATGTCATGGAGCATCTTATTAAAAAAAGAAATAAGCTGTCGCCTGTACGTGTGGAGCTTAGCAGAAAAATAAATGACAAGGCAAAAGAGGAGCTTTCAAATTATCTTGAGATTGGAACAGGACATTTTATCAATGTTGACACACCACTTGATATGTCTTTTGTATTCCAGCTTCAGAATTATCTGAGTGAAAAAACAGAATTGTTCTACGAGAAGAGAAGTCCAAGAAATTCTGCCTCAATTGATTTGAAAACTAGCATAATGCCTCAGATAGAGAAGAAGGATGTACTTTTATCATACCCATTTGAATCCATGAAGCCTTTTATTCGATTGCTGGAAGAAGCTGCGGAGGATGAAAGTGTTGTATCTATAAAAATGACTCTTTATCGTGTAGCTGAAAGAAGTAAGATTATAGATGCACTGGTTGAGGCAGCAGAGAATGGAAAAGAGGTTGTTGTACTTGTTGAACTTCGTGCAAGATTTGACGAAGGAAATAATATTGAAGTATCAAAACGATTAGAGGAAGCCGGCTGTCAGATATTGTATGGACTTGGTGATTACAAAGTTCATTCAAAATTATGTTTAATAACAAAAACGAATCCTGAGAATGGTTTTTCATATATCACGCAGATTGGAACTGGAAACTACAACGAAAAGACAGCTCGCCTGTATACAGATTTGTCACTTATGACAGCAAATCAGGAAATCGGAGCTGAAGCAGCGAGAGTTTTTGCAGCATTACAAAAAGGCGAAACTGTAGATGAAACAACTGATTTACTTGTAGCACCAAAATGCCTGCAAAATAAAATAATTGATTTAATTGATGAACAGATTAAAATTGCAGCAGATGGCAAGAAAGCGTATATAGGTATTAAGATTAATTCTCTTACAGACAAAGTTTTGATTGAAAAACTTGTTGAAGCAAGTAAAGCTGGAGTTAAAATAGATTTAATCGTACGTGGAATATGCTGTTTACGCCCTAAGGTGGCAGGCTTGACAGAGAATGTCAACGTAATAAGTATAGTTGGAAGATTTTTGGAGCATTCAAGAATATATATTTTCGGACCGGTATCAAGACAGAAAATATATATTGCATCTGCTGACTTCATGACACGAAATACAGTAAGAAGAGTTGAAGTTGCTACTCCGATTTATGACAAGTCAATACAAAAGAGAATCAGGGATATGTTCGATGTAATGTTAAAGGACGATGAAAAAGGAAAAGAGCAGAATGCAGATGGAACATATCATAGCAGGAAGATAAATGAGACTCCGGTCAACTCGCAGGAGTATTTTTACGAACAGGCTTATGCTAATGCAGAAGAAAACTAATTGATAAAGGTGCGCACATTGAAGAATACGTCATATATTATATGTTTGAAAAGAAAATAAGGTTATAAAGGTATTGTTTATTTATTTGAAAAATGGTATTTTTAGTAAAAAGGAAGGAGGATAACAGATGCTAAAAATAAATGATAAGAAAAAGAAATATATGACTTTTATCTTGTTTTTTACAGTATTGTTATGCTCTTTTCTTGGCATAGAATATGATACGGTATATGAGAATATGCCTGCCTCCATGGGCGAAGTATCTCATGTATCTATCAACGACTTCGAATCTGTTTTGGACGAATTTATCAGTTCAAAAGAGATATCAGTATCCACATCTGAGGCTGCTATAGCACAGCAGCTATCGACAAGGAGAAATAGTGTTAGCACATTTGGAAGTGGTTTTTTAGTAGAACTTCTGCCGTTGGCACTAGGCTTATTATTCTTAGCCTGTATGCTTCTTTGCTGCAATTCCACTAGTTGTAGTCAAAGATACATAATAAGGTATATTCACAATAAGGATGGACAAAAAGCATAATTTTTTCTTTTTCAGCCTATGAAAAATCATAGGTCTATTTTGCGTGCAAAAAATATGGAGGAAAAAAATATGCTTGAAACTATAGTAGTTGTTTTGTTTATTGTGATTGTAATCGGAGCATCTATACTGGCATGGTGGTTTGAAAATGGACCGGAAAGAAAAATTAGTAGATGTTGCCGAGGCATGTGAAGAAGAAAGGCAGGAATAATATATGAATTCAGAATTATTTGGTTGGTTACTAGGAGCAGGAATAATTGGAGTACAGGTCATATTAATTTACTTTTTGGGTAAATTACTGTCTGTATTTACAGATAAAGTGTTGTCAGAAATAGAAAAAAGACAGTGAAAAAGTTTACATTTTTTTAATCAAGTATTATCATACAAGATGGAAATACTTAAGATTGAAAGGAGTTTTTAATGATTAAAGTAGGAATTTTTGGGTATGGTAATCTTGGAAAAGGTGTTGAATGTGCGATAGCAAAGAATAAAGATATGGAGCTCGTTGGAGTGTTCACAAGACGTGATCCGGCTGGTGTTAAAGTAGCTACAGAAGGTGTTAATGTTTATCATGAAGATGCCTTAAAAGATATGAATGATCAGATAGATGTACTTGTTCTTTGTGGAGGAAGTGCAACTGACCTTCCAGAGCAGACACCAAAATATGCATCAATGTACAACGTAGTAGATAGTTTTGATACACATGCACGTATCCCTGAGCATTTTGCCAATGTTGATGAAGCTGCAAAGGCTGCAGGTAAGACATGCGTAATTTCATGTGGCTGGGATCCTGGAATGTTTTCTCTTAACAGATTATATGCTAACTGTATTTTGCCAGATGGAAAGGATTACACTTTCTGGGGCAAAGGAGTTAGTCAGGGACATTCAGATGCTGTCCGCCGTATTGATGGTGTTAAGGACTGTAGACAGTACACAATTCCAGTTGATGCTGCGATGAATGCAGTCAGAGAAGGAAAACAGCCTGAGCTTACAACACGCGAGAAGCATGTTCGTGAGTGTTTTGTTGTAGCTGAGGATGGAGCTGATCTTGCAAGAATTGAGTCAGAGATTAAGAATATGCCAAACTACTTTGCTGATTATGATACAACAGTTCATTTCATTACAGAAGAAGAGATGAAGAGAGACCATAGTGGACTTCCACACGGTGGAAGTGTAATCCGCACAGGTGTGACTGGCATGAATAACGAACATACACATGTAATAGAGTACAGCCTTAAGCTTGATTCAAATCCTGAGTTCACAGGTTCAGTAATTGCTGCATATGCAAGAGCTGTATATCGTTTGAACAGTGAGGGACAGACAGGATGTAAGACAGTGTTTGATATAGCACCAGCTTACTTATCAGATTTAAGTGGAGATGAACTTAGAGCTCACTTACTATAATTATTATTTGCGACTAAATGGCGCTTCCGATTATGGAGGCGCTATTTTTTTACAAAAAAATTGATAAAACTTTACATAAAGAAGATAGAAGAAGTTACAAAATATATTTTATATTAGATATGAATAACAATATATCGTAGAAAAAGGAGTATTAGAAATCAAATGACATTTGAGAAAATTAAACAAAATGCAGAAGTATGTGCACT
>JAXELM010000129.1:0-3301 GCA_034100525.1 Agathobacter sp.
GATTTTGAACCTGCTTTAACTGATGCAAGCTTCATAGCTCCAAGGGTGTATTTATTCTTAGTAGTTTTTATTGCATTTGTCTTATTGCCCTTAATTGTATTGTTGCTTACAGTTACTGCATTTTTGTTATCTACTATGTAAATTGGGTAAGTAGTATTCTTAATAGTATTTCCATCTATTACTGCTTTACCCTTCATAAGTCTGATACCATAATTTGACTTGTTTCCTGTAACACTATTGTCTTTAATTGTTATTGTCTTTGATTTACTTCCAGTTACATAAATTGGACTAAAAAGCTTCTTTGCTGCATTCTTAGTTGTAAGTGTATTTCCAGTTACTGTTGAATCTACCAGTACAGCGTCATATTTAATACCATAAGCCATCTTTCCTGAAACCTTGTTCTTGGATACTGTCTTAACTTTACTGTTCCATGATACCTGTATTCCAATTCCTGTAGCCTGGTCATTCATAGTAACACTGTTTAATTCTACAAGCTGTGCTGTTGAGCTGTCAGCAACACCGATTCCACTTCTCTTTACACCTTTAAGTGTATTCTCAGAAATAATGTTTACTTTGCTGGCATCTACATAGATTCCACCTTCTGGTCCTTTGTCAATAAAATTGTTTCTAATCTTGCCCTTAACATCAGAATACTTGATAACCTTCATTCCAAATGTACCTGAATTAGACAAAGTATTCTCATAGATATCTCCAAGAACTGTTGAGCGGTAAATCTCTATTCCTGCTTCTTTTGTATCTTTTACAGTGTTTTTATAGATATTGTTTACATAAGACATAAGATGAATATAAATTCCATGTTCGTTAGTCTTGTCTACTACATTGTCATGAATATCTCCATATACTCGTGCGTGAGTATCTACATAAATACCTGAAAGACAGCCCTTCTTCCAGCCCTTTGCAATTTCTTCTTTCCAATCCTTACTTGCCTGATAGCAACCACAGTTAGTAAGCGTATTGCCATAGATATCTCCTGATACATATGCTGTATCCTGATAAATCTTGCTTGTGCTCGCTGATGGTCCTGAATAAACTGCAATTCCTGCATATGTAACATTGGCAATCGAGTTGTATGAAATCTCTGAACAATATGTATTTGCCTTCATCATCGAATCAACAATAATACCATAATCACCTTCATTACCATTGTGATTTCCGCCTATTGTATCAAGCACATTACCAGTAATTGCCTGACAGTAAGAAGCATGATATACACCAATTCCATCTCCTGTACAGTTTGTAATTGTATTTGACTGGATATTTCCTGTAACTACACTTCCTGTAGTTGGACTACCACCTTTATCATCAGTTGGTCCTGTAAGAAGAATACCTGTTCCTTTTCCATTACGGATTACATTGTTATCAATATTTCCGTTAACCTTACACTGTGTATAAAGCTGAATTGCAACCTCATCGAATGTATCTATAACATTTGCTGTAATACTACCGTTTGCAACTGAATCATTTGCAAGATATATCGCATCACCATTGTTAGTAAACGCATTGGAACTGATAGCCCCCATTGTAGAGCTTCGAGGATAAAGTGCTATATAGCAGTTGCTTATTGTATTTGCAGAAATAGCACCTGTTATTGCATCATCTGTTATATATAATCCCTGAGTCGATGCTTTCACTCCTGATATAGTGTTACCTGTGATATCTCCAACTGTACAGCCGTTTACCCTTAAGCCATATGTAGCATTATTATTAAATGTACATCCTGATACTGTTCCTGCCGGTGAACCATTGAGATAAACACCACCATTACCACCTGAAGCTGCAATATTTGTCAAATCAGCGAGTGTAGAGCTTGCTGCATATATTCCATTATCTGCATATCCTGAAATATTTAAATCATGCACATTTACATTTCTTGCATTGTTTACATAGATTCCGTGCTGATTACCTGATGCTACAATGTTACCTCCATAAATAGCAACATTTTCTGTATCACTCTTTATGTACAAAACATTTCCTTTTGCAGCATTTGTAGCCTTGATAGTTCCACCATTCAAATTAATTGTAACATTTGAATAAATTGTCTGCTCACCTTCGATTTCGACAGTTGCTCCTGCTCTTAAAACAATCTCCACTGTCTCTCCCTGATAAGCTTTTTTAAGCGCAGCGGTAAGGTCGGTTGCGTTATCTACATTCTCCACCTTTACAACTGATGCTGTGCATATTTGTGTTGCTGCCCCTTTTAGTGGTGCCGCCTGTGCTGTCATACTACTTCCTGCTAACACCCCTGCAAGAAGTATCATCACCAATACTTTTTTCTTCATGTAATAAGACCTCCTATTTAGTATTTCCTGTGAGAAATTTTGCCTTCTTATTAACAAGCTCGACTATTGCGTATTCTATCAGCAATAATTCGAAAAATATAACTACACTCTCCACATAAAAATGCAACCCAAGATAATCTGGCATTCCTGCCATAGATGTCCAGCCCTTCACAAGAAGTGTTCTAAATCCCAGTGTTGTGTGTGTCGCCATTATTATCAGCGAATTATTGCCACCCCAGCCGAGAAGAGGATATGAATAAAACCGCTCAAAATATTCAAGCACAAGGATGGCACCAAAAGAACCAAGCGATGCACATAAAAACCAAAGAAGCGGTATATCCCCAAACTTCATATTGTTAAAATCGACTGTTCCATTTATATATTGGAGCAAAATTATATTTAATATCGTCGCAGCTGCTCCTACAGCCAGACGTATATTACTTATTTTGATATGGCTTAATACTCTGCAGCCACCATATCCGAGAATCATAAAGAAAAATCCTGTTATACCTTTTGCTATTGCAAGAAGCGGATAGCTTATATACATGTATGTATCCTCAGAAAATTTTCCTTCAAGAATTGGAAAACACCTGCTAAGAAACAGCGTCACACTAAGTGTAGCCACAGCAGCAATTGTTTTTCTAAGCCCCCCTTTTTTTCTAAGCAAAAGTACAAATAAAAGTTCTGCAATAAATAGTGCAGGAAGAAACCATAATGCACTGATTCCTCTACACGAAATTGCCTGATATATAGTATCCCACATTAGTTTCTTGTATTTCGGCATAAGTATTCCTTTCATTCTAAGGAAAAATGCCTGATACAAAATGGCAATCAGACTAAACCAGAAATATGGTATCATAAGTCCACGTGCCTTTTTCTTGATAAATGGTACTATCTGCGTATTTTCAAAATTTCCTTTATATGCTATGAGCCAACCCGATATAATGAAAAAAATAGCCAGTTTAAATGTCTTCGACCAATTGTCTATTGCATTTCCACCA
>JAXELM010000234.1:0-2688 GCA_034100525.1 Agathobacter sp.
CCGTCTGTTCCAAGATATGGATTTACTGTTGCAAAATCCTCGCTGAATGTAGAATATGATTTACTTCCAATCTGTACTTTTCCGAGATGTCCTGTAGCATATGCTGCTGAAGTAGAGCCAATATCGCCTCTCTTGACGTCACCGATTACTACAAGATCCTTCTCGTGACAATAATCAACTGTTTTCTGGAATGCTTTTACTCCTTCAACACCGAACTGCTCATACATAGCAATCTGTGGCTTTACTGCTGGAATAAGGTCATATGTAGCATCAACAATCGCTTTATTGTACTGCCATATTGCTTCTGCTGCACCTGCTGGTGTCTCTCCGAACTCCTCAAAAGCTTTCTTCTGGATGTGCTCCGGTACATATGAAAGCATTGGGTCAAGTCCAACTACAATTGCTGCATTAGTCTTTTTTATTTTGTCAACAAGCTTGTTTATCATATTCATAATCCTCTCTTTGTTTATTCTTCTTAAATAATAATATAAAAAATAAATACAAAAGTCTATTGATTTTTGTCATCATATACTACCTTGCCTCTACAGATAGTATACTTAACTTTTCCAATTACTTCTCTTCCGTCAAATGGAGTATTTCTGCCCTTTGATGCAAATTTTTCTTTGTCAATCACATACTTCTCTTTAGGATTGAAAATAACTACATCTGCCACTTTTCCCGGCTGAATGTCGCCTGCATCAAACTTCATTATTCTGGCAGGGTTATAACTCATACACTCTGCCATCTGCATTGGTGTGATGTATCCTCCCAATACCAGCTCACTATATGTAAGGCATGCTGCTGTCTCTAATCCTACAATACCAAATGGAGCTTTTTTCATGGAGGTATTCTTCTCGTCAAATGCATGCGGTGCATGGTCAGTAGAAATCACTTCCATTATTCCCTCCTTTATTCCCTGCTTCAGTGCCTCTACATCTTCCTTCGTTCTAAGAGGAGGATTCATCTTGTAATTCGTATCGATATCAGTATCCTGCGGGTCAATAACACCATCGACCTTCCTAGGAACATATTCAACTATATCATCAGAAGACAATGTAAAATGGTGAGGACATACCTCTGCTGAAACACGCACTCCATCATCTTTTGCCTCCTTCACCATTCTCACAGAATCCTTTGTAGAACAGTGACACAGATGTAATTGCGCACCTGTCTCCTTTGCCAGCAGGATATCTCTTGCAACAATTATGTCTTCTACAGCATTACTTATTCCCGGCATATCGCATTCTTTGGACTTCTCATCGAGATTCATAACTCCGCCATTTACAAGATTTATATCTTCACAGTGTGCAAGCACCGGTATATCTAATCTGGCTGCAATTTCCATCGCCTGTCTGTACAGATTTGAATCCATTACTGATTTTCCATCCTCGCTGATTGCGGGACAACCTGCTTCTACCATCGCTTCAATCTGTGAAAGTTCCTTGCCCTGCTGCCCCTTTGTCACAGCTCCAACCTGATACACATTGATACAATCGCCATTTAATGCCTTGCGGTGAACATACTCTATGACATCAGGATTATCCGCAACCGGCTTTGTATTTGGCATACAAAGTACTGATGTATATCCACCATGTGCCGCTGCTGCCATTCCCGTAAAAATATCCTCTTTATACTCGAGTCCCGGATCACGAAAATGTACATGCATATCTATAAATCCAGGCATTACATAACAGTCCTTTGCGTCAATTATCCTGTCGGCACTGCTGTCTATCTCTTTTTGTATATCAATTACTTTCTCATTCTCAATAAGTACATCTGCTACTTCATCCATCTTAGTTGCAGGATTAATTACTCTTCCGCCTTTAATAAGTATGGTCATCTTTGTTCCTCCCTGTTATTTCTATAATATTTAGTATACCATCATTTCGCTTTATATGAAACGGATAATTTTGTGCAAAAAAAACTGGTGATGGAGATAAATCTTATCTCCACCGCCAGCGTTATATTAATAATAGATAGGATAGCAATATGGATCATCAACACTTACATATTTCTTACCTACTTTTTTCTGCGCAGTAACTGTCACATAATAAGTGTTACCTTTCTTCAATTTGCTCTTACCACATTTTTTAATTGTCAAACTATTTTTTGTTGTAACTGCAACTTTCTTGTAGCCGCTTTCTTTATTATTTGAAATCTTTACAACATATCTGTTTGCGCCTTTAAACTTAGACCATTTAACATTAAATCCGCCACTAACCTTTTTAGCTGAAAGACTGCTATTCTGTGCACCTATATATGTCCAGCCAGACCACTCACCATACTGCTTTGTTCCATTGCTATCTGTTGAGTATGCACGGCATCTTACCTTGTAAAGGTTTGCTTTCTTAAACGCATTATGCTGAAGCTTGCTTGAAATATATGCATACTGATCATCATCGAATGTTTTTACTTTTGTATCTTTATTCTTGTATGCTGTATAAACTTGATACTGATAACCGTCAGCAGTCTCTTTTTGCATTGTTTTTACATAAAAATATCCGTCTTTTCTATAATACGAATATACACTAGGTGCTGAACATTTTGTCGGCTTAAGCTCAATTTTTGATACATATTCTTTAGTGTTTGCAACAGCATATCCACCAGACGAATTTGCATGATATGCATATACTGCTGCTGAATAAACCTTATCCGGCATTAAACCATCAATTACTATTCCACAATCAG
>JAXELM010000191.1:0-2944 GCA_034100525.1 Agathobacter sp.
GGCATATTCTATCGACAATGTAGTAGATGGAAGCTTTTCAAGAACTGAGGCTGATAAACAAAAGCTTTATAAAGATTATCTGAGTGACCGTTTTGCTGATCATCTTTCACGATTTGATTTTGTTGAATCAGCAAAGGTTGATATCGATTTGCCTGAGGATGATGGGACTATTTTATCTTCAAAAGAAGAGGGCAAAGCGGCTGTAGTTTTGGATTTGAACAAAGAAATATCAGAAGAGCAGGCATATGCCATTGCCAGATATGTGGCTACTCAGCTTGGCGATGATACTACCGATGGAATAACAGTAGTAGATCAGAAAGCAAATGTTTTGTATTCTGGTGCAGATGCAAGTGGTGGTTTGTCAGCCACTTCGTCTAAGCTTTCATATAGAGAAAAAGCTGAAAATCTAATTAAATCACAGATTAAGAAGGCTCTTGAAAATTCTAGTGTTTTTTCAAATATTGAAATTGCCATGAATCTGGATATAAACTTTGATGAGACTGAGATTGCGAAGGAAGAGTATAGTCATCCTGAAGGTGGAACAGACAGTTATAAGGATAGTGAGTCTATATATGAATCATCATCTACTAATGGTGGGGGTGGTGTGCCTGGTACAGATTCCAATGGTGATGATACAACTTATGTAACACAGGATAGCAACAATTCCAGCAGTGAAATATTAGATAAGGATACTGATTATATTGATAATAAGACAATAACAAAGACAAAAGATTCAGGTGGAAATATAAATTATGAGGATTCGTCGGTTTCCATTGTGGCTACACGTTATGTTTTGTACAATGAAGAGGTTTTAGAAAAAGATGGAACTTTAAATGATGAAATGACATGGGAAAAGTTTAAAAGTGAGCATAGTGATCCGGTGAAGGTAGAGAATGTAGATGAGCAACTTGTCAGCATGATTCAAAATGCGACTGGATTTAGTGCTGACAGCATTACTTTTATGATATATGAACAGCCTGAATTTGTAGATAAAGATACATCTGGAAGAACACTTAGTGATATCTTGCAGATTGTTTTAGCTGTATTTATATTTGTACTCTTAGGCTTTGTTGTATTTAAGAGTACAAGAACTTCAAAGGAACCAGAGCTAGAACCAGAGCTTTCGGTTGAGGCATTATTAGATTCTACACAGGAACCGGCAGAAGCATTAGAAGACATTGGATATACTGAGAAGTCAGAGACTAGAATTATGATTGAGAAATTCGTTGATGAAAATCCTGAAGCCGTGGCTTTATTGCTTAGAAATTGGCTAAATGAGGATTGGGAGTAGATATGATAGATGATTACAGTGGTGTTCAGAAAGCCGCAATTTTATTAATTACATTAGGACCTGAAAATGCTGCTGTTATATTCAAGCATCTTAAGGAAGAAGAGATTGAAGAGCTGACGCTTGAGATAGCAAACACTCGTAGTGTGTCTCCACAGGATAAAGAAGATGTTTTGGAGGAGTTTTATCAGGTATGTATTGCACAACAATACATCGCAGAAGGTGGTATCGCTTATGCAAAAGAATTGCTTGAAAAAGCACTGGGCGATGAAAAAGCACAGGGAGTTATCGCAAAGCTTACAGCTTCTCTTCAGGTTAGACCGTTTGAATTTGTCAGAAAAACTGACCCTAGTCAGCTTTTAAACTTTATACAGGACGAGCATCCGCAGACAATTGCGATGATATTATCCTATTTGTCTGCAACACAGGCGTCTATGGTTCTGGGTGCACTTCCACCAGAAAAACAGGCGGATGTAGCCAGACGTATTGCCCAGATGGATAGGACCTCTCCGGATGTGATTAAAGAAGTGGAGAGAGTATTAGAACGTAAATTGGCATCGCTTGTTAATCAGGATTACACTATTGTTGGTGGTATTGATTCGATTGTTAATATTCTCAATAATGTTGACAGATCAACTGAGAAACATATTATGGAATCTCTTGAAATTGAAGATCCAGAGCTTGCTGATGAAATCCGTAAGAAGATGTTTGTATTTGAAGATATTCTGTTGCTCGATGACCGTGCTATTCAGAGAGTTCTTAGAGATGTTGACAATGCAGATCTTGAGCTTGCACTTAAGAGTTCAACAGAGGAAGTTCAGAATGTTATATTTAAGAATCTGTCTTCTCGTCTGGCATCTATGATAAAAGAGGATATGGATTTCATGGGTCCTGTTCGTATGAAGGATGTTGAGGAAGCTCAGCAGAAGATTGTTGCTATTATACGTAGACTGGAAGAATCAGCTGAAATTGTTATTTCACGTGGTGGAGGTGACGATATAGTTGTCTAATTTACTAAAACAATACTATGTTACAAATACTACTGGAACTACAAGGATAATTGATTCAAATAAAAGGGCTGATGTTGTAATTCAACAACATAGTACGGTTGGATTTCAGCCTTTGAGGTTTTCGACAGTAGAAGATGCTATGTCTGTAGATGGCGATACTATTGATTCTGATGAAGTTGAAACTGATTCAGTAGCAGTTTCTGAACAGATAGATAAAATGCTTGAAGAGGCTCAAGAACAGGCTGATGATATAATTAGTCAGGCGCAAAAAAAGGCAGAAGATATTTTAAATAGTGCCAATATTAAAGCAGAATACATTTTTGAAGAAAACAAGAAAAAGGGATATGAAGAAGGCAGTAAGGACAAGCTCGCTGATGTTATGAAGATGAAGGAAGGCGTAGAAGCTGAAATAGAATCTCGAAAAGAACAACTGGAGATGGAGTATCAGCAGAAATCAGATGTACTTGAAAATGATATTGTGGAAGCTATAATTCAGGTCTTTAACAAAGTTTTTCATATTCAGTTTGATAATAAAAAAGAGATACTTCTTCATTTGATAAAAAATACTCTCATGAATGTTGAAGTCGGAAAAGAATTTAGAATTCATGTGTCACAGAATAATTATAAATTTATTAATTCACATTTA
>JAXELM010000211.1:0-2524 GCA_034100525.1 Agathobacter sp.
TCCTCAAAATATTTTTTAGTGTATGTTTTGTCATTAATATTATTAGTTAATGCACATAACGCATGAGGTTGATATGCACCAAGATAATAAGCAATCCAATTACCATTATTATCTTTTGTAATTTTTATTACATTTACACCACTTTCTAGCTCAGATGAAGAAACAAATTCTGTTGTGAATTCATGGTATAATGGTATGGGTGGATTAATATTTTCAAAATCCATAAGCATATATTTTTCGCTTGAAGAAGAGGGCAAAGAGTCAATTGGAATAGACATATAACCCGCACTATGTTCATTGTATTTATCAATTTTAACCACCCAATGCGTTGTACTACCTGAATATCGAAAACTAGAAGAATCTGCCTGCCTATCTATGCTATAACTTTTTCCAAAAACTTCTGTGACGTTTTTTATATCTCCAATACCATAAGTGACACTTTCCGAACCTTCAGCAAGCAATATCTTTTGTATATAATCGTTGTCTAATAAAACTGGATCGTTATTACAAGATGGGATCATACCGCAATAAAAATTATCATAGACATCAAAATAAGCTTCGACATTTGGGTACAAATCTCGAATTTTTTCTATGATTATAGCTTCGGTATCACCAGCATTAAAATCTAAATCATAAGGTAACTTATTCCACTTAGGATGATTTTTCCTGTATTCTATATAACCAGTAGGATTCATATCTTGCTGTCCATAAAACTCTCCAATATCATCAATGACATACCTATCCGTTATTTTTTGCAGATCTATGAAATTTTGTAAAGCGGTTTGGACAGAAATTAGATTGTCATTTGCATCCTTTTGTGGAATGGTGATCGTTGGGGCACCACCAACTTGTCCATTAATAGTGCCATCAATCTTAGAATATCTATCACCCAAAGTACACGAAAATGTATTATTAGTTGAATCATAGCTACTTGAAGCTGAATTAATAAAAAACGTTCCAATTGGATACCATATATAATCTCTTTTCCTGAAATTAAAAATACCGACCTCAATGTAAAATTCCATAAGCATATATAGATTTAGAAAATCATTGGCATTATTAACATTGTAAAATGTACAATCTGCACTACGTCTAATACCACTAGATGAATCAATATTAATATTAGATATTATTACATCATTATACACCCCTAAAATATGTTTGTTTTTATTTTTGATAAAACATCTAACTTTGCATTGAAGTTGTCCCTGTAGGAGAGTGGCTTTGTCATTTTCAGTAAAAACATATCTCATTAATACCACCATTCCTTTCCAACATCAGACAAACCACAATTATATAAAGTCTCTATATCTTTTACATTCCCAATTTCAGTCCATTCGAAGCTTAATTTTCGAATGTCATTATGATCATCGCCGCTATCTGATATTTCGCCTGTGATGCCAATCAACCAGATTCGTCCGTCATGAAATTTGAGAATTTTAGGACATTTATTGTTTAACCAATTTTTCACATCTTCTCTATACTGCATTCCATCAGCTAAATCAACATCCATAGATTCTTGATCAAAACGTATAAAAGCACCACTGGCTGTTCCTTTATCATAGTTGAGGGTGTTATTAGATACAATTATAGGATATGAATTGTTTTTTAGTTCGACCGCATTTGACACAACTGAATGTGTAGTATCCATGTAATCAAGATTGTACAAAGTACCATATATATTATCCTTATCGCAAACAAATAAACCATCAAATTCAGAACGAATAGTAGATGTTACATATGTATTCTCTGTTCCGTTGGCGACTGATACAACCATATATTCAATATCTGTTTTGCTTGGTCGAAAATAATCGTTTATATTTATCTTAAAATCTGGTATTTTATTAATTTTTTTCGTGTAAATAGTAGTCCAATCGTATGTTCCGACTTCACGGCATTTGATTACAACGTACTCAGTGTTAGAAAGAGAGAAACCTGAGTTACCAGCGTCAAACTTTCCATTCTTATAATCAGCATTTAAAACTGTATCGAAATTCCAATCATCATATCCAGCTTCTACTTCAAGTTCTGGATTTTTTGATACAAATATTTGTTCAAAAGTTCCGTTGTTTATAGTTATATTTTTTATATTTTTAGCAGAAGTAGGAGTTGGATCTAATGTATGTCTCCCACTGAAAAAAGTCGTACCAAGAAATAACATAAAATCCACCCCCTAAACTTCAAAATACCCATTATTTTCGTAATAGGCTTTTAATTCATATAAATTGTTTTTTCGTTTTATTTCAAAAACTGTGATATAATTATTAACATAGTCCAATGTAACTTGTTGTAAAATATTACCATGTTCATCCGTAATTATATTTTTTCCTGTTTCATCCAGTATCGCAACATTTGGTAATTCAACGTATTGAGTAAAATTGCAGATTGTTCCAACTGTTTCTAATTTACAATAATATTTTGTTGCAAATCTTATAATACTTAATTTCAAAATTCCACCATCATATTGAAATGAAAAGAATGTACTATTTAGCGGAACTTCTTTCGCTTTTATAAAAATAGAAAA
>JAXELM010000021.1:0-20568 GCA_034100525.1 Agathobacter sp.
TCAAATCATATATACAACTACAAAAGTCGCTTCCCCTAGAGTGCCTCGACTCATGTCTTCAATAACCCGAAAACGGTTGCCCGCCCCCCGAGCTAAACAAAAATTACACTAAACAGAAATTCTGCGGAGTGAACATTGACAACAGAAAGGGGCAGAGTGTATTAATATATAGATGTGGTTAATCACGATGATAAAGTCTGGATAATGTCATATTTGACTGGGAAAGAGAATATGCTACAGTATGAGTGAATATCGTGAATATCTAAGAAATAATACAAACAGAACAAATAAGAAACAAAAGAGTTGCCGATGTTTGGGAATAATTATAGTCCTGGTGCTGGCGATTGTTTTTTATCTGTACAGGACGAATACATTGAAGGGATTATTTGAATCGAAGGAGGTAAAAGATGTAAAAGAGACAATAAGCCAGGCTGTTAGTATATTAAAAAGTGCGACTGTTGGAGACAGGGAACTGCCAATTTATAGTGTAGATACAAAGGAGAAGAAAATTGCACTGAGTTTTGATGCAGCCTGGGGCGCAGAAGATTTTCAGAATATAATGGATATTCTGGATAAGCATAAAGTAAAGGTTACATTCTTCATGACTGGTGGATGGGTTGAAGCAAATCCGGATTGTGTGAAGCAATTAGTTGAAAAAGGACACGATTTGGGAAATCATAGCGACCATCATTATGACATGACAACTTTATCAGAGTCACAAATGAAAGAAGAGATTAACGCAGTTGGGAAGAAAGTAAAAGATTTGACAGGCTATGAGATGAAGCTGTTTAGACCACCATATGGTGCGTACAACAATGAAGTGATTAAAACTACATATGCATGCAATTATTATCCGATACAGTGGAATGTGGACTCACTCGATTGGAAAAACTATGGAGTTCAGTCAATAATAGATACAGTGTGCAACCATAAGGAGTTAGGACCTGGCTCAATTATACTTTGTCACAATGGCGCAAAATATACAGCGCAGGCACTTGATGAGCTTCTCACCAATTTGGAAGAACAGGGATATACGCTTGTTCCAATATCCGAGTTAATTATGACTGAAAATTATCACATGGATGTTACAGGAAAACAGATTGCAGACTAAAGTTAAATTAAAATAGCGTAATCGTAAAAATATACGTTTGCGCTATTTTTTATATTTTTTGTTTAATTTTTTTCATTATATTTTTAAAATTGACAGTTGGTGTTATAATAAATAAAAGCATTTATATAGCAAGAGGAGACGAGGCTGAATGATTAGAGAAGAAGCATATGAACTTACAAAGGAATTCATTGAGAAAGCACAGATGAAAAAAGGACAGCTTCTGGTAGTGGGATGCTCTACAAGCGAGGTGTTTGGAAGCCGTATTGGAACAGACTCAAAGCCAGAGATAGCGGATGATTTATTTCAGGGAATATATCAGGCAGTAAAAGAAGCTGGCATATATCTGGCAGCACAGTGCTGTGAACACTTAAACAGAGCTCTTATATTAGAGGAAGAAGCTGCGATAGCAAGAGGATATGAGATGGTCAATGTCGTTCCGCAGCCAAAAGCAGGAGGTTCATTTGGGACTATGGCTTACAAATATTTCGAGTCTCCAGTGGCAGTTGAACACATAAAAGCGGATGGTGGAATCGATATTGGAGATACTCTTATTGGAATGCATCTTAAGGATGTGGCAGTTCCACTTAGACTTTCTACAGACAAGCTTGGTAATGCGCATGTAGTGTGTGCAAGAACAAGACTTAAGTATATAGGTGGAGAGAGAGCACACTATATACCAGAGAATTAATACTTTTTACATTGGACAAATAATCATAATTCTAAACAATGGGGGATTGATATGAGACGTAGATGGTATCAGCCTGGTGTAATAGTGCTTTTGATGATTACTTTGATGTGCACTGTTGCCTGTAATGATAAAGGTAAAGTAAGAGAGAGAGCCTCAAATGAACAGACTGAGATAACAGAAGACTTTGTGCCGATAACAGACATAGAAGAAGGCAGGCCTGATATATATGTGATAGTTAAATCTATGACAAGTAGCTATTGGGAAGTGGTTCTTGATGGAGCAAAGCAGGCAGGAATAGACAAAGAGTGTAACATTTATGCGGCGGGAAGCCGTCTTGAGACAGAGTGGAAGCTTCAGGAGGCTTATGTAAAGCTTGCAGTAGAAAGAGGTGCCGACGGAATAATACTCGGACCGGATAATTCTGTTAAATTATCATCAGTTGTAGATTCAGTTCACAAAAAGGGTATACCTATCATAATCGTTGATACACTTGTCAATACACAAAATTATGATATCTGTTATATGACAGATAATCTTTTTGCCGGTGAAAACGCCGCAAAAGAGATGATACGGATTCTAAAAGAAAAAGGCCACAAAGATGAGGACAAACTAGAAGTTGCAATTGAGCTTGGAGCAAGAAATTCTCAGACGATTAATGAGCGACTGGCCGGTTTTAGTCAGTATTGGGCGAAATATGCGCCTGATACATGGACGATAATCGATGAAAGCAAATGTAATGATGGAGACGAAGAATTTGCTGTTGAACTGAGTGAAGATGTATTTAAAGAGTATCCGGATGTGGAGGGCGTTTTTGGTACAGATAATGCATCATCCATAGGATTTTCAAGTGCTATGCTCAAATTCGACAGGCGTGATGTTGCAATGGTGTGTTTTGATTATTCGCCGGAGGTGGCAGCAATCGTTGAGAATGGAAACTATGATGTATCTGTTATGCTACAGAGACAGTACAATATGGGATATAATGGGGTAGAAGCGATACTTTCAATAAAGGGGGGCAAAAAGAGCGAGCTTAAGTTTGTAGATACAGGTGTTGCGATACTCAACAAAGAAACCATGAATTCAGAAGAAATTCAACAAATTATTCAAGGTAACAGGGGAAAGTAGAATGGAAAAAAGAACGAATGGCAGACGTAATTCCTATACCAATGTCATAAGCATATACATTCTGATATGTATAGCCGGACTTATAATTAGTATCCCGATTTTCAACGGAATGATAAACCGGCATGATATGGAGATATCCAATGATATTTGTGGTTTGATTGCTGAAAAAATGAATAACTCTATTACATACATAACCGAATCTGTAAGAGGCAGAGCAGAGATAGTATCTAGCAATGATATAGATGACTGGAATGATGTATACAACAGACTTTCAGACTGTCTCAATGCCGAAGGTTGTAACAGCATTGGATTGATTGATAATGACAAAAAACTTTATGGAAAAGCAAACGAAGCAGAGGAACTTGACAAATGGGGACTGATAGATCAGGCACATGAATCGAAAAGCGCATTTATTTCACCACCATACCGACAGGGAGTGAGCGGTGAAATGGTATTTACTATATTTGCGCCTATAACACAGAACGGGATTCGTGCTGGAGAATTGTTTATGACGTTTGAGCTCTCTGAGATTCAAAAGATGGCAAACAGTAATATCTTAGAGGATGATATGGAAATCTACCTGATGAATCCATTTTCAAACAACTACATAGGATGCTTTGGATTGGACAGGTCACTTGTCGGAAGCTGGAACAATTCAAAGCTTCTGTATGGTCAGATAGAGACTGAAAAAGGAAAAACATATGCGCAGTGGGAAAAGGCAATGCGTAATGGTCAAAATGGCGAAGTGGTTTTCTTTAAAATGGATGGAGTATCATATACACAGATTTTTGTGAGCATAGATGTGATGGAGGACTGGAATGTAGTTGTTCGAGTTCCAAACGCAGCATTTTCATCGAACCTCAGAGTATTCCATTTTGCGGTTATTGTTGTTATTGTAATACTTATTATTTCGCTTTTTGTGTTATTTGTACTTTCGAACAGGAGCGCAGATGCGGAGAAGAAGAAGCTTGAGTATCTGTCTGTCCATGACCCGCTTACTACACTGGCAAACAGACGGGCATTTGAAAGTATCTATAATAGTTATCTGATTGAAAGAAAGAAAAATAATCAAAGGGGTGCACTAATCTTTTTTGACATTGACTTCTTCAAACAGGTAAATGACCAGTTTGGCCATGCAATGGGAGACAGAGTACTTCGGGAATTTGCGGATATTGCCACGCAGATATTTAACGATGATTCAACAGTATCAAGATTTGGTGGAGACGAATTTATTATACTGATTCATAATTTCATCAGTGTAGATGATATAGAAAATCGTCTGATTGAATTTCGCTCAAGACTAAAAGAACTGGACTTTTTAAAGGATAAAAGTGGAAATGTCTTTAGCATCCATTTTAGTGCCGGAATAGTAGAAGTGGCTGATTCTGACCAATCGCTTGAAGATGTAGAAAGAAAAGCTGACAAAGCCCTTTATAAGGTAAAGAAGCGAGGACGCGACGGCTTTGAATGGTATAAAAAATCTTAGGCTTTATTTAAAAATCTCTTTGTGCAGTATAGTCAATGTGATAAACTATTTATAAAAGATAATGTATTTGGAGGACAGAAAAATGGACAACTATATTTTTAATAATTCACATGTATTAGCATGGCTTGAGTATTTCTCAAAAAACACTGAGGTAGACCTTGAGCATGTCAAGATTCTTGATATCACAAGAAAAAATAAAAATCTTATTCCTGCAGTGGAGGCGCATCACAATGTACTTGTTTTTACAGAGGCAGGTCACGAGGATATATTCTACCGCATGTACAATGCAGGACTGGGCGAATGCACTGTTACATATAACGAGGGAAGTGAGCCGGAAGGACCAATAAAGACGGATAAGGTTGCCAATATGATTGACAGGGGAATCAATGCATCGGCTGGTATGCTTATTTATAATCCAAATGCCAGAAGCACTGTCAAATTTGGAATGGATAACAAGGCATTTGCCAGCGGTTCAGTCCGTTACGTAGGTTCGGAAATCAGATCTATTATTTTGTCAAAGATGCAGATAAATGAAGGAAAGAATATCTGTGTCATATCAGGAGAATCTATTGCAGTTGAGGCTGCTATATTAGATGGAGAGGGCGATGTTATTGCAGTTGAGTACAACTCGAACGACAGAAGTACACTTGAAGACAATGTTGGACAGTTTGGACTTAACAACGTCACTATAATCGACCATGTCGATGAAGAGACTATGAAGGGTCTTGCAGTGCCGGATGTTACAATGCTTGTTGCATCAGCCAGCATGGAAAAAGAGATGGAATGTCTCATAAAGCTTAATCCGAACATGGAGTTTGTGATTTATACACTTGATTTTGTGGTAGCTGCTTCAATGCCGGAAATATGTCGGAAGTTTGGAATAAGAGACCCTGAGATTATTCAGGTATCTGTATCTAAGCTTTCAAGCAAGAATACATTTACTACACAGCCAGCACCATGGCTGATTTCAGGAAAGGTTGGAGAATAAAATGAATACAGAGTGGAACTTGGATATCCTTTACAAAGGACTTGATGACCCTGCATACGAGGAGGATATAAACAAATTTCAGCAGGTTTCTACGGAGATGGTCGAATTAGTAAAATCAGCCCAAGAACTCCCAATGAAAGAGCGGGCAGAGAAAATACTATATAAGATGGAAGAAGTTGAAAAATATATAGTAAAGCTTATCAATTACCTATCGCTTAGTTCTTCAGTTGATACAGAGAATGGAAATTTCAGCGCACAGCAGAATCGTGTGATGAAGATTTATTCTGATATGGCTGATTCACTTTTTGCAGCAGAGAGAATGCTTTCAGAAATACCTGATGTCGACGAGCTTGCAAAAGAAAGCGATATAGTAAAGGAATACACTTTCTACATCAAGGAACTCAAAAAGGAAATGTCGCACCGTCTCTCAGACGAGGTTGAGGCAATGATTACTGCCATGGACATAACCGGTGGTTCTGCGTGGGAGAATCTTCAGAATTACCTCACATCTACTGTGAAGGTAGATTATGATGGTGGAGAGGTTACACTTTCAGAGATAAGAAACTTAGCATACAGCGATGATGCGGCAGTAAGAAAAGCAGCATATGAAGCTGAAATAAAATGCTACGAGAAGATACAGGATTCAGTTGCTTTTTCACTTAACAATATCAAGAATCAGGTTACAATGATTTGCGAGAAGAAGGGCTATGAGTCACCACTTGCCATGACACTTGAGGGTGCGAAGATGAGCAGGGCAACACTAGATGCCATGATGGAGGCGATAGAGGAATATCTGCCTGTATTTAGAAAATATATGAGACACAAGGCGAAGAAGCTTGGGTATGAGAATGGACTTCCATGGTATGAGCTTTTTGCACCACTCGGTGAGTCGAAGATGAAATTCTCAATCGACGATGCAAAAGAGTATCTGACAACATGTTTTGAATCATTTACCCCAGAGATGTCTGACATGATGAGGGAAGCCTTTGAAAATGAATGGATAGATTTCTACCCGAAAAAAGGAAAATCAGGCGGGGCATTCTGTGCAGGCCTTTTAGATTACAAGCAGAGCAGAATACTTACAAATTTCGATGGCACATTTGGAGCGGTAGATACACTTGCACACGAGCTTGGACACGCATTCCACAACAAGCAGATCGAGAATGAGCGTCCACTTAATCAGGATTATCCAATGCCGGTTGCAGAGACAGCATCGACATTTAACGAAGTATTTCTCGGCAACTATGCAATCAGGAACGCATCGGCGGAGGAGAAGCTTGCATTGTTAGAGAACAATATTAGAGAATCTAACCAGTGTATAGTTGATATCTATTCGAGATATTTATTTGAGACAGCTGTGTTTGAGCAGTGTCAGCAGAAATTCCTCATGGCAGATGATTTGAAAGCGATTATGCTTGATGCACAGAAAAAAGCATATGGAGATGGTCTTGACCCAGAGTATATGCATCCATATATGTGGGTATGTAAGACTCACTATTACAGCTCAGGAATAAGCTTCTACAATTTCCCGTATTCATTTGGAAATCTTTTTGCGGAAGGTCTGTATGCGATTTATCTCAAAGAGGGAGACTCATTTGTAGATAAATACAAAAATATGCTTAAGGCAACACCGACGGCATCAATAGAGGATATTGGAAAACAAATGGGAATTGATTTGACGGATAAGAAGTTCTGGCAGGATAGTCTGGCACTTATGGCAGAACAGATAGATGAATTTTGTAGCTTATAAAGGGCTTTTGCTTTAGAAAGTATGGTTATATAAGTTATAAGTATTTTGCAATTGATTTACAATAAATGGTATCTTATAATTTAATAAAAAAAGAGTAACTAAAAAGGAGAAAGAAATGTACACTTTAAACGATATTAAAACAGTAGATTCAGAAATCGCTAACGCTATATCAGACGAGTTTGAGCGTCAGAATAGTCATATTGAGCTTATTGCATCAGAGAACTGGGTAAGTCCGGCTGTTATGTCTGCAATGGGAAGTATTCTTACAAACAAATATGCAGAAGGATATCCTGCACACAGATACTATGGTGGCTGTGAATGTGTTGACGTAGTTGAGGAGCTTGCAAGAGAGCGTGCAAAGAAGCTTTTTGGATGTGAATATGTAAACGTACAGCCACATTCAGGCGCACAGGCCAATATGGCAGTACAGTTTGCTATACTCAAGCCGGGCGATACAGTAATGGGAATGAACTTAGACCACGGCGGACACCTCACACATGGTTCACCAGTTAACTTCTCAGGAACATATTTTAATATCGTACCTTATGGTGTAAATGATGATGGTGTAATAGATTATGATAATGTAATGGCTATCGCCAAAGAATGCAAGCCAAAGATGATTATCGCAGGTGCATCAGCATATGCACGTACAATTGATTTCAAGAAATTCAGAGAGATAGCTGATGAGGTTGGAGCTGTTCTCATGGTTGATATGGCTCATATCGCAGGTCTTGTAGCAGCAGGACTTCATCCAAGCCCAATCCCATATGCGGATGTAGTTACAACAACTACACACAAGACTCTTCGCGGACCTAGAGGTGGAATGATTTTATCTAGTCAGGAAGCCGCTGATAAATACAAATTCAACAAGGCTATTTTCCCAGGAACACAGGGTGGTCCACTTATGCATGTAATTGCAGCTAAGGCAGTATGTTTCCAGGAGGCATTACAGCCAGAATTCAAGGCATATCAGGAGCAGATTGTAAAGAATGCACAGGCACTTTGCAAGGGACTTCAGAGCCGTGATATCAAGATTGTATCAGACGGAACAGACAATCATCTTATGCTTGTTGACCTTACTCCATATAATCTTACAGGAAAAGAAGTGGAGAAGCTTCTTGACTCTGCACATATTACAGCTAACAAGAATACTATTCCAAATGACCCACAGAAGCCATTTGTTACAAGTGGTATCAGACTTGGAACACCGGCAGCTACATCTCGTGGACTTAAGGAAGATGATTTTGATAAGGTTGCAGAGGCAATTGCACTTCTTATCAAGAATGGTGAGTCTGCTGTGGAAGAGGCAAGAGCTATTGTCAAGAGTCTTACAGACAAATATCCGCTCAGATTTGAATAAATTACTGTAATATTTTGGAGGAAATATGATAGATTTAAAGTTTTTGCGTGAAAATCCTGACGCAGTAAAAGAAAATATCAAGAAGAAATTCCAGGAACATAAGCTTCCACTTGTCGACGAAGTTATTGAGTTAGATCAGAAAGCCAGAGAGGCACAGCAGGAGGCTGATGACCTTCGTAATCAGAAGAACAAAGTGTCTAAACAGATTGGCGCACTTATGGCACAGGGAAAGAAGGAAGAGGCTGAGGCTGTCAAAGCCGAGGTTGCTCAAATCTCAAAGAGACTTGCAGAGCTTGAGCCACTTGAAAAGGAGCTTTCAGAGAAGGTAACAGAAATCATGATGAAGATTCCAAATATCATCGATCCTTCTGTACCAATTGGTCCTGATGACAGTGCCAATGTAGAAATTGAGAAGTTTGGTGAGCCGGTTGTACCGGATTTTGAGATTCCATATCACGCAGACATTATGGAGAGATTTGACGGAATAGATCTTGATGCAGCAGGAAAGGTTGCAGGAAATGGATTCTATTATCTCATGGGAGATATTGCAAGACTTCATTCAGCAATGACATCATATGCCAGAGATTTCATGATTGGCAAGGGATTCACATACTGCATTCCACCATTTATGATTCGTTCGAATGTAGTAACTGGTGTTATGAGTTTTGAAGAGATGGATGCCATGATGTACAAAATCGAGGGAGAAGATTTGTATCTAATCGGAACCTCAGAGCATTCAATGATTGGTAAGTTTATCGATACAATCAATGATGAGAGCAAGCTTCCATACACGCTGACAAGCTATTCTCCATGTTTCCGAAAGGAAAAAGGAGCTCATGGAATTGAGGAACGTGGAGTATATCGTATCCATCAGTTCGAGAAACAGGAGATGATAGTAGTATGTAAGCCGGAAGAGTCAAAAGACTGGTATGAGAGGATGTGGCAGTATACAGTAGAGCTTTTCAGAAGCCTTGATGTACCAGTTCGTACACTTGAATGCTGTTCAGGAGACCTTGCAGACCTCAAAGTGAAGTCATGTGACGTAGAGGCATGGTCACCAAGACAGAAGAAGTATTTCGAAGTTGGAAGCTGTTCAAATCTTGGCGATGCTCAGGCAAGACGTCTGAAGATTCGTGTAAAGGGTGAGGATGGCAAGAAGTACTTTGCTCATACTCTTAACAATACAGTAGTTGCACCACCGCGTATGCTTATTGCATTCCTTGAGAACAATCTGAATGCAGATGGCTCAATAAATATTCCAAAGGCACTTCAGCCATATATGGGTGGAACAGAGAAGCTTATTCCAAAGCATTAAACAGCTTTTGGGCTTTGTAGTAATAAAACAATAAGGTATCTAAAAAGGAGTAAATGTCTAATCAACAATGGGGCATTTGCTCTTTTTTGCGCTTGTCAAGATTTTAATTAATTGACAAAACTTTTATATTTACTAGAATAGTTATAGATGTGTTTTAGAAGGTAGTATATGAGGATGTTATAAAAATGAAAATACTTACAGCATATTGTACGGACATAGGAACAGTAAAAAAAGTAAATCAGGATGCATTGTTAATAAAGATAGCAGAGTATGGAGAATTAAGAATAGGGTTGTTATGTGTATGTGATGGCATGGGTGGATTATCCATGGGTGAATATGCAAGCAATTACGTGACTATAAAATTCTCGGAATGGTTTGAAAATAATTTAGAGCATATATTATATAAATCAAAATCTGAGTGGAAAACAGATATTATGAATCAATGGGTCGATTTACTGGAGAATTCAAATAAAGCACTGGAGGAATTTGGAGATGAAAGAGGCATAAGGCTGGGGACGACGTGTACAGCAATGCTCATAATTGATGAGGAATATTATTTGATTCATATTGGCGATAGCAGAGTGTATGAAGTAACAGATGAAATAATTCAGATAACACAGGATCATACTCTGGTGGCAAGAGAGATTGCTATGGGAAGAGTAAGACCGGAAGATGCAGAGAATGATGCAAGAAGAAGTGTGTTATTGCAATGCATTGGAGCTACAAAGGAGATTAATCCACATTTCCTTACCGGAAAAGTAAAATGTAAAGCCACTTATATATTATGTAGTGATGGGTTCAGACATACTGTGACATCAAAAGAATTATTGGCTGGTTTTTCAAGAGAAAAGATGCTGACCGAAAGCGATATAGAAAAACAATGTAAGTACTTTGTCGAACTGAATAAATCAAGACAGGAACGCGATAACATTTCGGTAATAGTTGCCCATCTGGAGGAATGATAAATTGTTATGTTGAAAAACGGAACGATAATAGATGGAAAATATAAGATATTAAATAAAATTGGCCAGGGAGGAATGAGCATAGTATACCTGGCGATGAATGAGAGAGCTAATAAACAGTGGGCGATTAAAGAGGTTAGAAAGGATGTATCACAGAATTTCGATGTAATAAAGCAGGGACTCATTACCGAGACTAATATGCTAAAGAAATTAAATCATCCTAATTTGCCAAGTATAGTAGATGTCATCGATACAGAAGACACATTCTTAATAGTAATGGACTATATAGAAGGTGTTACACTGAGTGTATATCTGGAGGAAAATGGTCCGGTAAATCAGGCTGATGTGGTGGACTGGGCGTTACAGCTTTGTGATGTATTGTCGTATCTGCATACGAGAGATGTTCCTATTATTTACAGGGATATGAAACCGGGAAATATAATGCTTAAGCCAAATGGAGAGGTTATACTCATTGATTTTGGTATAGCAAGAGAATACAAAATTCACAATACCGAAGATACTACATGCCTCGGAACGCAGGGATATGCTGCACCGGAGCAGTTTGGAGGACAGGGACAGACAGATGCCCGAACGGATATATATTGTCTAGGGGCAACCCTGTATCATTTATTAACAGGTCACAACCCAAGTGAACCACCATATCAGATGTATCCAATCAGACATTGGAACGAAAATCTATCTTCAGGACTGGAGACAATAATTCAGACATGTACACAACGCAATCCGGAAGACAGGTATCAAAGCTGTGATGAGCTTACTTTTGCACTTGAGCATTACATGGAATTAGATGTCGAGTATCAAAAAAAGGAGAAGAGGCAGTTAGGCATATTTTATATAATAACAGTATTTCTTGTTATATCATTTGCAGGAGCAATAGGCTTTAATATTGCAGGGAATTCGTTTAAAAGTGATAAGTATAATACATATCTTCAGCAGGCACTTGCAATAACAGACTTAAATTATTCAGAAGAATACTATATGAAAGCCGTTGAATTAGAGCCACAAAACGGACAGGCGTACATGGAGCTTTTAAACAGAATTCTTGAGGATGATAATTTTACAGAGCAGGAAGAAGTTGTAATAAGAACTGTAATCCAGAATGTTGACAAAAGAGGTAGAACCTACGAGGAACTTTTTTCGGAAAACAAGGAAGCATATGATAATTTCTGTTATCAGTTAGGGGTAGCATATTTTTATTCTTATAAGGAAAACGGAAACAAAAACAGTTCACAAAAATGGTTTGCAGTTGCGTCTAAATCAGATACTCTTGATTCAAGAAAAGTAGAGAGAGCTTCGAGATTATTAAATATTGCAAAATACTATATGAAAATCGGTATCCAAAGCAAATCAGGAGATGCCTCTATATCATATAAAGATTATTGGCAGGACATGTCAACGTTGTCGGAAGGAAATATAGTAGAGGTTGATAATGAAGTGACAGCACTTCTTATGTATAACGAGATAGCTTATGAGATTGCCACACATGCAAAGCAATTTGCAAACGATGGTGTTGAAATAGAAGACATGAGAGACAAATTAGAGGATATAGAGAGTCATGTGGCTGCTGATATAGAAAAAAGTGGACAGAATGATACGAGAGTAGATGAACTTGAGAGTAATCTGCAAAATAATATGATTTTGGCAGAAAGAGAGCTTGAAATAGTTGAAAAATCTCTAGGGGAGGCAGAATAGAATGATAAACATGCAGACCTGTTATCTTATTAGAAACATATGTATTATAGTGTTTTTGATTTTTTTGGTTGTTGAAATTATATATTCGTTTAGAGTAAAAATCTGGAACATAATTCAGAAATATTACGGAATTGAACGAAGGCGTGAAATCAAGCGTATGCATGAGAGTCATATTGGAGCTCGTAACACTGCAAGAATTAGAAAGACAAGATATACTGTATCGTCACCATCAGCAGGACCACTCGTACAACAGGAGACCATTCTGCTTGATGATATGTTAGAACAAAAAGCTAAATTTGTTATTATTAAAAACATAGTAATAACACATTGAGAATCGTATGAAGGAGTAAATGTCTAATCCATGATGGGCATTTACTTTTTTTTCGCCAAAAACATGTCATCCGTCGCATTTTCGTGTCGTCTGTCGGATTTTCGTTCACAGTCCATTTTTTTGAGTATAATAAATTTCTGAAAAAGAAAATAAAAGAAAGGGATGGAAAGATAAAGAATATGAATCTTAGCGTAAAAATAACGACACTAGAAAATGGCATCAAATCAGGTAGAGAAAGTGAAAAATTAATCAAATCTGATATGGAAAAAGTATTCAGTACAATTGAAGAATTGGATAAGATGTGGGATGGACCTGCGAGCGAAGCTTTTAATAAACAGGTTGAAAAGGACAGGGAGATATTTGAACTAATCTTACAGAATATTGATGAGATATTAGGAAGTATGACATCGTCCAAGGACCTATATAATAGGTGTGAGACATCAGTAGATTCAAGAATCAAAAGTATAAAAATATAGGAGAAATTAAAATGGCAGATACAGGTTTAGGAAATATTAGAATCAAGGTTGCTCCTGAAGAGTTGTTATCAAAAGCACAGGAGGTCACGAGAAATACACAGAGCTTAAAGAGACATTTTGATTCATTAAAAAAGGTAATTGATAAAACAGAGAGATACTGGATTGGAGATGCAGGCTCTTCACATAGAAAGGCATATACAGAGCTTAATAAAAATATAGAAGAATTGTTGACAAGACTTAATAAACATCCAGGTGAGTTTGAAACAATAGCGAAAAATTATATAGATACAGAAAAAATAATTGAAGACAGAGTTACAAAATTACCTACAAACATAATTAGTTAACAGGAGGCAAATATGGCAACAAAAGTTCAAATAATATTTGATTATGGTAAAGCACTGGCAGTTTCGGCATATATAAATGACACTGCCGGGGACATCGAGAAGAAGGTGCAGGAAAAATTAAGTAATACAAATATAGAATTAAAAAATAGCTGGAAAGGTGAGAATGCCAATGAATTTTTGAAAAAAGCAGAAACAATTGAAGGAAAACTCGGACAGTGTGTTACAGATTTATATAGTATTGCGGATACAGTTGCTCAAATAGCGAAGAATATTTATGATGCCGAGATGGCATCATTGGAAGTTCTTGAGTCTGAATCATCGTCTTAGAGTAGGTACATAATCATAAAGAGAGGTAAAATTTTATGAGCACAGAATTAAAAGTTAAAACAAGTAAAATGAAAATAAGAGCCAGTGAGTATAAATCTGAGTCAAATCGACTGCAATATGAAGTAAGTGATCTTGAAAAAATATATAATAATCTTAAGGCAGCAGGTAGCGAATATGATGAGGTTGCTGCTATAGTAAATGATGTAAAGGATAATGTAGAAAATATTCAGGCTTTAATAAAAAATCTTGGTGAGACATTAATTGATATCATAGACGACTATGAGAAATCAGAAAATAAAGCAGCAGATATCACAGGAATTTTAGGTGCACTTGGACTTTTATTATCACTTATATTCGGAAATAATCCAGGAAGCGGAAGTGGCTTAGGAAGCGGAAACGGCGCAGGTTCAGGAAGTGGCTCAGGAAACGGAAGCGGCGCAGGTTCAGGAAGTGGAACAGGTTCAGGAAGTGGCTCAGGAAGCAGAACTGGGACAGGAAGCGGAAGCGGCGCAGGTTCAGAAAGTGGCTCAAATTCAGGAAATGGAACAAGTTCAGGAAATGGAAAAGCATCAGGATTTAGTACAGATGGATTAAGTCTGCTATGTTCATTAGAGGTAGGAAATGCAGTAAAAAAAGATGCTAACGGAAATATCACTGCGATTAAGATTGAAGATATTGGTGATGGAGGATATACTGTTGGATTTGGTGTTTACATAAAGCATGGAGATACTGCCACAATAAATTATTATAAAGAAAAATACGGAATTGATGTTACAGATACATCTGCATATATTCCAATCGAGGTATGTCAGGAAATATTTAATGATGAAATTGGTAAGTATACAGGTTATGTGGATTCAGCAGTAGAGCGATATGGATTGAATCTCACACAAAGTCAGTATGACGCACTTACAATAATGGCATACAACAGACCGGCAATACTAAGTGATGGGCATGCAGTAGGAGACCTGTTAAAATCTGGTAATATGAATCAATCAGACTGGAGAAATGCCATGATAGAGGAATATAAGGGATTAAAAAATTGGGATAAATATGGCAATGGTTGGACAAACAGAATCGACGACGAACTGGAATGTTTCTTCGACGGAGATTATAAGAGAAATCATTAAAAGAAAATAAAAGGAAGGAAATTATGATAATGAAAAAAAGAGCAATAGTATTTTTTGCAACGATGATGTTGTGTGTTTCAATTTGCGGATGTGATAGCAATAGTAAGACTGGTAATAATGGAAATACAAATGAACCAGTTGTACAAGAGAATCTAATAATAGAAACAGAAGAGACACCAACAACGGAAGAGACACCAACAACAGGAGAGACACCAACAACGGAAGAGACACCAACAATAGAGGTGACACCAACGACAGAAGAGACCTCAACTGTAGAAGATACATACAATTCTTATGTAGGTGAATATTCGCAGGTAGATGATTATGATGAGAATAGTGGATATGTAAGTGATGGATACTTAACAGTATCAGATTCGGCGCAAGAGGTAGAAATTAGATTTTTGGGAGCGGAACAGTGGACAAAATCGCAGAATTGCGTGATTTTAGAAGATGGAAAACTACAAGTGACTTGTGAATATTATCATTCAGAAGCCGAGCCTGATGACTATATGATGTTTACATTAGAACATGTAGATGATGGATTGAAAATGACTGTGGTTGAATCAGATTTCCCACTATTACAGCCTGGCGATGAGGTCTTCTTTACAAAATATTAAAGCGTAAGTAGAAGATATAAATTTTTTTAAATCTAAAATTATAATATTTGTTAGATAAAACAGCAATAAAACAGAAAAAAAAGACCAAAAACTGGTCATCCGTCGGATTTTCGTGTCGTCTGTCGGATTTTCGTGCACAAAGAGAAAAAAGTGATATAGTAATTCTTGTCAGAGAGATGGATGACAAATTGATAACAAATTAAAATTTTAAGGAGGACGTTGAGAATGTCAAGAATAATTGAATTAACATCAACACAATTAAAAAATAAGAAAGAAGCATTGGAAGGGAATAATGAAAAGTTCAAGGGTTATATTGACGAGCTTCAGGGTTATGTAGATAAATTAACCAGCATGTGGGAAGGTCAGGCTTCAGATTCATTCAAGAAGAAATTCGCTAATGACAAGGGCAGTATGGAAACTTTATATTCAGAAATCAATAATTTTATTGGTGCTATTGATTTTGCTATTTCAAGTTATGAGGAAGCTGAAAAGCAGAATGTGGGATTATATGAATAAAATGTATTAATGCCCAAGCTATGTTGTTGGATAATAAAAAATTGAAATAAAAAATAGAAAAGTATAATAGGAGAAAATAAAATGGATAGATTAAAAGTAACACCACAAGAATTAAAAAATGAGGCAGAGAATTTTAAAACTAAAGCACAGGAGACAAAAGCCTTAACTGATGGTATGATGGATATTATTGATGAAATCAGTGGAACTGTATGGAGTGGTGAAGCACAGAATGCATATGTAACTCAGTTCAAGAAACTTGATGAAGAATGCAAAAAAGTATATAAGATGATTAATAAGTTCTATGAGAATTTAACTACAATAGCAAAGAATTACGACGATGCCGAGGATAAAAATAAAGGTAAAGCTGGTGCTTTAAAAATAGAGCCAATCATCTTAAAATAATAAAAAGTTGATAACAGATGATAGATAAGTAAGAGTCTTTGCATTAAGCGAAGGCTCTTTATTGATATATAGGAAAGCTCTATTTTCCTATATATCAAAACGCTCCGCAGGGATGCGCACCGTGTGGAGTAGAAGATGCACTTGAGCGCCAACACGGGCGCGCAAAGAGTCACAAAGTGACTCTTTGATCTAAAATAGTTATGAAAAAAGAGGGAGAAAAATGTCAAAATTTACAGTTAAGACACAGAAAGTAGCGAATGCTTTATTAGATGAAGATAGTATTGAGAAAAAGTTGAAAGAGATTGCAGGAAAAGTAGACGCTGTTGCTAATTCAAAAGAATTAGCGGCTAGCAGTTATGCCGATATAAGAAGTGCATTAAAAACCCTTGCATCTGATATTCGTACCGAAGAAGGAAGCATGTCCGATATGAAAAATGCGTTAGAGAAAATTGTGCAGGCGTATGAAAAAGCAGAACGCAACATTACCAACAATGCGCAGATACGGAATGACTTCAAACAGACAATAAAGTCATTGGAAAAACAGTTAGATAAAGTGGGAAATAATGGAGGAGGAACTTCTCAGGATAGTAATGACTATGACGGAGATCCGGTAAATATGTGTAACGGAAATTTTGTAGATGAAGTACAAGAATTAAAAATATCAGGCAGAATACCGTTAGAATTTATTCGTGTTTATAATGCCATGGGAGGAAATGAGACTGTATTGGGTATGGGCTGGTCTTGTAACTACATGGATTATTTGGAAAAGAAAGGCGAAGAACTTCATCTTTTTGAAGGAGATGGAAGGGAAGAGATTTTTACAAAAATTTCTACTTCAAGTGAAAAAAACAGATATATAAGCTCGTTTGGAAGTTATGAAGAGATTATTGAAACAGAGGCTGGTTTCCAGAGGAAAAGAGCAGAGGAAGACTTCTTTTTTGATAAAAAGGGAAAGTTGACTTCTTACAAGAAATCTACAGTAGGAAGTTTGAATTTTTGTTATGAAGAAAATCAGCTTGCACAGGTAATAAGAGAGGATGGTGCAAGTCTTAGTTATTCCTATAATGAGAAGGGGCAGCTAGCTCAGGTAAAAGACCATACAGATAGAAAAATTCATTTTTCTTATGAAAATGGTCTTTTGACAGAAGTTATTGCAGTTGATGGTACGAAGACTACATATACATATGATGATGAAAGAAGATTAGAAAGTATTACAAATGCAATTGGAGTTAAGAAAGTAACAAATACTTATGACAAAGATGGACGTATTTTAAAACAGGATTTTGCTGATGGAGAGGTAATGCAGTATGAATATCAGGATGAAGAGAAGCAGATTGCATTAATTGAGCGAAATGGTGCAAAAACTATTTATATACATGATGAAAAGAATCGTCATGTGAAGACGATTCATGAAGATGGAGAAGAAAGTTATACATATAATGAAAAGAATAAAAAAGTTAAGTATGTTGATGCGATGGGAAATGTTTTCCAACGTTCCTATGACAATAGAGGAAATACAACTAGTGTTATAGATGAAGCTGGAAATATAACTCATTATACTTATGATGCAGATAATCATTTGGTAAGCCATAAAGACCCGTATGGAAATCAGACGGTTTATCATTATGACCGCAAGGGAAATATGACAGAGGTTGTTGCAGCGGATGGAACCTCTACGCAAATAGAATATAATCAACAGAATCAGCCGCAGAAAGTAATAAATCCTGATGGCTCAAAGGTGGAAATGACATATGATGAAGCTGGAAATATTCTTACAATATCAGAAGAAGGAAAGGGCACAATTTCTTATCGTTATGACGAATTGAACCGTGTCGTTGCATCTATTGATGGAGAAGGAAATCAGACTAGCTATTCTTATGATGAGAAAGATAGAATTGTATCAGTAGTAAATGCAGAAGGAAGCGCACGTAGATATAAATACAATAGCATGGGTGAAGTGGAATCATTTATAGATTTTGATGGAAATGAGCAGACATGGGAGTATGGTATTCTCTCAAAGCCTCTTGTTTATACAGATAAAGCAGGAAGAAGTACTCATTATGAATATGATCAAATGCGTAATATTTCCAAAATCATTATTCCAACTGGTGCAGAAATATTATTTTCATATAATAAGAGAAATCAGCTTGAGTCGATGACAGATGCATTTGGAAATACAACATCAAGTATTTATGATGCAAATGGAAATTGTGTAGAGCAAAAGAATGCAACTGGAAAGATAAAACGATATACATACAATGCTAATAATCAAGTGACATCAATTATTGATGAAGTGGGTGATGTGGTAGAGATGGAGTATGATGCACTCGGAAATTTAATCACCAAGAAAATGCCAAACAATAGCGTGGAGACATATAAATATGACTGCATGAATCGCCTCTGTGAGAAGACAGACGTACTCGGAAATGTAGAAAAGTATACATATACAGCCATTGGAAAGATTAAGACAGTAGAGGATGCGTCGGGAAGAAAGCTTGAGTATGATTACTATCCAGGAGGATTGGTTAAGAGCATCAGAAAATCTAACGGTGATGCAGAATTCTATACATACAATAGAAATGGAATGTTGGCTACAAAAACAAACGCTAAAGGATACGAGCTTTGCTATAGCTATGATGTGCAAAATCGAATGACTGAAATCAGAAACAATGATGTTGTTCTTAAGTCATATACATATGATAGACTGGGGAATTGTACATCAATGACTGATGCAAATGGTAATGTTACGAAGTATGCATATAATGTTGCAGGAAAACTTTCAGCGGTAACTGATGCTGAAGGAAATAGTACATACTATGAATATAATGAATTAGATCAGTTGGTTAGTGTTTTACAGAGTGAGGGAGCGCTTGAGGCTGATATTTCAGATGTACTTGCACTTAACAAAGAAAGTCATGAGCTTCACTTGACAAGATACAATAGAGATATAGCAGGAAGAGTAATGTCTATCACTGACCCACTAGGAGAGACTGAGTCATATAAGTATGATGAAGTTGGTCGAATGATAGCTAAAACAGACAGAGATGGCTTAGAGACAAATTACAGCTATTATGCAGATGGAATGGTTTCAAAAGTAACATATGCAGATGGAAGAAGTGTTGAAGTAGAATATGATGAATTGAAGAAAATCCGTATGGTAAAAGACTGGCTTGGAACAATTCATATTGAAAATGACGCTATGGGTAGAGTTGTAAAAGTAACTGACCAGTTCGGAAAAGAAGTACAGTATGGATACGGAAAAGCTGGAGAGAGAACTCATATAGTATATCCTGATGGCAATACAGTTAAGTATGAATATGACAAAGCGCTTATGCTTCGTTCTGTATTTGCATCTATAGGAAGTACATCGTTTGTGTATGATGAGTATGGAAGAATTTCTGAAAAGATATTACCAAATCAGGTAAAAACAACATATGAATATAATAATGCAGACTTTCTAGTAGGCTTAACTCATCAGGATGCAAAGGGAGTTTTGGATAAATATCAATTTGAATATGATGCAATGGGCAATAAGACTAGTATCAACAAAGTCAGACGAGGTTTGGCGGAGGAAAGCGGAAATTATACTTACAGCTATGATGCGCTTGGAAGATTAACACAAGTAAATCATAATGAAAATATGCTTCGCTCATACCAGTATGATTCATTCGGAAATAGAACTGAAGTATATGATGAAGTTCATGGAAGAATGAAGTATCATTATAATAGTGCTGATCGTATGACAAAGATGATTGATGTTGATGCGCAGAAGGTCTATGGATATACATATGATGCAAGAGGAAATAGAATAGCTGAAACTGTAAATGGAAATATCCAGAAGCAGTATGAATTCTCACCAATGAACCGTCTTGAAAAGGTTATTACAGAGACAGGTCTTGAAAAAGTATATACATACAATGGTGTAGG
>JAXELM010000066.1:0-5143 GCA_034100525.1 Agathobacter sp.
TGGGACACCTGGTATGTGAGAATGGATTAGAAAGGAAGAGTGTGCCTTTGTTACCGGAAGAAAAAGCTCGTGTAAAAATTGATAAGCAATTAAGAAATGCTGGCTGGGATATAGTGGCTTGAAATGAATATCTGCCTAATAGCACATCTGCTGTTAAGGAAGCTTTGATGAGAGGAAATACAGAAAGTGATTACCTTCTATTTATCGTAAGAAATTATGAAGAAAAACAGTTTGATTATCTTATTGCTGTTATATTTGGAAATGATTTTGAGGTCGCAGAAACATATAAAGTACCACATGATGTTATAGGTGAATATTTTCCTTATAAGGAGCATCAGAATGGTGTTGTTGTAACACTGGGATCTAACTTTATTCAAGATACTCGTGTTGAAGATATTACATACATTTTTAGGTAATATAAAACAAATGATTAACGGAGGTGGTTCTGTGGCATTTAATCCAGGACTAAATATAGGGCAGATACTAAAAATGCAGACGTTGTTGATACATTCAAATGTGGAAATATGGGTGGTATGCGTCGTTCAAGAACTACAAACACTTTAGTGATAGTGTCTGATTACACAAAAGGAATTTATCATGATAAGTGGATTGGTGGAGTTCTTCATTACACTGGCATGGGTAAAAATGGTGACCAGGATATTAATTGAGCACAGAATGCAACGCTTGCAGCATGTGGGCGTAACGGCGTTGATGTTCATCTTTTTGAGGTAATGGATGCCGGCGAGTACATATACTGTGGAAGAATAGAATTGGTTGATAAACCATATACAGAAACGCAGCCTGGCGAGGATGGAGTTCCTCGTAAAGTATGGATGTTTCCAATTCGTCCGGTACCGGATAATGATGTTAAGAAGCCAGCTATGTTTGTATTTAAAGATATGGAAGACTTTAAGAATCGCGGTAAGGATGTTGATGCGCAATATATGAAAATGATAGATGCTAAGAAAAAATGCGGCAGCAAACCAGCATATGTTCCACCAGTTATTTCAAAGCCAGAATCGAAACCACCTATAGTTATTCCAGTAGATATTGTTGGAAAGCAAGTAAAGCATAAGACATTTGGTGTAGGAACGATTACAGCTATTGAAGGAACATCTATTGCTGTTGAATTTGATAAAGTTGGATTAAAAAAGAAGGGGTATGAATTCTGCATGGAAAAGAAAATGCTGGAATTTATTTGATGCAATATGAAGACGATAAAAGTAGTAGCTGCAGTTATCTGTGATTCTATCAAAGATAAGAAACAGATTTTTGCTACAGCAAGAGGATATGGAGAGTTCAAGGGGCAATGGGAATTTCCAGGAGGAAAGATTGAAGAAGGTGAAACACCTCAGCAGGCTCTTGTGAGAGAAATAAAAGAAGAATTGGAAGTAGACATTAATGTTGGTGAATTGATTGATACTATTGAATATGATTATCCCGCATTTCACCTTTCGATGGACTGCTTTTGGGCAGAAATTATATGCGGCCAAATTGTGTTAAAAGAGGCTGAGGATGCAAAATGGCTTACGATAGATAAATTGGATAGTGTAAAATGGTTGCCGGCGGACGTTGCATTGATTTCATGTATTAAGAATAATATGCGCGTTCAAGAAATGCTTACCAGAAAAGTGAGTGTTGAAAAACTGAATGAGGAAAAGACAAAGAAGCTTTGGGGCAAAATAATCGTAGGTGTAGGAGGTCAGAAAATAGAATGGTGTTATACAGATGTCCTATACTCGTTTAAAAGTATGTATTTGTTAGGAATTAAAGCAAAGTATCCAGAGTTGGTTGAGGTATGCGGACATACAATTAGGCCACAAAATAGAAATTCCCCAAGAGAATTGGCATATAGCGAAGATTTTATTTTGAGTTGTGTTGATAAGTGTAGAGAACTCAATAATTATCAGGGCTTGCAACAATTTATCGATGTTTATGAAACTGTTTGAAATGTAATACCAGTTTGGCCGGGGGCAAATGTTCACAGAGGACAATTTTGTTGCTACGATTGTCCGGATATTTATTTTAATAATGAGAAAATCAGGGATCACGCATTGGCATTTTATAACAAATACTCAAATTCATATATGTGCGGAGATGATGCAATAATTGCTGGAATATACAAGAACATGTCTGTAAAAAGTTTGATTAATATGGACAAAGACGAATATGAAAACTATATTGAGCACGCAATTAATGTCATTAAATGGAGAACTGAAAAAATAGAATGATACCGGAAGATGTTCTGGAGTCGTGTAAATATATTTTGGAAATGGAGATAAATTATGCCTAAATATACAGATGAAGATATTAGAAATATGAGTAAAATAACATGTAAGATAGCGGCAGATTACCTAGGCATATCCCCTATGGCGGTTAGTATCGGCATGAGAAATGATCTTTTACCGATCGGTTTTGCAATTCACAATGAAGAAAGAGATAGAACATATTCTGAGAGTTGGTCCTATCACATAATTGGTGAGAGATTGATTGCATATAAGTATGGGAAAACATCAGAAGTACAAGTTCAAAATATAGAAAAGAGTCTAAATACTATAATAGAACAGTTTGAAGAAATGAAAAAGATTTGGTTTTTCTATTAAGCGAAAACGAGGATCAGCAGAATTAGAGCTTTATGAATATGCGTTTTCGCTTGGAAAATACAAAGATGTTGACAAAAAATATGCAGGAAAGGAGCTGCCAGGATGGAGAATGAAAAAGGAATAGTTAAATTGACTCGTAAGCAGCTCTATGATGAAATATGGGCTGTTTCAGTTGCAGGGGTAGCCAGAAAATATAACTTGAATTATGGTAAACTGATAGCAACTTGTAAAGTAGAAAATATACCTTTTCCTTCTTCTGGTTATTGGACTAAGAAGAATATGGGAAAAGATGTATCGAATGAGATTGTAGAATTTTCTGGATTGGAAGATACAGAAATTTCATTAATAACGAAAGACGCGGTTGTTAAGCGTATTCGGAAAGCTAAGGCAGAAGTAGTAGAGAAAGTGCATACTGACATAACAGAAGAATTGGATGTAACAGCCGAGGAAGATTTATCGCAGAAGAAAATGGAGAACATACCTGAGTGGCCGGATGGAATTCTTGATTATTTGGATGCGACGGAAAGAAATAAAGTATTAGAATATGCGTGCAATCTGCAGATAAGTCAAAGTACACGATTGCATAAAATGTTGGTCCAATACAAGAAGGATATTGCAGATTATAAGTCAAAACTGAAAGAAGCACAGAGTAGGCCATACTATAATCCAAGACATAATAAACCAGAAAACGAACCTGCATTCTTTAAGGAAATGTCTGATGAGTGTATGTCACGTGCAATTGCCATATTAGATACCGTATTCAAATCAATTGAATCTTTAGGTGGAAGTATTAATAGTGATTTGTCTGTGAAAATTAGAGGTGATATTGTTAGATTTCGTATGGTTGAGAGTCAAGATCAGGTGAAGCATGAAATGACTAAGCAAGAGGCACAGGCGCTCGTAAAGTATAATGATGATATCAAAAATCATAGATGGGCTTCAAAACCGCAAATAAGAAAGTATGACAAGGTATATAATGGTAAACTTCGTATTGTGTTTGGGGAGCGAAGTTACATAAGAGATAACGATTCTGAAAAATTAGAAGATAGATTGGGTGATATTTTGGTTACCCTGTATGAGAAGGCAGAAGAGAATAGAATTGTACGAGAAGCACGTGAAGAGGCAGAATGTAAGAGAGTTGAAGAAGCGAGACGCAGAGAAGAAAATAGACAAAGAAAAGAACAAGAAATTCGTCTTGTAAAAGAACTTGTAAACAAAGCTGAAGACTATAGAATTGCAAAGGAAATAAGAGAATATATTCAGGCTATGATAGATAGTGGAAATGAAGATATTACTCCAGAATGGATTGAATGGGCTCTGAAGAAAGCTGACTGGTATGATCCGTCTATAGCGACTGAGGATGAATATCTGGGAAAACGTCAGCATGAAAAAAGTGCTGAAGAAAAGGAAAAATCTTTGCAAGACAGTATCAGAAAGAGCTGGTATTGGTAAAAATGAATGGAGGCAATTTGATGGATAAAGATCCTTTTAAAGAGTATATAAGGCAATCAGAACCAAGTAAAAGAGACAAAGGTTACGCCTGGCATACAGCTATCGGACTTCAAGCAGTGGATGGATTAAAGCCTTCGAAGTATTTGATTGATACTGCAATAAAGAATATTGAAGGTGATATTTCGATTGATGAAGCGCAGGAACTTCTAAATACGTATTATGAAGAAAATCCAAAAGCAAATACAGAAGACCGTACGGAAGAGGCTGATAAAGTTGCCGTTAGAATAGCAAAAATATTGTCGGAGAAAGCATTTAGTTTTACCCCGAATGAGTATATCTCTATTCATAAAAAGTTGTTTGCTGGGATTTATGGACGCGCCGGAAAACTGAGAGATTATAATATCACAAAAAAAGAATGGGTGCTGAATGGAGCAACGGTTCTTTATGGAAGTGCATCAGAACTTCGAGCAACTCTGGACTATGATTTTGCAGAGGAAAAGAAGTTTAGCTATAAAAACCTGAGTATGGAAGATATTATTCATCACTTGGCACTCTTTGTATCAAGATTATGGCAGATACATGTATTCGGAGAGGGAAACACACGAACTACAGCAGTATTTTTTATTAAGTATCTTAGAACGCTAGGATTTGACGTAACCAATGATATTTTTGCGGAAAATGCGTGGTATTTTAGAAATGCACTTGTTAGGGCCAATTATAACGATTTGAAAAATGGTGTTCATGAGACAACTAAGTATTTGGAATTGTTTTTAAGAAATTTATTGTTGGATGAGAAGAATGAACTTCATAATCGTTCGATGCACATTAGTGGAAGGTTTAAAGAAACGGACTTTGAAGGTGCAAAAGCGGACATTGAGAATGCGGAAGCGGACATTGAAAGTCAAAAAGCGGACATTCGAAATAAATTACTTGCTTTTTCGGATATGATTTCAGAAAAAACAATAAATCACACTTTTGAACTGTTTTCAAAATGTGGAAAAGAAGAATATTTCGGCAGAACGATTGTAGAAGATATTACCGGGTTAAAATCAACAAGAGCATCCGAGCTGATAAAACTGTTGGTTGAT
>JAXELM010000078.1:0-4074 GCA_034100525.1 Agathobacter sp.
TCACTTTCACTTATAATTTTTTTATTTGTATATTTTTGGGACAAATAGGTGCCTAAAGATATCATGGTGTCCTCCTTAGTTTGTTATTAATTTTAGAAATTATAAATCAAAGATTAATCTCTATAATGGAAATGGAATGAATGGTCGAAAAATAAGAATGAACGGAAATTGAAATGACCACTCGGATGCAATTTTCGACCATTCATTCCAAAATTAAACCAAAATATATAAGAATGGTAAACTATAACTATCAGCTGATACATAAAAGTAAATATAATATAGAACTTTATTATTTTACTTGTAATGATGTGTGTTGTAGAAATAAGAATTTACAGAGTCGAACATTCACGGTGCCATTTGAAGACAGTACGCCTAGGGGACATGAGATTATTACAACTAATTAGGAGAAAACTATGATAAGCAATGTTAGTAATCATGTAAACGAAACTTATTATAATAAGTGCAATAATAAGTTGAATAATGAGAAAGAAACTGAAATTTTTGGAAAAAAATCTAATAATGTAGAGCAGAACAACAGTAAGCAAACTGAACAAGATGACCCAATTCTAAATCTATATAAGTCGATATGCATGAAGTATCCAGATGTTTCTTTTAGATTAGATGATCAAAAAGCAACACTACAATATGAGCAAACTTATGGAACTGATTGTTGTCCATATTTTGGATATAATAATAGTGACAATCAAGTTGGTGAAAACTTTGGAAAACTAAGTCAGAAAAGTGTAGTAATAGACGCTAGTGTTATAGAAAAGTGTTTACAAGACCCAAGCTATCAACAGAATTTTATGAACGAACTTGATACACACATTAAAGAATATAGTAAGGATTTACAGAGAGCTGCCGAATTCGGAGCTACAAATATGTGCATAGGTTTCGTAGATGAAGGAAAAGGATTATCAAAATATGCTATTAATGCTCATACAGAATTTTCTACTGAAGAGCAGATTAAGGCAAAGTGGAAATTGGGTGGCAATCAGGATGTACTAATTAATAAAATTGGTGATGTGAAAAATGAAATGTTAGACAATTATATGAAAATATTGTCTGAGCATAGTCAGGAACTAAAAGATAATTTACTTAATAATAATTTGGATGAAGGGGATAATTAATCAGTATTCCGTGGATATTATTTGGTAAAATATTAGGACATAGTAATTGGAGGTACATACATAGTAATGAAATCAAATACACGTAAAATAGGGGTAATAGGTATTTTTTGTGGAATAATGATTATATTTCTTATGGTATTTGTTATTAAATGTAACAGATTCAAGACTACAATAGAATTTGCAGAACCTTCAAAAATAACATCAAAGCAGATTGAGCAATTAACTCCAGATATGAGTCGAGAAGAGGTGATTGAGAAATTAGGAGATACACAGGATATTGGGTCAGGAGTATATATCTACGTATATCAGGTGGATGAAGAATATATTTTAGAAATTCGATTTCTCGGTGATGAAGACAAACTTAATGTTACAGGAGAAGAACTGTTAAAACAATTGAAGCCAATATAGGATTTTTAAATTTTTGAAACGAATACTGTTTATATACATTATTATAAATAAGAGAGATAGCTAATGAATAAATTAATATTTAAAATACTTTTATCAGTTCTTATGATAGTGAATATGGCTAGTTTGGTTATTTCATGTGGAAACTCCAAAAATAATCTAAAAGAAACAATATCTACAGAGAATATATCTTCTGATGAGTATGTTAATGAAGAGATTTCGGCAGATGAAGGGCTATTATACAACTATAAAATGAATTCGGATGGCACATGGAGTGCAGCTGGTCATACATATAAGGATAAGTTAGTATTAACAGGCAAATTACCTAATTCATCTGCAATTACTACTTATGTTGTATTATCAAATGATACTTCTTTAACTTTTGAAGAAGTATCAAAATCATTCTTATCATCAGATAGTAATGATCAGATAGTAATGTTAAGAGCATGTGTGGTTCAAATGATTTGCAAATAAGAGAGATGCTAGAATGGTGACATCATTGAGTAATATGAAATAGCGAAGGTGACGTATGGAGCTTTTTGGATAATCAAAGTTTTTGAGAGTTTGGAGGAATTGTATATGTATAGTATTTAAAAAGCATAATTTATAACAACGTATATTAGAAAGCCGTTATTAGGAGATTTCCTAATGGCGGCTTTTTTCGAAGAATTTTTTAATGTATATATTCTATAGTAAGAGACAAACTAACAACAAAAGCGGCGGTGAATTAGTAAAATAATCGTTTGACCGCCGCTTTGTTATTTGATATTATGCTAACAAAGACGGCGGTGAAAACAAGAAAAGCACATCTCACCGCCAGTTTGAGAGGTGAAATATATGATTGGACGTGTACAAGAAATAAAAGAATTAAATAGATTGTATTCTCATGATAAGGCAGAGTTGGTTGCCGTTTATGGCAGAAGGCGTGTGGGGAAAACTTATCTCGTAGATGAAACATTTGCAGATAGAATTACATTTAGACATGCGGGGCTTTCACCAGCAGACGAAGATTCGAAAGGTTTGTTAAAACTCCAGTTAAATCATTTTTATAACTCATTAGAATTGCAAGGGATGGAGAAATGCGATAAACCGACTAATTGGTTGGATGCATTTTTGTTACTAGAAAAATTCTTACAAAGCAAGGATGATGGAAGTAGACAAGTAGTGTTTCTTGATGAGTTACCATGGCTGGATACCCCAAAATCTGGATTCATGCGTGCTTTTGAAGCTTTTTGGAATACATGGGGATGTCATCGTATAAATTTAATGGTTATTGTATGCGGAAGTGCAAATTCATGGATGCAGGATAAACTGCTAAATAATCATGGAGGACTATATAATCGAGTTACTTATGAAATAAAACTGTCTCCGTTTAATTTAAATGAATGCGAAGATTTTTATAAGAGTAATAACGTAAAACTTTCCAGATATGACATAGCACAGAGTTATATGATATTTGGAGGAATACCATATTATATGGGATATGTGAATCCAGAAATGAGTCTGGCACAGAATGTAGATAATTTATTTTTTAAGAAAAATGCTATTTTGAGGGATGAATATAATAGATTATTCTCCTCTGTATTTGTAAATCCTGAAGCGGTAAAAAATATTGTGCAGTTGCTATATACAAGAAATGCTGGATTTACTAGAAGGGAGATTGTAGAAAAACTTGGAATAACAGATGGTGGTAGGTTATCCGGTAATCTTAATGCTCTAATTTCGAGTGATTTCATCATAAAGTATGTTCCATTCGGTTATGGAAAGAGGGAAGAACATTATAAATTAGTAGACCCATTTTGTATGTTTTATTTGCACTTTATTTGGAATCAGAAAAAAATAAGTGAAAAATTTTGGCAGCAAAATGTGACATCAGTTTCTGTGTCTATATGGCGTGGATTTGCATTTGAAAATGTTTGTTTTAATCATGTAGAACAGATTAAACATTCGCTTGGAATATCAGGAGTGATAACAGAGGCTAGTGCATGGTCTAAAAAAGAAGATGATGCAGATGGAACACAGATTGATTTACTGATTTCACGAAATGACAATGTAATAAATATGTGTGAAATAAAGTATTATAACGGAGAATTTAAAGTAAATAAAGATTACTATTTAAAATTATTAAAAAGACAAACAATCTTAGCGGAAAATGTATCTCCTAGAGTTGTTATTCATAGCACGCTCATAACAACTTTTGGTTTAATACAAAATGAGTATAGTAGTGTATTTTCTAATGCTATTGTGTTAGATGAGCTTTTTAAAGAAGTGTAGAAGACAATGGTGTTGCTAAATAGTATTAATTAATAATGATATGCGTTATGCAAATGTAAATGTGTTGTAAACCGACTATTCTAAACGTATAATAATTTACTCAAACTTCGCATATAAATTTTAGCTATGCACCTTGAAAATTCAATACCTGGCAGCTATTCAATTGTCAATGTTCAGTCAATTATGCCGCTTGCAATTTCGATTTTAAAAGTGCAGGTATTGCATCCATAAATGCATCTACCAGCTCGTCGATTTTTTCATCAGA
>JAXELM010000258.1:0-11755 GCA_034100525.1 Agathobacter sp.
TATCTCCTCAAGACTATCTAATACAATTGGCTTTTCAAGATAATCATCAAATCCCATACTTATGTACTCGGCTCTTGCCGTCGGAGAATAATTACCTGTCAGTGCAATAACTGGAACTGACTTGTAATGCTCATCTATTTCACGAAGTCTATGAAGTGTCTCCACACCATCCATAATTGGCATCATATGGTCAAGAAATACTATATCAAACTTATTTTCATTCATAAGTGCAAGTGCGTCCTGTCCATCTTTTGCAGTGTGCACTTCAAGTTCATATGGTGCTATCATAGCTTTAAATATATGCAGATTCACTGTAGTATCATCTACTATAAGAACCTTCTTACCTTTGATGTCGGATAGCGATATCTCCTCAGTTTCAACTACCTGCTCCGCCACTTCCTTCTGAAGTAAAACAAATGAAAAAGTGGAACCACTTCCGTAAACACTCTCCACTTTAAGCTGGCTGTTCATCTGAGATAGCAGACCCTGAACTATACTGATTCCAAGTCCATGTCCTTCTTTATTTCTGTTCTTTAACAAATCAAGCCTTCCAAACTCTTCAAACAGAACCTTCATATCTTCCTGTTTTATACCAATTCCTGTATCTTTAATGGTAAACTGAATTGCAGCCTGTCCATCTACATCTGACAAACGCTCCACTGAGAGAATAACACTCCCCTTATCCGTGTATTTTATGGCATTTGTGAGCAAATTGATGAGTATCTGCGAGATTCTAATCTCGTCACCAAATAATCTTTTGGGTACGTCTTCTCCCACAGAAACTTCAAACTCAAGCGACTTCGAAGTGAGTTTTGATTTAACAATGTTGCATACACCTTCTATCATATCGTCAAGCTCATACTCAACCGGTACTATTTCCATTTTGCCGGCTTCTATCTTTGAATAATCAAGAAGATCATTTACAAGACTAAGAAGATACTGGCTTGCCGCCTGAACCTCCTTCGCATAGCCCTTTATTTTCTCATCCTCACAGTCACGAAGAATAACCTCATTCATTCCCATAATAGCATTTATTGGTGTTCTTATCTCATGCGACATATTAGAGAAAAACTTAGTCTTGTTCTTGTCCGCCTCCTGAAGTCTCTCGTTCTGCTCCTCAATCGCATTTACAAGACCTTCCTGTTTCATCAGCTGCGCCATATCTTCTGAAATATCCTGAACAGTATATACAAATCTAGGATTCTCTCTTGAGAAATTCTTCATCCTGACAAATCTGAGTCTGCACCATATATATTCGCCCTGCATATTAATCATCTGAAGATCTATATGAAAATCATTCTGCATCTCAAGCTTGTTAATGACATTCTCCGGAGAGGATGCCCTGAGGAAAAGTACTTTATCCTCATCCTTGAACATATTCGAAATCATCACACGCCAGTCAGAATATTTTATCTCCATATAATCCTGACGATTCGCATTGACCTCTGTTGTATTTGGATTAACGCATATATCATTTGACAAATCGACCATCATTGAAAAAAGATATGATTCCTGAATAGTATCAATCTTCTCCAGTTCGAGTGAATTACTGTTTGAAAATGTACTTTCTTCAAAAAACAATATAACTGAATCTTTATCATCTTTGCATATAATTCGAAAAAAGAAGCCTCTTTTTTTACCTTCGGCTTCAAATTCAACACCGCCTCTGTATCGGTCTTTTTTGAACACCTCTTCATTAATGAAAGTCGCATAATTACTGCGCTCCCCTGAATCAAGCAATTCATCTCTCGAAAAAATAATACAGTACAAATCACGCAGGGTTCCCTGCGGTTTGAAAATCCCACCAAAGAAATCCTCACTACGCGACACAAAGTATGTATGCTTTTCATTATCAATCTCTATAACACAGGCTATGTCATCTTCTATTAATTTTCTTATGGTCTCGTTTGCATCAAACATGACTATCTCCCCCATTCCTTCTCCAATAATCAATATTGCTTAACACTATAGCTTTTACATTCTCCACTCCTGAACATATCCAAGCTTAGTGCCGCAATATTCACAAAATTCCTCTTTGCATATGAAATGTTTCAGGTAAAAATGACATAATATCTTACATTGTAACCGCCATCTACTTTCTCATACATGCTTCTTCTTCCAGTAAGAATGCAGAATCAAAGTCCGTTGGTTTAACCACCTTCTTATTGTTATTTTTGGAAATAACAGTAGAAAGTGACCAAAGTACAAATACGGACATATGTATTGACACAAATGCCTCAACTCCTAATGCCGCTCCTAATCCCATAATATCACCTACACTTTATAGCAACTAATTGTCATCGTATCTGTCGTCCTCTAATTCCTTTTGCAGATCCTCCTCCGACATATATTTTCTAAATACTTTCTTCTCGAGAATAAGCTCATAGCTTGCAAACAATGCTCCCGGCATTAAAAACAGTAGTGGCGGCATGACCATAACTATAAACAGTACCGCTACAAGTAATGCAAGTATGAAAAAAGACCACGGCAGATGAACTACTGCAAAAATGGCTGAATTCTTGAGTACGTTCTTAAGTGACACTTCAAATCTTGCTGTATAGCTGTATGTATAGATAATCCATACTATAATATATACCAGCATCATAACAAATAGATATGACAACACACCAAGATTGTTTCCTGCACGAAGCATCATATTGGTTATGTAAATATCTCCTGCCAATATCAGCAAAATTGCAAGCTGTATCAGCCAAAGACATGTACTTTTCTTGAAATTAGATTTAAACCCTGTCCAGAAAGAATTAACAACATATCCTTTACCTCTCACCAATGTTCTGTGAGCCGCATAGTATAATGCACTTGTCGAAGCTCCAATAGTAAAAACCGGAATACAGAAAATCACCCAGAGTGCACTTAGCAACACACAATCAACCAGCTTTGAGAGTGCTCTAAAAAACTTATTGTCATAATTAAAAATATTCTCCATTGCATCCTCCATCTATTATCTTGTAAGAATCTGTATTATTTCTGTACAAATTTCCCCAACAGTCTTATTGTCAGTTGCCACCTTCACATCTGAAGCATCTTCATAAAATTGTCTTCTTTTCTCCATAAGCTCCGATATGTATTCTACATTCATATGTCCGTTCAAAAGTGGACGCTCTTTTCCATTTTTAACACGCTCGAGTATAGTCTGAGGTGTTGCAGTCAAAAAGATAATCTTGCCACTTTTCTTCATATTCTCAACATTCTGAGGGCGAATGACTACACCGCCTCCACACGATACTATTGAGTTATGACTTTCCCCTATATCTATGACAAGCTGGCTTTCTATATCCCTGAAACCATCCTCACCTTTTTTCTCAAAAATCTCGTTAATTGACATTCCCTGTTCTTCAACAATTCTCTCGTCCATCTCAATCAGCTCCATATCGAGCTCCTTCTGAAGCACTCTTGCAATAGTGCTCTTGCCGGCTCCCATGAACCCAATCAGGAAAATATTATAGTCCACTTTTCTATTCATTCTGTCATCTCCACTTTCTGTTATCTTATGAGAAGAACTTCTCCTTTACCTCGTCAACAGGCATATCCTGTCCGGTATACAGCTTAAATGCTGCGACACCCTGCCACAAAAGCATTCCTTTTCCTCCAACACACTTGCAGCCTGCCGCTTTTGCCTCGCGCAGAAGCTTTGTCTCGATTGGATTATATACAACATCACATACTACCAGATTGTCGTGAAAGGCAGATATGTCCTTTACCACACTCATATCATCCATAGGCTTCATGCCTACTACTGTGGCATTTACGAATATATCACTGTCCTTGATTTCTTCTGTCATCTTTGCAACATCATCTATGTCATATACGTTTACAACAATTCCCGGCACTGCGTTCTTTATCTTCTCTGCTGTCGCAAGCGTTCTCTCAAAGAAGGCATCTTTTTTGTTAAAAATAGTAATCTCCTTTGCACCATCAAGTGCACACTGGCACTGTACAGCTGTAGCCGCACCGCCGCCACCTGCTATCGTAAGCTTTTTACCTTTTACATCTACTCCATGCTCTTTAAGATTCTGTACAAATCCTATACCGTCTGTATTGTGACCGATAAGTCTTCCATCTTCATTCACAATGGTATTTACTGCACCAATCAGTGCTGCTGCAGGTGATAACTCGTCCATAAGTGCAACTGCTGCTGTCTTACATGGCATAGTCACATTGCAGCCTCTCATGTTGAAAAGCTTCATCGCCTCTATCGCCTGCGGCATCTGATCCTCTTTCACATCAAATGCTACATACGCATAATCAATTCCTAATCTGTCAAAGCTGTAATTGTACATAGCCGGTGAGCCTGAATGGTCTACCGGTGAACCCAGCAATGCCAATAATCTTGTATGTCCTGATATTCTGTTCTCCATTTCTGCCTCCATTTTATCTATTTTTCTAAGTACTGAAGCAACTGTAACGGATAATCTATCAGTCTTGTCGCTCCATTTTCTATCAGAAAATCTCTGTCTCTAAATCCCCATGTCACACTGACACAGTCAAGTCCTGCGTTTCTTGCAGTCTTTATATCTACATCAGAGTCGCCCACATATATCGCTTTATCCGCAGATACGCCAAGCTCCCTCAGTGCTTTTAATGCTGTATCCGGAGCCGGCTTACGTGCAACTCCTTCCATCTCGCCTATCGCAGTCTTTGTGTACTCGCTGAAGTAGAAGTTGTTCAGTTCTTTTACCGCTGAGTCAATTTTGTTTGATACTATTGCCATTTTGATACCACGATTCTGCAATACCTCAAGAAGCTCTATTATTCCGCGGTATGGTACTGTTTTATCCTTACAATGCAGTGCATAATACTTTTTAAAATCAGCGAACGCTTTTTCAAACAATGGATTGTCCTCTCCATTTTCAACTGCACGAAGCATCAGATTGCGAACTCCGTTTCCAACGAAATTTCTCACTTCCTCAAGTGTTCGCTTTGGCATTCCATTTATCTCTAATGCCGCATTTACTGCATCGCACAAATCCTCAAGTGTATTTAGAAGTGTACCATCTAAATCAAAAATAACCGCTTCCTTTGAAGATTCATTTTTATTTTTCTCGAGATAGTCAAGCATCCTTTTTTCGAGGAGTGTCTTAACAGCTGAATCTGTCGGTATCTCCTTTTTCTCGTCATCACTTAGTCTCATTCTCGGTGTTATCTCCATCTTTTCACAAAATTTGATATATTCAGGAATAAGAAGCTCCATCTGGATAAAGCCGCCCGCCTTGTTCAGATGCCCTCCACCTGAACCTATACCGTCACATATTACAGCTGCAAGCTCACTCGCCTTCACATTCTCAACACAGCTTCTTACTGAAAGCTTTACTCCATTTGGCGGGACGTTGAATACCAGGCAGGTATCTACTACATCCACAGCCAGAAGTAAATCGCTTATTATTCCTAACACATTCGGATCACACATTCCAGCTTTTACTATTGCGCATCTGTAATCCTCTATATAATCACTCTTTAGAAGAGCTGTTCCTGCAATCTCAAGTTCCTCCAAAGACATATTGGCATTTCTTAATCTGCCTATTAAAACATGATCGACTTCAACTTCATCACGAAGTCCCATATCCATCGTGTTGGATATCTCGGTAAACTCATTGGTATCCGTATAAAGTCCGTAATACAGAGCTGTAGACAGACGAATGTCAGAATTAATTGCGAAATCCTCTTCTTTGAGCATATGCCACAAAACAGTAGAGCAGGAACCAAATTTATTCCTTATCTCATGAAGCTCCGGGACTTTCCCGCTTATTCTGTGGTGGTCAATCACAGCTATATTTTTTGCCTTGTGCATTGTCACATTGCTCTCACCATACTGACAGTCAACTGTCACTAAAAGCTCAGGCTCATCTAACTTTTCAACATGAGTTATAGGTATATGTAACTCACTTACCATAAGCTTCAGATTACTCTTTCTGATTGTGTTCCTTCCGGAATAAATCAGTTTTGAATTCTTTCCATATGCTTTTAAAAAGCAGTATACGGCATAGCCGCTCGCGATAGTATCCGCATCCGGATTGTCATGACACTGAATTACTATGTCATCATACTTTAATAATTCTTTTAACCTCACTGTTTTTCTCCCTCGTAAAATGGAAAAAACAAATTGCTTCGTTCTTTCTCAAACATACAATTATACTCTAATATATTGTATTTATTTATCCACTTGGCCTCTTCTCCAAGTGCCTCATCTATATGGGCATATCCTTCCCTCATTTTTGAATAATATCCACGTGAATTAATTGCCGGAATGACCTCCATCATGTCGGCAAGAAATTGATTGTACGGCGGCAGCTCTATGTTTGCCCTCATAAGTGTAAGCGTCGACAAATAATTCAGACTTGTCGTGCCTATCTCCTTCGCCTCAGTCTCATAATTCGTCCATATGAAAAATGGAACAGTATAGAGATTCTCAAGCTCATTTATTGTCAGTCCGCTGACTCCCTTATTATTTAAAATCTTGATAAACTCGCTGTACAGTCCTGGCTGATGGTCTCCGAAAAATACAATCTCAACCGGTTCGTCCTGCTCGTGAAAATATTTGATAAGCTTCTCTAAGGCTTTATCACTTTCATGCAATAGCGACAGGTACTGGTTGGCATCAGTATATGACCTTCCAATCTTGTACACCTCCTGGTCGAAGTTGTCATATGGCTCCCCAAAGCCTCCGTGATTTTGCATGGTTATTCCCATTATGAACAGATTCTCATCAGAATCCTTCGTCTCATAGCGATCTATGACTTTATCAAACAACTCTTCGTCTTTGATATATTCCCGTATTATATTGGTCTGGTCAAAGTCATCCATGAAATACGTCTCATCAAATCCCATCTGCGGATATATCGCATTTCTGTTCCATCCTGCCTCATAATACGGATGCATCGCCACACAGGTGTAATCATTCTGCTTGAGCGTACCAACAAGTGTGCTTGGCTCATCGTCTATGTACTGCTGATATACTACTGAGCCATCCGGCAAAAATGCCATGGAATTGCCCGTCAGAAACTCCCACTCGGAATTCGGTGTCTTTGCTCCATATACCGATGACAAGGCATATCCCCGCAATGTATTTTCTTTAAGAGAATCCATAAACGGCGTAACTGGTATATTGGTCTTAAGCTCTCCCACCACATTTAAATCAGCATATGATTCGCTCATTATCGCAATAATGGTAGGCTTCTGCACATCTGCCTGTGAATGACTCTTGTCCGTCTTACTATATTCCTTCTCAAGAGCTTCTACTGCCTCCTGCGAATATCCATCTGGTTCAGATACAAAGCTGTCTCGGATTTCCAACAGGAAATTCAAAATGTAACCATTCTGATATGAACCTTTCTGTTCCCATGTTTCCGTGATTACATTCATTGAATTTAATATAACTATAATACAACAAATTATTATAAAAAGTACATCAATTATGCGCATTTGCCATATTTTTTTGAAACGAATTTTAAATTTCAAAGCTACTGCTATAAATATTATAGTAGAAATGATTACAATCACGCACCTGTGGTTTATTGAAAATTCATATTTTCCTGCCACACTAAGCCCTGTAAATGCCGAGCTTATATCTGCAAAGGAAAACTCATTTCCTCTGAATTCATATACAAAAAAATTTACAAAACCGAATAACAGAAGCACACAGTGGGAAATAATACAGGTAATTGCTATATTGTTCGTAATCAGATGAACAAACAGATATACTACCAGACAACACACCATATTCAAAAACAGCTTCTCATCAGTTGTCCTCGCAAACAGCTCCGGCTCAAGCAAAAGATATTGTATTGAAAACATGCTAAATGTCGCACCGAGTACCAGCGCAGCTGCAGCTAATATTATATTTTTATTTATATTTTCCAAATACTTTTTCATTTTTGTCACCAAGCTTTATCTTACACCAAAATTTCAATACTATCAATGTTGTGTTATACTGTTTATTATAGAGCCCCCACACATGAGCAAAATTAGCTACGAAGTAGCAGTAAAGCACGACTAGTCGTGCGTTTTTGCGAATGTTTGGTGGTGGTTCTGAAAATTAACTATTCTGGAGGAAATCATGCCGGCATTCGTTACACACTATCTCTTCGGAATTGATGCGTACAAGCTTCTTCCGAAAAACAAATTTAAAAACAATATAAAGAAAAATCACTGCGCATTTGCTCTTGGGCTCCAAGGACCTGATGTGTTTTTCTATTATATTCCTTCACATATAATGCACAAGGGTAACATCGGTGATGTTGCCCACAGAAAAAACACACAGGCTTTTTTCTCTTACTTGCTAGAAAGCCGCATGTTTTTCAGCGACAATCCAAAGAAGCAGGCAATTGCAGATGCATACCTGATTGGTTTTCTTGGTCACTATACACTTGACTGTGCGGCTCATCCATATGTGTATGCTTTTACAGGATATGATGCTTCAAATCCACCGAAAGTGACAGAATATTTTGGACAGCACGCTTATTTCGAAACTGAAATAGACAATGAGCTTTTGTATTCAAAGAAATTTCTTTTGCCCTCAGAGTTCCACCAGAATGCAACGATTTTTTTGACTCCGCTTCAGCGCTCAGTTATCTCAAAAATGCTGTCTTATGCCTACAGGAACACTTATCCGGAGTTAAACGTACATGCCCTTGATGTCGGACTTGCAACACATTTCATGAAGGTAGGAACACGGCTTTTGCACGACCCTTCCGGTCAAAAGAAGGTACTGCTTCGTCTTGTTGAAAAGGTACTGTTCAGGTGCCCTCTGATTTCGCCGATGATGGCAAGCGATTTGTACCAGTTTGTGCCTGACCCGCTTAATCTGGCGCATAAAAAATGGATTCATCCGTGGACTGGTGAATCCTCAGATGAATCCTTTATTAATCTGTATAACAAAGCAATAAGCCACTATTATTCGAGAATAATAAACTACTGCGCTTTAGTCGATAGTGGTTTTACTGCCGAAGGACAGAAAGAATTTATGCAGGAATATGGCAATCTTTCTTTCCTAAGTGGTGTTTCATGCAGATAGTTATTACCAATTTAACTAAGCAGGCATAAAAAATTCTTTTATCTGACCAAGGATAATTTCCATCAGTCTTGTTCTTGCCTCCACGCTTGCCCATGCAATGTGTGGAGTTATTATAAGCTTTTCACTATCCTTTATTCTTCTAAGAGGATTATCCTCTCTCATCGGCTCAACGCTAAGCACGTCAAGTCCTGCCGCAGCAATATGCCCATTATCAAGAGCATATGCGAGATCTTTTTCTACTACAATAGGTCCTCTTCCGAGATTTAGGAAAATAGCTGATTCCTTCATCTTCGAGAATGCCTTGGCATCCATAAGCCCCTGCGTCTCTTCTGTAAGTGGAGCATGGACTGATACAATGTCCGATTTCTCAAGCAGCTCATCAAACTCTACTCTCTCATACCCAGGCTGACTATTCTTACCCGATGTAGAGTAATAAATCACATGACAGCCAAACATCTTTGCAACGTCTGCAACTCGTCTTCCTATGTTGCCCAGTCCGATTATTCCCCATGTCTTGCCTGTAAGTTCATGAAATACATGGTCGAAATGAGTAAAAGATACATCGCCTATATACTTTTCAGACTTAACATAATCATCATAGTAACTCAGCTTCTCAAACAAATAGAATAGTAGTGCAAATGTATGCTGTGCCACTGTCTCTGTCGAGTAACCCGCCACATTTCTCCATGCGATTCCTCTTTCGGCAAGGTATTCCTTGTCGAGATTGTTCGTACCGGTTGCTGTCACGCATACAAGCTTAAGCTTATCAGCATCACCTATTGATTTTTCATTAATCTCAACTTTGTTTAAGATTATTACATCGGCATCACGGGTTCTCTCCCTTGCCTGTTCCGATGTTGAAAAATCATACTTCACCACTTCGCCTAATGCTTCATAGCCTGACAGGTCAATATCCTCTCCTATTGTTTTTACATCAAGAAATACTATCTTCATTTTCTGCCTCTTATTATTTATAAAACCTATAGATTGTTGTTGTATCATATGCCTCATTTGCTGCAAATACAGGTCTTACAAAATTCGGCTCATTGATTGAATTAGGGAAATACTGTGTCTCAAGGCAAAAAGCTCCACGATCCACATATGCAGTATTACCTTTTCCAATATTTCCTGCTATAAAATTGGCTGTATAGAGCTGAATTCCAATAGCGTCTGTGAGAACATCCATCTTGATTCCTGTATTTGGCGCACATGCTGTTGCCACAAGCTCAATTCCGTCTGTCTTTTTGTCTATTGCGAAATTATGGTCATATCCGTTGCCGTATGAAAGCTGCTCATTCTCCTGATTGATATCCTGTCCGATTTTTTTCATCTGTCTGAAATCAAACGGTGTTCCTTCAACCGGTGCAATCTCTCCTGTTGGAATAGCTTTTGCACTGCATACCGGTGTGTATCCTGATGCATTAATCTGAAGCTTCTGGTCATACACCACTCCTGCGCTGCAACCCTCAAGATTGAAATATGAATGATTTGTCATATTGAATGTAGTTGTCTTATCAGCTACTGCGTGATATTTGATTGCAAGTTCATTGTCCTCAGTCACTGTATATGTAACCTCTATTGTCGCATTTCCCGGAAATCCCTGCTCTAAGTCCTTGCTTACTATTGTAAAAGTGATGCTACTGTCAGTATAATTTTTAACATCCCATACTAATCCTGAAACCCCATTAGAACCACTATGGAGTGAGTTTTCATTATCATTTGCCTCAAGCTTGTAATCTACACCATCGATTGTAATCTGCGCATTCGAGATTCTGTTTGCGTATCGACCTACTATCGCCCCAAAATATGATGTACCTCTCTCATATGAAGCTAAATCGTCATACCCTAGAACGACATCCTGTAAGTCGCCATTTTTATCTTTAACATACAAAGAAAGAACTGTTGCACCGTAATCTGTGACAACTGCTTTCATCCCTTTTGAATTTACAAGCTCATATTTGTAAGCTTCCATCCCCTTTTTAGTGTCTCCAAATTTTTCTTTTAGCATAATTACCTCCTACTAATTGATATCTCTTATTATACATAAATGAAGCACGAAAAAAAAGGTTATATATTATAGATTTTTTCCGATATATTTCATAAGAGTACAATGTGATTCTGAATTGTATATTACAGGAGGCAAATATGAGTACAAAAATAAGTTCAGGGATTTCAAACTCCAGCAGTTTTTACTTAAGAAATTTCTATTCAAATAACCGTGATGCAAGCAAATCAAGTAAAAGAAATGATTTCAGCCACGTTGAACTTGCATATGAGGATTCGCTCGCTTTAAAGAAAGCTTCCAGCAAACTAAACAACCATAAATATTCTGATACTAAAGAAGATGAAAATACTGATGAAAATACTATCAATACTATAAAAGCTTATGTTGATGTATACAACAATGCTTTGGACTCCTCAAACGGGTCAGATTCTGCTACAATGGAAAGGTATGCAAAGCAGCTAAAGAAACTTTCATCTAAATATTCCGACGAATTAAAGGATATCGGAATTACTATCGGGTCCGACGGCAAGATGGAAGTAAACGACAATCTTATTAAAGCTGCGGGCAATGAAAAAATTAAAAAGGTCTTTGGAAAAGATGTTGGATACACAAAAAGTATTCGTTCAATTACAAGTCGAATGAATACTGCCGCATACAATGAACTGTACTCCAGTGTTACTGGAAACGGCACCAAAATCAACATCTCCCTATAGACCGAC
>JAXELM010000259.1:0-8022 GCA_034100525.1 Agathobacter sp.
CGATTGTCCCACAATAAAAGGAAAAATCCATAAATTTTCTTCTGCAACAAATGATGGAGAATTTAATCAGGAAGAATTCTATTATTCACAGATGATTTTATTTCGCTTGGAGCCGGAGAAAATAGTAAAGCTGGATAAGCAGATTTTTAATTTTGAAAAAGCTATATATGTTTTTAAGGATGAACTAGCTAACAGCTTGCATAAAATTTCTGATGGTGAGGAGCTGGGTGCACTTTGTACAATGCTTCTTGGAGAGAAAAGTTTATTATCAAAGGATATGAAGGAAGCTTATCAGGATGCAGGGATTTCTCATATTCTGGCAATTTCAGGGCTTCATATTTCGTTGGTTGGAATTGGAATATATGGATTTATGCGAAAGAGACGTGCTGGATTCGTATGTGCAATGATAGTAGCAGGAAGTATAGCGTACATATATTATTTTATGTCGGGATGTGCCATATCTACAGAACGCGCACTATTTATGTTTTTTCTTACAATGATTGCGCAGACAATAGGAAGAAGTAATGATATGCTCAATTCCCTTGGAATATCAATTTTGATAATTGTTTATGAGAATCCGTTTATAATAAAATATCCGGGATTCGTTTTTTCTGTGGTTGCAGTTATGGGAGTTGCATTAATCGTGCGAGACATTTCTGGTAATAAAATAAAGGTTGCCATATTATCAAGTGTTGCCATGCAATTGGCGACCATTCCTGTTGTGGCAATATATTATTATGAGATACCTACATATTCTGTAATTATTAATATTATTGTGCTTCCGCTTATATCAATAGTCTTTATATCTGGTCTTTCGGCTGCTTTTATTGGTCTTATATCAGTCAAAATTGCTTCTATTGTAATCATTCCCGCAATTGTAGTGTTAAAGCTGTATACATTTCTATGTAATATTGCACAGGGACTTATGTTTAACAAAATAATTGTCGGCTGTCCCTGTACCGAAAAAATAGTGGTATACTATGTTATTTTGTTTATGCTTATATTCGTATGCAAGAAATACAAATCATTAGTAATCAGATTCTTTGGAATATTTGTGCTATTGTCAATTATTTTTGCTCGAGGACGCGCAGATGGTGAGATTGATTTCCTCGATGTAGGACAGGGGGATGGTATTTTTGTTCAGATTGAATCTGGCGAAAGTGTATTCATAGATGGGGGAAGCTCTTCAAAGAAGAAGGTCGGTGAAAATATTATCCTTCCATTTTTGAAATATAATGGAGTACGTAAAATTGATTACTGGTTTATATCACATGCTGATGAGGATCATGTAAATGGTCTTACAGAAGTGCTGGAAAGCAATTATTATATCGAGAATGTTGTGATTTCAAAAGCATCTAAATGTGATGAAAATATGCAAAAGATTATTAGTCTTTTACAGGAAAAAGGGATAAATGTTATAGAAATCTCAGCGGGAGATACATTCAGGTTTGCTAACACACAAATAACATGTATTGCTTCGGGTGAAGGTGTGGCAAGTGATAATAATGAGCAATTTGATGCGAATGATAGCAGTCTGGTATTACTTGTGGATGATAAAAAGAACAATCTTAGATGTATGTTTGCAGGGGATATATCGAGTGAAGTCGAAAACAGTCTGGTTAAGAAGTATGGTAATAAGCTTGATATAGATATCTATAAGGCTAATCATCATGGTTCAAAATACTCAAGCTCGAAGGCGTGGCTAAATGCCTTATCACCGGATATTTCGGTTATTTCCTGCGGAGAAAACAATAGATATGGACATCCTCATGAGGAGACACTTGAACGCTTTGATGAAATTGATTGCAAAGTGTTTAGAACTGATGAGAATGGGCAAATCACACTTGGAAAAGATGGAAGAGAATTTGATATAAATTATTTCTGTTTTATATATAAGTAGGGGATTAGTGGCAAGTTTATATGCAGTTTGCAGCTCTTTGTAAGGTGGCAAAAGTGTATATTGTAATGATTTGTATACTTGTTGTATTGGTATATATATGTCTGTTATGTTACAATGAATGAGGTGCAGTTTGGTAAAATGAAGTTCAAATATAATTTGATAATTAGGGAGGAATTAAGCTATATGGAAACATGGTATTATGTAGTTGAAAATATTGATGGAGACTACGCTAATTTGCGTAGGATAGATATTGAATCAAATGATTTAAAGCTGGTTGCAAGAGCCCTTCTGCCATTGGAAATAGCAGAGGGGACTAAGCTTAAATATGAGTTGATGCAGTATGAAATTGTTAAATAAGAGTATGATATAATAAGTCAATACGAGAAGTATGTATATAAAAGAGGAATACTTATGAATGAAGCACAGAAGATTTTGATGATTGTTGGAGCTGCCTTTTCAGGGGTTGGAACCATGATTACTATAGTTTTTGCGGGTGTAGGTATGGGTGGTGTGTTTTTGACGCTTCCAATATTTTTTATACTGTTGGGGATTTCTTTTATAGTAGGAGTTTTTTACAGTCTATCCCAAAAGAAAAAAATAGAAAAACAGGGACGAAGATTCCCGGCGAAAATCTATGGATATGTAGATAATACTTCATATACAGTAAACAACAGTTATACAGTAAATGTGAAAGTACATTATTTTGATGAACGCCATGTGGAGCGTGAGGCAATATTGCCGACTGGATTTCCTCAAGGTTCAGGAATGTATCCGATAGGAATGACAATTGATATTTTCGAATATCAAGGTAAATTCAGCTATGATCCTAATTCAGTCAGAAATGAAGTTCTTCCAGGAGAAGATGAATTGATGGATGATAAGCCGGTTGCACCAGATAAGCTACAGATTGTAGCAGTAACATGTCCAAACTGTGGTTCGAATTTTCAGGCTGCTACAGGATATTCCAGCAAGTGTCCATATTGTGGTGGCTACATAAATGTATAAGCTAAAGGTTATCAATACTTAAGAGGCAAAGAAGTGAGTAGAAAGAAAGTAAGAAATTCATTTTTATTAGTAATTACAGCGTTAATTTGGGGTATTGCATTTGTTGCACAGAGTGAAGGCGGCAAAGCAGCAGGCCCATTTACTTTTAATTGTATCAGATCATTTATTGGAGGTCTGGTTCTTATTCCTGTAATAAAAATAATTGACCAGATTAATACTGATAATAAGAAGCCTGTAACAAAAAAAGAAAAAAATACACTGTTACTTGGTGGAATATGTTGTGGTACGGCATTGTTTCTTGCAAGTTCATTCCAGCAATTAGGACTGTATCTTGGTACACCGGCAGGTAAAGCAGGATTTTTGACAGCATGCTATATTCTCCTTGTACCTATTCTTGGACTTTTTATTAAAAAGCATTGTGGATTTAATATATGGATAGGAATTGTTATTACGGTTATAGGACTGTATCTTCTATGTATGTCAGATTCATTAAGTTTTCAGTTAAGTGATTTATTGGTGCTTATATGTGCATTGCTTTTTGCAGTACATATTCTTATAATTGATCATTTTTCTCCATTGGTTGATGGGGTAAGAATGTCATGCATACAGTTTTTGGTATGTGGTGCATTGGGAGTTTTTCCCATGTTTTTCTCAGAAATGGGACATTCGCTGGAGGGAATAATGAAATGGCTACCAAATTTGGCAACATTTAGCGCATGGATTCCTCTATTATACGCTGGTGCTATGTCGTGCGGTGTAGCATATACATTACAGATTGTAGGACAGAATGGTTTAAACCCTACAATAGCATCTATGATTATGAGTCTGGAATCTGTTTTTTCCGTAATTGCAGGCTGGATAATACTCAATCAGACTATGGGGATAAGGCAATTAGTCGGATGTGGACTAATCTTTGTGGCTATAATAATTGCGCAGATTCCAATACGAGAAAAAACCGAAGCAAACAATATGTAAAATAGAATAAAAAACTTTATTGCTATTATTTTTAACATTAATGAAGTTAGAATGTTATATTTTCTTGGTGGTATATATCGAATAGCTAAATTATAATATTGTTAAAATTAGTTGCAAAGGTGGTAATTTTATGAGAAAAATATATATGGACAACATAAGGTGGATTACAGTAGTCTTAGTCGTTTTGTATCATGTGATATACATGTTTAATGGAATTGAGGTACATGGCGTCATTGGACCATTTAGAGAAGTACAGTATCAGGATGCTTTTCAATACATAGTATATCCGTGGTTTATGCTTCTTTTGTTTGTAGTTTCCGGAATGAGTGCCAGATTTTATTTGGATAATCACACGCATAAAGAGTTTATTAAATCGAGAACTACCAAATTACTTGTGCCATCGACATTGGGACTTTTTGTCTTTTATTGGATTTTAGGGTATTACAATATGATGATGAGTGGAGCTCTTGAGCAAATGACAGCGGTACCAAAACCAGTTCTGTATTTGATAATGGCAGTAAGTGGGACAGGTCCATTGTGGTATATTCAGTTGTTGTGGGTATATTCACTATTACTGGTATTGTTTAGAAAAATAGAAAATGACAGATTATATGGTTTGTGTAGTAAAGTTTCTATACCAGTTTTGATTGCATTAGTGATTGTAGTGTGGGGAAGTGCAAATGTTTTGAATACTCCTATTATAGTAGTTTATCGCTTCGGAATATATGGATTTGGATTTTTGGCGGGATATTTATTCTTCTCACATGATAAGGTAATGGATAAGCTGGAGAAAAGCTGGATACCATTATCTGTTACGGCTGTTGTAATTGGAATTATTTTTATGGTTCTTTATTGGAAAAAGCCATACGCAGAGCATGAAGTGTTAGATACTTTTATGTGCAATTTATATGCATGGATGGCAACACTTGCAATTTTATCGTTTATGAAAAAATGGGGTAATTTCCAAAATTCATTTACAATATGGATGAGAAAACAATCATGGGGATTATATTTGTTCCATTATTTGCCGCTTGCGATGTGTGCATGGTATCTGACAAAGTATGTCAGCGGTATGCCTTCAGTTGTGATATATCTGCTTGTAGGAATAGCGGCATTTGTTGGGGCATATGTGTTGTATCAGATTATCAGCCGTATTCCAATTTTAAGATGGTGCGTATGCGGAATTGGAGGAAAGAAGAATGTTCGCAGATAATTTAATAGAATTAAGAAAGCTCCACAATATGTCGCAGGAAGAACTTGCGGAAAAAATCAATGTGTCCAGGCAGACTTTGTCAAAATATGAAACAGGAGAATCACTTCCGGATATAGAAAAATGTTCAGCCTTAGCAAATATATTCGGGGTATCTGTGGATGAACTGATTAACTATAAAAAGGATGAGGGCATGGGGCTGAATGTGCCGCCGAAAGGAAAACACATTTTTGGACTTGTAAAAGTTGGTGACAAGGGACAGATAGTCATTCCTGCTAAAGCAAGGAAAATATTTGATATAAGCCCGGGGGATAATTTGATTGTACTGGGTGATGAAGGGCAGGGGCTTGCCCTGATAAAAGAAAAGGGCTTGCTTGATTTGTTGCATATGGCAAGAGATAAGAGTTAGTGATAGAAAAAGGATACGAGCACCTCAAGGATTGCAATTTTTGCAGGGTGAGTATCCTTTTTTTATAAGCTCATCCCTTGTACATTTACATTGTTTTTTGTTCTTTGCACTCATTTGTTTTACAGACTTACAAGTCGGTTTATGAAATTTTTTAGTGTTAGAATTTAAAATATATGTTTTGATGTTATTTTTTTTGCTATTGTCTGATTTGTCGGAAAGATGGCTGTCGCCAGTAGCATAATCGATGATTATGCCGGGCTGTATATTGTAACAGTAGACACAAAAAGAAATCCCTTTGCCCTGATCTTCAACTGAATACCCTTCCATGAGAACGCCGGATGCTAAAAGGTTATTTCCTTCAAAAATGGGGGTGACACAATATAGCACATGGTTGCCTGTTTTTTCAATATATTCTGCTGTTTTTTCTTCGTATGGAAGCATGCCTTCTACATTTAAATATCGTGTGCCGGTAATCAGATTTTTTTTGTTGGCATTTTCTCCTGTAAGGCAAAATGCAATTAAATGACAACGGTTATAGAGATAATTTCCGTCAACGACACCTTTATATTTTACAGTATGCCAGCCTGATGGTTTAATATTGCCAATATTTCCACGTTCTTCGGTTGGCATGGTATCTTTGCTTACATTGGCATAGGCAACTCCACATCTTCCAAGTTTATCCAATTTATGATAAGATTCAAATGTATTTGAATTTGTTTTTTCTTTTTCTGTAAAATATGGTTTGTTTCCATTTATTTTTACAGAGGCTTTCCCATTATATTTTGGAACATCTTTTAGTGAGAAGCAGTCTTTTTGATTCTTGGTGGCTGCCTGAATAGAAAATGTTATATTTTCCATGCAGCTCGAATTTGTATTAAAGTTTGATGGGAATGGAACAAAAGTAATTGCAAATATTAGAAGTAGTGCTAATGCAGAAGTTCTTAATTTATTAAATAATAATTTCTTCATATAGGCATTCCTCCTAGTTTATAATTAAGATGATTATACCACAAAGGAGGAATAATTGTAGTGACAGCTGGGGGGAAAAGGTTGACGTTATCTTTTGATTGTAGGAAAATAAGGCTGAGGATATTTATAGATGAGGTGATACAGGAAAATGGGCGTATATTTTAATCCAAATAATGAGAGCTTTACACAGGCTAGAAACAGCATGATTTATGTAGATAAAACCAGCTTGCTTGAAGTGTTGAACAGAAGATTATCGACAGAGGATAAATGTATAGCAGTAAGTCATGCAAGACGCTTTGGTAAATCCCATGCGGCAGGAATGATTGATGCTTACTATAGCTGTGGTTGCAATTCATCAAAGCTTTTTGAAAATACCAAGATTGCTACTAATGCTGATTATAAGAAGTATATGAACAAATATAATGTGATTCACCTTGATATATCATCTGTTTGGGATTTTCATAAAGAAGATTTGATAGAGTCAATTAAGGAGCGTGTTTGTGAAGACTTCCATAAAGAATACGGTGATACCTTAAATTATGATAAGGATTTGTATTTATTAATTCACGAGATTTATGCTAGAACGGGGATTACTTTCGTTGTCATCATTGATGAATGGGACTGTGTAATCAGAAACAGTGAAGATAAGAATCTGGTTCATAAGTATCTGCAGTTTCTACATTCGTTATTTAAATCGGAAGAATCAAAGGGCTTTTTGGCATTGGCATATATTACCGGTATCTTACCAATTAAGAAGATAAAGGATGAATCAGCACTGAATAATTTTGATGAATACACCATGTTAAAATCAAATCCAATTACAAAGTATTATGGATTTACAGAAAATGAAGTGAGAGAACTTTGTGAAGAGTTTGATATGGATTTTGAAACAACAAAAGCCTGGTATAATGGATATTTGATTGATGGGATGCATATGTATAATCCGAATTCAGTATCAATGGCAATGAAACGGAAGGATTTTGATTCTTATTGGAGAAATACATCATCTTTTGCATCAATCAATACATTTATTACAATGAATTATGCTGGACTTAAAGATAATATTATGACAATGCTGTCAGGCGGAAAAGTTCGTGTGAATACAGGTACTTTTAAAAATGATTTTACCACAATTTCATCTAAGGATGATGCATTAACGGCATTGATTCATTTAGGATACCTGGGATATGATGCGGACAGAAAAAAGGCTTTTATACCGAACTATGAAGTGGCGACGGCTTTTGAAGCGGCATTGCAGACAGGTGAATGGAGTGAGATTGCTAAGGCAATATCAATTTGTGATGAGTTGCTGGATGAAACAATAGAAGGAAATGCAGATAGAGTTATTGAAGAACTGAAGGTTCAGTCATAAATTTTTGGTACTGTGTGGGCGATAAAATATATTTGAATGAAATCTGAAAACTAAATTATAATAATGGAGGTTTCAGATGGGAAAAAAGAAGAGAGAACATGTAGTATTTGATCAAATGCTAAAGCAGAAAAAGAGTATTCCTTTTTCGATAATAAACAAGGAAGGTTCCCAAAAACAGAAAA
>JAXELM010000269.1:0-3123 GCA_034100525.1 Agathobacter sp.
CCATCAGTTCCTTCAAAGTACTTCTCCCCCGCAGATTCGAATATCACACACAGCTTCCCGTCATCAATATCTATCTCTTCCGAACCCGGAGGCATCTCAATTGCTGTAATCGGCGAATCAGGCTCAGATGCCATCTCAATCACAGACGCATACTTCTTGATATATGAAGATGAACGTCTTCCATATGAAGTACTCAAATACACAGCACCATCTTCATCAAACGCAATGCCCTGAACCTTTGAAGGAATCTTGTAAGAGCTAAGTGCCTTTAATGTATCGCTTTTATTATCATAGAAATACGCTTTCATTTTAGAATTAATAATTTTGGTATGAGTAGCAATCCATAACCTGTTTCCATAAAAAGTAATACACGAAGGAGTATTTGAGACTTTATAAATATCAACTACATCTGTCGCATCAACTACTTCTCCCGGATTCTGACTCGCCATCAGTTCAATAAAATCGTACGATATTCTCTCTATCGCATTCTTACTGGAATTACATACCCACACGTTTTCCCCATCAAATGCAATTCCGCCTAAGTGACTTGCCGGATCCATACCAAGCGTAAAGAGATAATCTCCACTCTCCTTGTCTATCACCATAAGCTCCCCAAGACAGTCATCCTCTTCAGAATAAGATGTCAGCAAAATGTAATCGTCTGTAATGCAAAGTCCCTGAGGACATTGTGATGCACTAAAAATAAAATTATTAAACCAGTCCTCATCCTTTGTCGATGGCATACCTGGAATAAGCACATCATCGCAGAAGCTATAATTACAATCTTTAAGAAATATTGTTTCAGGATTTAGTCTTCTATTGCCTGAATATTTGTAGTTCTCAACGCTTTGGTAATTATCAAGAACTCTGGACCACCGGGCATACAAAACAATTATCCTGTTACCGCTATATTCTACTTTTGAAACAGGCTTTATAAATTTGGAATCAAGATACCATCCTTTAAAATAATAGCCGCATTTGTATGGCTTTCTAAGATATTCTGTTTCATTCTGATACACTGTATTAACACTATATGAATTTAAAACTCCTCCGTCTGTGTTATAAATCAGATATGTGCATTGATTTTCTTTAGAATAAAAACCAGACGAGGACATACTATCCCCGTCTGGCATCTTTGCATTTACATTTGCAGTATAACAGAATATAATTGCAATACATACAAACAAAATATTCAGATATATTATAAGCCTACTCTTCAACGTCAACAAGTTTACTTGCTCTCTCCTCAATCTGTTTCTTTGCCACATCGTCAGGTGCCTGCTCATATCTTGAGAATTCATATGAGAATGTACCGCTTCCACTAGTCATAGAACGAAGCTGTGTATTATATCCATATAACTCAAGGTAAGGAATATCAGCAACAATTTCCTGATTACCATTATCAAGAGGATTCATTCCCATAACTCTTCCTCTTCGTTTGTTTAAATCACCCATAATATCTCCGGTATAGCTGTCAGGTACAACAACCTTAAGCTGTGCAATTGGCTCAAGAAGAACAGGATGTGCCTCCATAAATCCCTTCTTAAATGCCTGGGTTGCAGCAACCTTAAATGCCATCTCCGATGAATCTACAGGATGATATGAACCATCATACAATACTGCTTTTACGCCAATAACAGGATATGCTGCAAGTGGTCCGCTCTTAACAGCTTCAGCAATTCCTTTTTCTACTGCCGGGAAGAAGTTCTTTGGAACAGCTCCACCTACTACACACTGGTCGAAAATGTATGGTGTTTCCGGCTCATCTGAAGGTTCAAAGGTCATCTTTACATGACCATACTGGCCATGACCACCTGATTGCTTTTTGTATTTATATTCAACATCAGATTTCTTTCTGATGGTCTCTCTGAATGCAACCTTTGGACGCATAAGCTCGATATCGACTTTATATTTTTCCAAAAGTATACTCGCAATCACTTCAAGGTGCTGGTCTCCCATACCATATAATAAAGTCTGCCCATTTTCACTGTCATTTACATGCTGCAATGTCAAATCTTCCATCAATAATTTCTGGAGAGCCTGAGATATCTTATCCTCATCACCTTTATTCTTAGCTTTATATCTCTTAGATACATATGGCTTTGAAATAGTAGTCCTTATATATGCAACAGGATTACTCTTGGTAGATAACGAGTCAGTTGTAAGTGTCTTCTGAAGCTTTGCAAGAGCTCCGATATCGCCTGCATGCAACTCTGTAACTTCTTCAGTTTTATTTCCGCGAAGAACATACAAATGTCCTATTTTCTCCTCGAAGTCACGATGGAAATTATATAATGTATCATCAGTCTTTAATACGCCGGAATTAACCTTGATAAGTGAATATTTTCCTATATATGGATCTACAATAGACTTAAATACATATGCTGATTTCGGCTTTGAAAAATCATAATTAGCCTGATATACTTCGTTAGTCTTTGTATTAATTCCTGCACATTCTCTCTTATCAGGACTTGGAAAATACTTAACGATATCCGCCATAAGCGTATACATTCCGCGTGCCATAATATTTGAACCCATAAGTACTGGTACAATTGAGCCGTCTATTACATTCACACGAAGAGCCTGACGAATTTCATCCTCCGAAAATTCATCCCCATTAAAATATCTGTCCATAAACTCTTCACTTGTCTCAGCGACTGCCTCAAGAAGTGCATCACGGCAGATTCCAAGATTATCCTTTGAATAATCAGGAACATCAAACTTCTCAACCGTTCCATCATCTTTCCATCTCTTTGCCTTCTGCTGTACGACATTTACATATCCGACAAACTGGGCATCCTCCCTGATTGGAAGATGGAAAGGTGCTATCTTCTTACCATACATAGCCTGCAAATCTTCAACTACCTGTCTGAAGCTTGCATTGTCGATATCCATCTCTGTAACGAATATCATTCTTGGAAGCTTATACTTCTCACATAACTCCCAGGCTCTTCTTGTGCCTGCTTCTATACCTGACTTACCAGATACAACAATAACCGCAGCATCTGCAACAGAAACTGCCTCCTCTACCTCTCCGACAAAATCTAAGTAACCAGGGGTATCCAGAATATTCACCTTCACATCGCCCCATGGAATTGGTAAAAGCGATGTATGTATGGAAAA
>JAXELM010000090.1:0-11682 GCA_034100525.1 Agathobacter sp.
ACCCCTTGAAGACTACAAGGTAGATAGGGCAGAGGTGGAAGCATGGTAACATGTGGAGCTGACTGTTACTAATAGGTCGAGGGCTTAACCAAAGAATTAAAGATGTTTCTTGATACTGTATAAAGTTTTGAAGGTACAAAAGCCTTTTATGGCCTAGTGGCTCAGTTGGTTAGAGCGCCGCCCTGTCACGGCGGAGGTCACGGGTTCGAGTCCCGTCTGGGTCGTTTGAGTGTAGAAATTATTTCGTGATTTTAGCTAAGCAAGCTTGTCACGTCCCAGATAATTTACAACTAACATTCACTTTAAGTAATGCGTGGGATCTTAGCTCAGCTGGGAGAGCATCTGCCTTACAAGCAGAGGGTCACAGGTTCGAGCCCTGTAGGTCCCATTTAACAATTTAATATTGTTATATGCCGCAGTGGCGGAACTGGCAGACGCGCAGGACTTAAAATCCTGTTGTAGTGATACAGTACCGGTTCGATTCCGGTCTGCGGCATTGTACTGAAAAGTACATTGATACGTGTGCGTAGCTCAGCTGGATAGAGCACTTGGCTACGGACCAAGGTGTCGGGAGTTCGAATCTTCTCGCGCACGTCTATTTGTAAAGAGGTAGGATATAAAGTCCTATCTCTTTTTTGTTAATATATTGACGATGACAAGAGCGCAGAGTAATTTTTGAGTTTAATTGGTAGGTGTATGTAAAGAGAATAACATAATTTGTAACGCAGAAGAGTGCTTTGAATATCTAAGAGAATTTCCTGATACATATGAGCAGATGACACTATTTTAAAATAGAGATGATACAGATATATTGTGATATAAAGTGTGGTATTTGGGATAGTCCAATTGGGGTATGCATAGTTTATAGAATTAAAATGTATGTAAATAAATGATATATAGGTGAAATGTATCAGTTTAATACAAATGGAAACTGGAGTCATGATAAAAAGCAGAATACAGGAGAATATAATCTGTTTAATTTGCCACATTATGATGAGTATGATGGGATTATTTTTGATTGCACCAATATGACAGACCAAGACCAGCTTGAATTGATAATAGAGAAGCTTAAGAATCTGGATATACCGATAGTCAGTATTGGGTATTATGTAGATGGGCTATATTATGTTGGAAACGATAACAAGAAACTGTTTCGACTCAGACGTAAGATTTGTTGTACACAAAATAGAGAATATCGAGCTTGCGAAAGGTCAAATTCAGCTGGGAATAAGGCTTGATTCACCACCAATTACAGGACACGTAAGAAACTTTCAACTTTTTGAAGAAAAAACTTAAAAAAGTTTAGAAAAACTGTTGACATAACGTAAACCGCATGATATAGTAATACACGGTTCGTTGGTCAAGCGGTTAAGACGCCGCCCTCTCACGGCGGAAACACGGGTTCGATTCCCGTACGGACTGCTTATTAAAACACCTTCATTCGAAGGTGTTTTTTGTTTGTTGAGGTGAGGATGGCAACCGCATAGATGCTCACATCGACATCGATACTCTATGAAGCGGTTGCCACCCCGCCTCGATAAACAGCAATTTGCAAAATTCATAGAAGTAGAAAAGTGAAAAAGCACGCATATATGACTTGAAAATACGCAAAATAAAACAGATCCTTAGGAGGACCTGTTTTGAGGGGAGTATAAATAATTAATAAGAGGTATAACATTGAAAAGAAAAAATCTTTTCAAATATTATTATAATTAAGAGGAAACTAAAAAACAATTATGCAAATGTATAAAAAAAATAAAATTACAGATACTGTGATTGTAACAAATTAACCAAAAGCCTCAATATGGGCTTTTATAAGAAATTTTGGAGGAAATACAGTCATGGCAAAAAATTCAACAAATGCAACAAATGCAAAAAATTCTACAAATTCAACTAATGCATATAACTCAACAAATGCATCAAACGCATCAAATACAACAAAGACAAAGAATGCTAAAAACAGCACTAACGCATTAGACAAAGCTACAAACTGTGACAGATAACACATTTTAAAGTTTTGCATATATTATTATAAGACAGATGGTAGAGTTCTATCATCTGTTTTTTATTAAAAAGAATCAGGTAAAAATATATGACATTTGATACTGTTTATGCAAGAGAACTTGCGATGTATGTTAGGGAAAATGATGCCGTCGTGATTGATATCAGACCACCGAAAAATTATGAGAAGTGTCATTGGCCGGAGGCGATAAATCTTCCGTTTGATTTCACCGATGATTATGAACCATTGCTGGATAAAAACAGATATGTAGTATTTTACTGTGAACATGGTGGAAGCAGTATGCAGCTTGCAAGATATATGGGACGGCGAGGATACAAAACAGCCACAGTGATTGGTGGGTTTGAGGCGATGAAAAAATTTGATGAAAAGTGTTTAAAAAAATAGCAAATTGTGTAACAATAGTGATGAATGATTTTACATAGAGAAAGTGATTGATTATGGATAGATTTGAGCTTGTTGTACCGTGTCATTTTGGACTCGAGGCGGTAGTTAAAAGAGAGATTTATGATTTAGGATACGAGATAATAAAAGTGGAGGACGGACGAATCACGTTTGAGGGAGATGCGGAGGCGATATGCCGTGCCAATGTATTTTTGCGTGGGGCGGAGAGAGTGCTGCTTCAGGTCGGCAGATTTCATGCGACTACATTTGATGAGCTTTTTGAGGGGATAAAAGCACTTCCATGGGAGAATTATATACCTAAGGACGGAAAGTTCTGGGTAAAGAAAGCTTCTTCAATCAAAAGCAAACTGTTTAGTCCGTCTGACATTCAGTCTATAGTGAAAAAGGCGATGGTTGAGAGACTTAAGATGTCTTATCATATCGACTGGTTCGAGGAGGATGGTGCACCATATCCTGTAAGAGTTTTTTTGAACAAGGATGAGGTTATGGTGACGATAGATACATCAGGTGATTCGCTTCATAAAAGGGGATACAGACTACAGACAAGTAAGGCTCCGATTACAGAGACACTTGCAGCATCACTTATTATGCTTACACCATGGAGAAAGGACAGAATCTTAGTTGATCCATTTTGCGGAAGCGGAACTTTTCCTATAGAAGCTGCAATGATGGCGGCAAACATTGCGCCGGGAATGAATAGAGAGTTTACTGCAGAGCAGTGGATAAATCTTATTCCAAAACAGCTTTGGTATGATACGGTAAAAGAGGCTGAAGAATTAATAGATATGGATGTGGAGGTGGATATTCAGGGATATGATATAGACCCTGAAGTTGTAAAAGCAGCGCGTGAAAATGCAAAAAGAGCAGGAGTTGATAAACTGATTCATTTTCAGCAGAGAGCAGTTGCAGACCTCAGTCATCCGAAGAAGTATGGATTTATTATCTCAAACCCGCCATATGGTGAGAGACTGGAGGAGAAATCAGCACTTCCAGAGCTGTACACACAGATAGGACAGGCTTATGCCGGGCTTGATGCATGGTCAATGTATCTGATTACCAGTTATGAGGATACAGAGAGATACATCGGAAGAAAAGCAGATAAGAATCGTAAGATTTACAATGGTATGATAAAGACATATTTTTATCAGTTTATGGGACCAAAACCACCTAGGAGAGCTAAAGGATGAAATATTCAAAGAGATACATCGTTTTTACAATAATTATAGCGATTACCTTCCTGACGAATTTCTACATCTATGCCATGGACAATTCCACCATTGAGAGATTCAGAGGTGCATCTCTTGATGCGAAGACATGGAATCCGATAGTGGCAGCAGATGTAAATGCGGGAACAATTAAAGCACTTATTGACAATAAAGAATATACAAGCAATGAATATGATTTTTTCATGGATGAAAACAGAAGCATTATGGTGCCGGTATCTATTGTAAGAGACGCATTAAATTGCAGTGCTCATATTTATGATGATTCGAAGCTTCTTGTAGAAAAAAGAACGTTGTCAGCAGAGATGACGATTGATGAAACAAGTGCAAAAAGTGGCGAGGATACAGTAGAGATTACATCTCCTTTTACAAAGAAAAATGGACAGTATTATGTAAGCCTTAATGATTTGTCATCACTTCTGGGATATTCATATGATTTTGATATTGAGACTAATACAATCACAGCGGCAGATGAAGCTGAGAATGTTTCTATAGTACCTGCAAGCTATGACCTTAGGGACAGAAATCGTGTAGCGGATGTGCGCAATCAGGGAACATATGGAACATGCTGGGCATTTGCGGCAATTAGTGCGCTTGAGTCGTCATTACTTCCAGAAGAGAAGGAGAAATTCTCGGTCGATAATATGACACTTGACAATTCGTTTGAAGTGACCAGAAACACCGGCGGTGCATATACCATGGGAATGGCGTATCTTGCAGCATGGCAGGGACCGATATACGAAAAGGATGACCCATATGCAGATAACAAGATTAACGAAGATGCGCAGGCTGTCAGACATGTACAACAGATGCAGGTAATTGCCGGAAAAGATTATGAGCGTATCAAGGAGGCTGTTTTTAAATATGGTGGAGTGCAGACTTCTTTATACAGTACACTTAGAAGCTCGCAGACGTACTCTCCATATTTTAACAGGAAAACAAATGCATACTGTTATATTGGTACAGAAAAACCAAATCATGATGTGGTTATAGTTGGCTGGGATGACAATTATCCGGCATCTAATTTTAACGTTGAGCTTGAGGGCGATGGAGCATTTATCTGCCAGAACAGCTGGGGAGAGAATTTCGGCGATGACGGATTTTTCTATGTGTCATACTATGATACTAATATAGGTACGCATAATGTTGTATATACAGATGTTCAGCCGGCAGACAATTATGACAATATTTATCAGAGTGATTTGTGTGGCTGGGTTGGCTCGATAGGTATGGGAATCAACAAAGAGTCTATTTATGGAGCTAACGTGTTTACAGCGAAAAGTGATGAGGATTTGACTGCGGCTGCATTCTATGCGACTGCACCGGATACTTCTTATGAGGTTTATGTCGTAAAGAACTTCAAGGACGAGTCATCACTGACACAGAGAACAAAGGTGGCTGCGGGACAGTTTGACAATGCCGGATATTATACGGTTGATTTCGACAGAGCTGTAGAGGTCTCAAAAGGCGAGAAATATGCGATTGTGGTGTATATAAATACGCCGGGCTCGAATAGTCCGATGGCAATCGAATACAACTCAGGCGAGAGCTATTATGCAAGCATTGATTTGGAGGATGGAGAAGGCTACATAAGTAGCAATGGAAGAAAATTCCAGAATGTTAAGAAAGACAACAATTGTAATTTATGTATTAAAGCTTTTTCAAATGATAGATAAATGTATGAGAAGATACTAAAGATGATAACAGTACCGATTGTACTGCTTACGGCTGCGACATGTGTGACTATGAATTATATGCCGGGTGTTCATGAGCAGGCACTCAAGACTGCGGAAATCGAGGCATGGCTGGAAAGTCAGGAAAATGAGACGGAGACTTCGGTGGCAGATAAAGTGGAGACTGTCGCAAGTATTGTAGAAGAGGATGAGCTCGGAGGACAGTTAAGGATACAGTTGCCGGAGCAAATCGAACGAGAAGATATTACTATCAAAAATGATTATGTAACACAGACGATATTTATAAGCTTTGAGACGGATATAGAGGATTATTTTTCTAATTACTCTATCAGCGGAAGTTCAGACCATATAGCTTCTTTGTATTACTATAATAATGGCAAAAATGGAGTGATTGCATTAGGTCTTGACAAGGTTTATGAGATTGAGTCTGATATCGTAAAGCAGGATTTGTATCTGGATTTTATCAATCCGCATGATATATATGACAAGATTGTCGTGGTTGATGCCGGACATGGAAGCCGCGCGTCGGGCGCAGTAAAGCTAGGTATTGAGGAGAAAAATATTGACCTCGCTATAGTGCTTGAACTAAAGAAGCTTTTTGAACAAAGCAGTGAGAATATCGGTGTTTATTATACGAGGACAGATGACAGCAATCCGACATTTAAGCAGAGAGCGGATTTGGCAAATAAAGCAGAAGCTGATTTATTTATCAGCGTGCACAATAATTCGACTTCGTCAGGTGCATTTTCAAGCCTGCATGGAACACAAGTACTTTATAAGAAGTCAGATAAAAGCGAGTTGTCAAAGAAGTTTGCAACTATATGCTTAAATAATGTGGTGGAGGAGCTTGGAAGTAAGAAAATAGGCTTGCTTGAAGGTGACGATATCTATATTATAAGAAGTAGTGAGGTGCCGGTGGCTCTCATTGAAGTGGGCTTTATGACCAATCGCTCAGAGCTTGAGAAGCTGTCATCACAGGATTATCAGGAAAAAGCGGCAAAGGGAATTTATAATGCAATTCTTGAAGCCTTTGAGAAAGGATACTAAGATGAATAAAATTATTTTTGCAACTGGTAACAAGGATAAAATGAGAGAAATCCGTGAAATAATGGCGGATTTGGATGTTGAGATTCTGTCAATGAAAGAGGCTGACATTGATGTCGATATCGTTGAAGATGGAAAGACTTTCGAGGAGAATGCCATGATTAAGGCAAGAACAATTGCACAGCATACAGATGCGATTGTGCTCGCTGATGATTCAGGTCTTGAGGTTGACTACATGAATAAGGAGCCGGGAGTATTTTCTGCAAGATGGATGGGTGAGGATACATCGTATGATATAAAGAACCAGGCTATTATTGACAGATTAGATGGCGTGGAAAAAGAAAAAAGAACTGCACGATTTGTATGTGCAATTGCAGCAGTACTTCCGAATAAACAGGAGCTTGTTGTTCGTGAGACTATGGAAGGATATATCGGTCTTAAGGCTGAGGGTGAAAATGGATTCGGTTACGACCCTATTTTCTATCCTGAAGGGTTTGACTGCTCTTCAGCTGCTTTATCGAGGGAGCAGAAAAATAATATAAGCCATAGGGGAAAGGCTCTTAGAGCAATTAAAAGTCAGCTTGAAAAATATTTTTAAAAAAATTCTAAAAATCAGTTGACAATCATATAACCCTATAATATAATACTACTTGCGTCACGGGTGATGCAAGTTTCCGGGGTGTGGCTCAGCTTGGCTAGAGCGCCTGGTTTGGGACCAGGAGGTCGCAGGTTCGAATCCTGTCACCCCGACTTAATTAAATACTTGCGGGTGTAGTTCAATGGTAGAACACTAGCCTTCCAAGCTAGATACGTGGGTTCGATTCCCATCACCCGCTCTCTTACTGTAATAAGTAAGTATGTGTCCGTAGCTCAGCTGGATAGAGCAACGGCCTTCTAAGCCGTGGGTCGGGGGTTCGAATCCCTTCGGGCACATTTTTTACTTCGCAGAAATATGCGATGTGAAATGGATGCGCATTTGCGCACAGAGTCGATAAGCGATTCTGGAATATTTGTTTTATGGACAAACATACAATAGAAGATGGTGGGTATAGCGCAGTTGGTTAGCGCGCCAGATTGTGGCTCTGGAGGCCCAGGGTTCGAATCCCTGTATCCACCCTGTTGCATTTGCAACTAGAGTGTCGTGTGCATTTATATGCGCGAAGCCGTATGGCGCACGAGTTTCTACTCATGGGCTATCGCCAAGCGGTAAGGCACAGGATTTTGATTCCTGCATTCGTTGGTTCGAATCCAACTAGCCCAGTTAATTAAATATGGGATACTAGCTCAGTTGGTAGAGCACTTGACTTTTAATCAAGTTGTCGGGGGTTCGAATCCCCCGTGTCTCATTTATATAAAAGATCGGAAGACGTTGATTTTCAACGGTTTCCGGTTTTTTCTTTGTGACAATAAAAATGTGATTTAGGAGGAAAAATGGAACAGACAGAAAACAAGATGGGTGTAATGCCCGAAGGAAGATTATTGCTGAATATGTCATTACCTATGATGATTTCTATGCTGGTACAGGCTTTGTACAATATTGTGGATAGCATTTTCGTGGCAAAGATTAGTGAAGAGGCCCTTACTGCAGTATCGCTTGCATTTCCACTTCAGGCACTTATTATCGCTATAGCGGCAGGTACCGGCGTTGGTGTGAATGCGCTCGTATCAAGAGCACTTGGTGAGAAAAATGCGCAGAAAGCAAATAAGATAGCAGTAAATGGAATATTTGTATATTTGCTTAGTTATTTTGTCGTAGCTGTCATGGGACTTGTTTTGGTTCGTCCATTTTATCAGATGCAGACGGATGCATCGCAGGTTGAGATATTAGAGCTTGGAGTAGAATATCTGTCAATAGTATTGATTTTTTCATTTGGAATTTTTTCACAGTTTATTTTTGAAAGACTGCTTCAGGCAACAGGAAGAACACTGTATACTATGATGTCACAGGCAACAGGTGCGATAATCAATATAATTCTTGACCCGATTCTTATTTTTGGATTGTGCGGCATGCCTAAGCTTGGGATAAGTGGTGCTGCTGTTGCTACTGTCATTGGCCAGATTATTGCCGGTATTGAGGCATTTATTTGGAACAAATGGAAGAATCATGATGTGAGAATCAGTTTCAGAGGCTTTAGACCTGATGGTGGCATTATTGCCAACATCTACAAGATTGGTGTGCCATCTATTATAATGCAATCAATCGGTTCTGTTATGACAACTGGAATGAATCTTATTCTTATGGGAATTTCAGCAACAGCAGCAGCAGTATTCGGAGTGTACTTCAAGCTTCAGAGCTTTTTCTTTATGCCGGTATTCGGACTCAATAACGGACTTATTCCTATATTGTCATTCAATTTTGGAGCGAAGAATAAAAAGCGAATGGTTAATACCTTAAAATATGGATATATTCTTGCATTTATTTTTACATTCCTTGGCTTCATCTGTTTTGAACTGTTCCCAAGGGAGCTTTTTATGATGTTTGATGCTTCAGATTATATGCTTGAGATTGGTATTCCTGCGCTTAGAGTGATTGGAGTTCACTACCTTATAGCATGGTTTTGCATTGTGACAGGAACATTGTTTCAGTCCGTTGGAAAAGCAACCTACAGCTTATATGTGTCTGTAGCACGTCAGCTTGTAGTTTTACTTCCTGTGGCATATATACTTGCCCAAATCGGTGGTCTTGACTTGATTTGGTGGTGCTTCCCGATTGCGGAGATTATGTCACTTATTATTTCAGTAGTATGTATGAAAATAACTTTTGAGAAGGTTCTTAAAGATATTTAAAATGACAGAAGGTAATATTTTAAAGTCGATAATTTTATATTCCATACCGCTTATTCTTGGTAATTTTATGCAGCAGCTGTACAACACCTTTGATTCTCTTATTGTGGGAAATTATGTTGGCAGCAGCGCACTTGCAGCGGTGGGTGCAGGTGGTCAGATAAGCTTTTTTCTTGTGGCATTTTATCTGGGTGCATCATCAGGTGCAGGAATACTTATCTCCCAGTACTATGGTGCAAAAGACGATGAAAAATTACATGCGGTTGTTCACAATATGATGGGCATAGGTATTGTTCTTGGTATTGTAATAACTATTGTTGGAATTATTTTTTGTCCGACTTTTCTTGGATGGATAGGAACACCTGTTGATATGATGCCGGATGCAGTGACTTATCTGAGGATATTCTTTGGTGGAATGCTTTTTCAGGTGGTTTACAATATGCTTGCAGCGGTGCTTAATGCTGTCGGTAATTCAAAGAGGTCGCTTATCTACCTTATTATTTCGTCGGGGTTTAATATAATTCTTGATTTATTGTTTGTATGTGTATTTAAGCTCGGTATAGCCGGGGCTGCATGGGCAACTATCATAAGTCAGGCGGTGTGCTGTGTTTTGATACTTAAATACCTGATGGGTGTGGAAGCAAATTACAAAGTAAAACTAAAGGATATCACTCTGCAAAGCGATTATGTGAAGAGGATTGTAAAGATGGGATTTCCTGCAGCAGTTCAGAATGCGGTTATCGCTTTTTCAAGTCTTCTTATACAGGCGGGAGTTAATTCATATGGGACAAAAGCGGCAGCAGGATTTACTGCCTATATGAAGGTGGATGGTTTTGACATTCTTCCTATATTAAGCTTTTCTCTCGCGGCAACAACCTTTGTGGGGCAGAATGTCGGGGCAGGTAATATGAAAAGAGCTAAAAAGGGTGCTGCTATAATCATTGTCATTAATACGATTTATACTTTGATAATGACATGTGTTATGACGGTGTTTGATTCACAGATTATCTCGCTCTTTAGTCATGACCCAGAGGTTATTGAGAGTGGAGTTATGTGCATATGGGCACTTGCGCCGTTTTATGTACTTTTGGGTCTGATTCATTCATTTGCCGGAGCGATAAGAGGAACGGGAAATACCGTTGGACCGATGGTGATTATTCTGTTTTCTTTATGCTTTTACAGAGTACTTTGGATGATGTTTGTGCGCCCTTACTTTTCGGATATAAGAGGCGTGTATCTTACTTATCCGACTTCGTTTGTTATAGGTGCGGTTCTTATGATTGGTTATGCAGTATACCTGTATGTGTGGAAAAAGGATAGATAGATGATGATAGAAGTGTATGATATTAATATTCCGGAACTTGATATGTATGTATCTGAGAACGAGAATCAGCTTCGCCATTATTATGAGCCGGAGCCGGGAGTGTTTATAGCGGAAAGCCCGAATGTGATAATGCGTGCGCTTGATGCGGGATACGAGCCGATATCCTTTTTATCAGAAAAAGAGATAGAATCGGATGCCCTTGAAAAGAGAATTCTAGAATATGATGTGCCACATTTTGTAGCCGATGCGACTGTGCTTAAGGAGCTGCGCGGATACCCGATGACAAGAGGTGCACTGTGCGCAATGCGGCGAAAAACCATGATAAGTGCAACCGATGTGATAAGAGATGCAAAGCGAATAGCAGTGCTTGAGGATGTCATGAATCCGACCAATCTTGGGGCTATTTTTCGTTCAGCAGCAGCTCTAAATATGGATGCAGTACTGCTTACACCGGGATGCAGTGACCCTTTATACAGAAGAGCAGCGCGAGTCAGTATGGGATGTGTTTTTCAAATTCCGTGGACGTATTTGGATGAAAAAGAAGTAGACTGGCTTCATGAAAATGGATTTAAGACTGTTGCAATGGCATTAAAAGATGATTCGATAAGCATTGATGACAGGAAGCTGATGGAAGAGGAGAAGCTTGCGATAATAATGGGCACTGAGGCATTTGGCTTGGCGCAAGAGACTATTGATAAAAGTGATTATACTGTTATGATACCGATGGCGCATGGCGTTGATTCCTTGAATGTGGCAGCGGCAAGTGCTATAGCTTTCTGGCAGTTGGGGAGAAAATAAATAGTTTGTAGTTTGCAATAGGAGTATACATATGGAAAAAGGACATTTATATATTATTCGTCATGGACAGACGGACTGGAATGTGGAGCATAAACTGCAGGGACGCACAGATATACCCTTAAATGAAAACGGTCGGAAAATGGCTGTAGAAGCGCATGAAAAATACAAGGATATTAAAATCGATATCTGTTATTCATCACCGCTTTCGCGTGCATACGAGACAGCACAGATTGTACTTGAGGGAAGGAATGTCCAGATAATCAAGGATGACAGATTAATGGAAATGAGCTTCGGCAAATATGAAGGACTAAAGGGCGTTCTGAATATGCCAGAACATTCAGTATATAAGCTTTTTAATGATCCGGCTGGCTATGTGGCAGATGAAGGTGC
>JAXELM010000092.1:0-8828 GCA_034100525.1 Agathobacter sp.
ACCCCTTGAAGACTACAAGGTAGATAGGGCAGAGGTGGAAGCATGGTAACATGTGGAGCTGACTGTTACTAATAGGTCGAGGGCTTAACCAAAGAATTAAAGATGTTTCTTGATACTGTATAAAGTTTTGAAGGTACAAAACCTTTATTAGGACGTAATTCCTATTGCGTCTTTTTTATATATCAGTTATAATATAACAAGTTTAGGGGTGTAGTTCATCGGTAGAATAAGAGTCTCCAAAACTCCAGAGGAGGGTTCGATTCCTTCCACCCCTGCTACATTAAAAGCCTTAGAAAAGCTAGTATTTAAGCCATTTCTAAGGTTTTTTATTTTGGAATATATCCTTGACTTAAATCCAAAGAAGATATATAGTTAAAAATGCAGAAAATAAAAAATATATATGAACAGAGTAGAAGTCATGCGTAAAGTGCCAATGGACGGGAAGTTGCTGTTGGACGAAGAATTATAGAATTCGCGATGTGCCTTCGCATCCGCTGTCAGTGAATAGTAGACATTCATTTTCTGGTGACGGAAATTGGATGTCTTTTTTATGCGAATGTATCAGTTCATAGGAAAGGACTAAAAATGAAGAAAGAGTTTTTTTCTGTGAAGAAGATTGCAATACTGGGAATGCTTTTAGCACTTAATGTAGTATTGTCAAGATTTTCGATTCACACACTTACTGTGAAAGTAGGATTTGCATTTATAACACTTGTTATATCTGCTATGATGTATGGGCCTGCTGAGGCCGGAATTGTAGGAGCACTTGGAGATGTGTTTGGATATGTGATTAATCCGGTAGGCGCATTTTTTCCTGGTTTTACGATTACGGCATTCCTCACCGGAGTTGTATATGGATTTTTCCTGAAAAAGAATGTTACAATTTTTAAGGCAATAGGAGCTGCTGGAGTGGTTCAATTTGCAATTGGACTTATCTGTAATACTTATCTGCTCACTATTTTGACGGGGCAGGGATTTATAGCAATGCTCCCGGGAAGAGTTTTACAGGCAGTTGTGTTATTTATGTTACAGACAGTTATTATTGTATTAATAGACAAGCTCTTGATGCCACATCTTAGAAAACTTGCATTTAGTGATACATACAAAGCAACAGCTCGATAAGCAGGGGATAATTATAGGAGTAATATGGAATATATAGATGCGATTGAATTTATGAAAAAGTCATATGATAAAGAGATACGTCTTGGACTTGAAAGAATTAAAGAGTTGTTGGAGCTTCTAGGTAATCCTCAGGATAATCTTAAGTTTGTACATGTTGCCGGTACTAATGGTAAAGGTTCTGTATGTGCCATGACAGCGGAAATATTGAAGTCTGCAGGCTATCGTACTGGAATGTTCACATCACCTGTGATATGGGATTATCGTGAACAGTTTATGATTGATGGTCAAATAATCACAGAAGAGGAATTTTGTGCGTATGCGAATGAAATAAAGCAGGTATGTGACAAGATGACAGACCATCCATCAGAGTTTGAGAAGTGTGTGGCACTTGCCTTTTTGTATTTTTGGAGAATGAAATGCGATATAGTAGTACTTGAAGTTGGAATGGGTGGAGATTTAGACGCAACTAATGTTATTTCTTCTCCAGAAGTTGCTGCGATTGTAAATATAGATTATGACCATATGGGATTTCTTGGGAATACGCTTGCGGAAATAGCTGAAAAAAAAGCCGGAATAATAAAAGAGAATATATCAGTTGTAGTTGCTGAACAAAATAGTGAAGTTATGCAGCTTATTAGAAATAGGTCAGTTCAGCAAAATGCAATGTGTTATGAAACATCAATAAAAGATATACAAATAACAGATACGAGCCTGACAGGACAAATTATAAGTTACAAGAAATATAGAGATATAGAATTATCGTTACTTGGGAAACATCAAAGTGAGAACATGGCTATTGTTCTTGAAATAATTGATTGCCTTATCCGTAAGGGATATGAGATAAGTGAAAATGCAATTAGGCAAGGGCTTAAACAAGTGCATTGGAAGGGGCGATTTGATGTTTTTTCCACTGATCCTGTTGTGATACTTGATGGTGCACATAATCCGGATGGAATTGAAGCACTCAAATATAATCTGCTGGAATATTTTCCAGATAAGAAGTTCGTGTTTATCGTTGGAATTTTGCGAGATAAAGACTATAGAAGTATGTTGGGGCAGATGATACCATTTGCAGAGGCATTTATTACGATTGAGCCGAATAATGCGAGAGCAATGTCAGCTGAAGAATGTGCAAAAGCGATAAGAGATGCTGGATATGCAGGAGAGATGGATGTTAGTGCAAACTATTCTGATGCAATAAAAAAATCATATAGTTTATCAAAAGGTATGCATCCGATTTGCGCATTCGGTTCGTTATACAGCCTAGGAGAATTGTATGAAATAATTGACAAAATTAGTTGATTAGTTGGTAAAAGTGTATGTAAATGCCATAATTTTCGTTGATTTTGTTGTAGATATGCAGTACCATAGTATTGTGATTTGTTCGATTTAATTTAATATTGTGTAACAAAACTTTATCTATTGAACAGGGGGAAAACTATGGGACGTTTACAAGACAAAGTAGCAATTATTACAGGCGGAAATTCAGGTGTTGGTGCAGCGGCAGCGATTCTTTTTGCGAAGGAAGGTGCCAAGGTTGTCATCAGTGCTAGAAGAAAGCAACAGCTTGAAGAAGTTGCGGATAAGATTCGTGAAGCAGGTGGCGAGGTACTTCCTGTTGTGACGGATATATCCAAGAGTGTAGATGCAGATAATCTAATTGCAAGTGCAATAGAAAAATATGGAAAAGTTGATGTGCTCATTAACTGTGCAGGCGTATTGGAAGAAGGATTAAAGCCGATAGACAGAGTGGTTGATGCGGATATGGATCGCATTATAGATATCAACACAAAAGGAACTATGTATTGTATGCGTGCAGCTAGTGCTAAAATGTCGGAGAATGGAGGCGGCTCTATTGTAAATGTTGCTTCAGTTGCCGGCGTAATGGGATGTGGTGGTGCTGCTTATGTTGCATCTAAAGCTGCAGTCATAGGAATAACGAGACATACAGCACTTCGATTTGCTGGAACGGGTGTGCGTTGTAATGCAGTGTGTCCTGGAACAATTGTGACACCGATGGTGGCAGGAATGAATCCGGCAAACATGGATGCCGATATGTTTGGACAAATGGCAAAGCATGGAGATTTGAAGGTGCAGCCTTGTATGCCAGAGGATGTTGCGAATATTCTTCTTTTCCTCGCATCTGATGAATCTCGTGCAATAACAGGTCAGGCGATTGTAACTGACTTCGGTAGTACTTTATAATATTTTACAGTTTGATTATTTGGCGAAGAATGCTCATGACTTATGTCATGGGCGTTCTTATATTTTTGAAAATTTGTTTTGAAATTTGTATTCTAAATTTGCATATATTCAATTCTGATTTTGCTTCAAAAGATGAAAGAGCATACTATGAAGCGATATGTGGAAGGAAAGATCCTGATCATGGTGCAAATACATTGAATTTTTTATCTGGTGTTCTGTTTAGATATTATAACAAGAAAGTTATTATTTTACTGGATTAATATGATACTCCGCTTATAGAGGCATTTTCCGAGGGGTGTTGGGATGAAATGCTTAAATATATCAAATTTCTTTTCAGTAATTCTTTCAAGAATAATGAGTATCTCGAGAAGGCATGCTTGACGGGAATTACGCGTGTTTCAAAGGAGACGCTATTTTCTGATATGAATAATATCAAAGTGGTGGGAACTATCTCGAATGAATTTGCAACAGCATTTGGATTTACAGAAGATGAAGTGTTTGCTGCATTGGATGCACATGGATATACAGAAAAAGATTTGATAAAAGAATGGTATGATGGTTTCCAATTCGGAAATCAAACAGATATGTATAATCCATGGGCTATTACCAACTATTTGGATACAAGGATGACGAGAGATTTGTGGGTAAACACAAGCAGTAATGACCTTGTTGCTGATTTATTTATTAAATCTTCGGATTCTGTTAAAGAGGATCTAAATACATTGTTAGAAGGAAAGTCAATACACAAGAAATTTAAAGAAGAGGTCAGCTTGCTATAATAGAATTTAAGCTTTTTGACAAAAATAAAGAGGCTGACTTGGAGGAAACGGCAAATAGAGCACTTTTGCTGATTGAGAAAAGTTGAGAGAAAGGTTGACTTTACCATAGATAAAATGTATATTTAAAATCGCAGAAAACATTATAGAGAATATGAACAGAGTAGAAGTCACGCGTAAAGTGCCAATGGACGGGAAGTTGCTGTTGGACGAAGGATTGATGTTGTACTGTGTATGGCAGGATATCCGCGATGTGTCTTTGCATCCGCTGTCAGAAAATATTAGACATTCATTTCCTGAGAACGGCAATGGATGTCTTTTTTCTTTTATGTTAAACAATGCAATAGAGAAAGAGGGATAACATGGATAACGAGAAAATAAAAGAAGGCGTAAGGCTTATATTAGAAGGTATCGGTGAGGATGTAAACAGAGAAGGATTATTAGAGACGCCGGAAAGAATTGCAAGAATGTGTGAGGAGATTTTTGGCGGATTAAATCAGGATGCGGCTGAACATCTTCAAAAGCAGTTTAGTGCTACAAACAATAATATAGTCTTGGAAAAAGATATTACATTTTATTCTGTATGTGAACACCACTTATTACCTTTCTATGGCAAAGCACATGTCGCATATATTCCGAATGAAAAAGTTGCAGGGCTTAGTAAGCTTGCCAGAACTGTAGATGTATTTGCGAGAAGACCTCAGATTCAGGAGAATATGACAGCACAGATAGCAGATGCTATCGAGAAATATCTTCAGCCAAAGGGCGTTATGGTTATGCTCGAAGCAGAGCACATGTGCATGACAATGCGAGGTGCCAAGAAGCCGGGAACAATTACTTCCACAATTGTAACAAGAGGTGTATTTGAAACAGAATATTCACTGCAACAGACATTTTTGCAGATGGTGAGAGCATGAAGAGAGTAAATCTTATATACAATCATCCTGTTTTTCAGGAAAAATATATTGCATTGCAGAAAGCTGAGCAGAATCGAAAGTTTTGCAATCATACACTTGAACATTTTATTGACGTTGCAAGACTTATGTATATTTATGCTGTTGAACACGAACTGACAATATCAAAAGAACTGATATACGCAACTGCGCTTATGCATGACATTGGCAGAATTGAGCAGATTGAAAAGGGGATTCCACACGAACAGGCGGGAGCCGAATTATGCGAGCAGATTTTGCCGGATTGTGGCTTCTCAAAAGAAGAGAAAGAGACAATAAAGGGTTCAATTCTGCATCACAGAAATGGTATGGACGAAGATAATAATCTTTTTTACGAAATGCTATATTGGGCAGATAAAAAATCAAGAAAATGCTATGCCTGCGATATGCAAACGGAATGCAACTGGGATAGAAATAGAATGAACTTAGATATTGACTATTAATCGAGGTAAGAAGAGAATGATAATTGGAAACAAAGAATTTGATTTAAATAATCACTGCTATATAATGGGAATTTTGAATGTAACACCGGATTCTTTTTCGGATGGTGGTAAATATAACAATCTTGATGCGGCACTCAAACACACCGAGGAGATGATTCGTGATGGTGCAGACATAATTGATGTCGGCGGTGAATCAACCAGACCAGGGCATACAGTGATTTCGGAGGAAGAGGAAATCGCAAGGGTAACTCCCGTCATTGAAGCGATAAAGAAGAATTTTGATGTTCCAATTTCTATTGATACATACAAAGGAGCTGTGGCTCTTGCAGCATTGCAGGCAGGTGCCAATCTTGTTAATGATATCTGGGGACTTAAACATGACCAGAGGGTTGCAGAGTACACCGCAAAATACAATGCGGCTTGTTGTCTGATGCATAATAGAAATGAAGCTGTATATGCTGATTTTCAAAAAGATTTCATCAGTGATATGCAGGAATGCATTGATATAGCAAAGAAAGCGAATGTGCCTGATGACAAGATAATCCTCGACCCGGGTGTGGGTTTTGGAAAAACATACGAGATGAATCTGGAAATAATTAACCATCTTGAAATAATGAAGCAGCTAAATTATCCAATTTTACTTGGAACATCAAGAAAATCGGTTATAGGTCTGACACTTGACCTTCCGGCAGATGAGAGAGTTGAGGGAACACTTGCAACAACAGTAATTGGTGTTATAAAGGGATGTTCTTTTGTAAGGGTTCATGATATAAAAGAAAACTACAGAATTATAAAGATGACAGAAGCTATTTTGTCAAAGTAGTATGTGTGATATGGAGAGGTTACAGATGGATAAGATTTCAATAGAAAAGTTAGTGGTATATGGGAATCATGGAGTCTATGCAGAGGAGAATACGCTTGGTCAGAAATTTGTTGTTTCAATTGTAATGTATACCAATACGCGTAAAGCTGGAATTACAGATGATTTGGATTGTTCAATTAATTATGGTGAAGTAAGCCAGTATATAAAGTGTTATTTCGAGAATAATACCTTCAAATTAATAGAAAAAGTAGCAGAAAAACTGGCAGAGAAGCTGTTGCTCAAATATAGCCTGCTAGAGAAGGTAGATGTTAAAATAGAAAAACCATGGGCACCTATCCATGTTCCTGTTGATACTGTAAGTGTTGAAATATCAAGAGCCTGGCACAAAGTATATATTGCGCTAGGGTCTAATATGGGGGATAAAAAAGCATATCTTGATGAGGCTGTTGAAAAACTGGACAATCATCCTTTATGTAAAGTTATAAAGGTAGCTGACTATATTCAGACAGAGCCCTATGGCGGAGTTGAACAGGATGAGTTCTTAAACAGCGCGCTTGAGCTTAGGACTTTGCTATACCCTGAGGAATTGCTTGAGTTACTGAATCAGATTGAGGCTGAAGCAGGGCGCGAGAGGACCATACATTGGGGACCAAGAACACTGGATTTGGATATACTATTTTATGATGATTGTGTGATTGATACGCCATCGCTTACAATTCCTCATATAGATATGCAAAACAGAGATTTCGTATTGATTCCGATGGTGCAGTTAGCTCCGTATTTCAGACATCCAATATTTGGATATACTATGGAACAATTAAAAAAGGAAAAGAGTAAATAATATGATTAAAGCAATTTTATTTGATATGGATGGAACACTCATAGATTCTTCAGAAGGAATCATTAATTGTGTTTTGTATGCACTAGACAGGTTTGGGTTAAAGGAAGACAATCCTGACAGTATAAGAACATTTATCGGACCACCTCTTGTAACAAGTTTTCAAAAACAGTATGGTTTTTCAGAGGCGGATGCAAAGAAGGCAGTTGATATATATAGAGAAAGATATCAGCCCATAGGTGTGTATGAGTGCAGTTTGTATGATGGTGTCAGAGAGTGTATTATGGACTTAAAGGCAAAGGGCTATCGTATCGGAATGGCGTCCTCAAAGCCGGAAGTATCGTGCAGAAAGATTCTTGAGCATTTTGATATTCTTGATTTATTTGATGATGTAGTTGGTGCTACTCTCGATGGAAAAATTGATACAAAAGAGGAAGTGCTAAATGAGGTTATTCGTCGCTGGAGTGATATACCGAAGGAACAGATGTGCCTGATAGGCGATACGATTTTCGATGTGGAAGGTGCAAATAAAGTGGGGATGCCATGTATAGGTGTCAGCTTTGGCTTTGGAGATGTAAAGCAGATGAGCGAAGCTGGGGCAATAACGATTTGTGATCATATGAATCAGGTGCCGGAGGCAATTGAGAGGTGTTTTTAGTATGAATCAGATAAATAAAAAAAACTGGATGTGGCATTTATGGGACATCATATATCCATTGCTTTTTTATTATGCTGTACTAATGTTTTCGTTTACGGCGGCAAAAGTACTGCTTGGCAATGAAACCTCGATGTATATGTACTGCCAGATAATTGCATCAGCGATTACGTTGCCTGTGATGTATTTTAATTTCTATAGAGTACTGTATAGAAAGCCAAGAGAGCAGAAGCGACAGATTGGTGTTTTTGTTGCTATTATTCCTATTATATTGTGCCTTAGTATTGCACTGAACAACATAATTATGATGTCTCCTTTGGTTGATATATCTGATGGATACAGAGAGGCTGCAAGTAATTTTTATGGAAGCGTATTACTTTTAGAGATTATTGGCTCAGGAATTCTTACTCCGATATTGGAGGAGCTGGTGTTTCGTGGAATTGTTTATGGAAAGCTTAGAAGTATAATGAATATGCCTGTTGCAATAGCGATATCAGCGCTTTTGTTTGCCATTATTCATTTCAATGTGGTTCAGTTTGTGTATGCGTTTTTCGTTGGCGCATTACTGGCAATTTTTGTAGAATTGACTGATGATATACTAAGTGCAATTATTGGTCATATGGTTGCCAATATCTTTGCTGTATTAAGGACAGAGTTCGACTGGATTATATTTATGGTTGACAGAAGTATTGTTGCGTGGATTGCATCAGTTGGATTATTAGTTTTGGGTATTATCCTGCTTTTTATTGTTATGAAAAAAGGCGTAAAGAGAGATACAATTTAGACACAATTTAAAATTATGCCATATTTGGCCAAGGTTTTTGAAAAAAGTTTTCAAATAAACCTTGGCTTTATTGTTTGTATAATTGCTCAAAATATAAAAAAATAGCTATATAGTCAGATAATTTACTTTATTATATTAAGTAGACAAACTATCTGACAATTAGAAGAAAATTCCTGTTTACTTTACATTTTTTTCGTTGTAAAATTTATATCAGTTAGAAATGATTGAT
>JAXELM010000180.1:0-3972 GCA_034100525.1 Agathobacter sp.
ATATTCCGCTGGGTGGAAACAGAAAAGGAAAAGTGCGTACATACGTTAATCTGGTGATTGTTTTTTTCCTTACAGGTATGTGGCACGGTGCCAGCTTTAGTTTTATTTTCTGGGGCTTGTACCATGGGCTATTCTCGATTATTGAGAGATTTGGTTTTAAGAAGTTCTGTGAGAAATTTAAGGCTTTTGGAATAGCTTATTGCTTTTTTATTGTTAATTTTGGATGGGTATTTTTCCGAGTGCCGGGAATTATGCAGGCTTTTGCAGTCATTAAGAGAATGATTATGCCTTGGCAGTATACGAACTGCGGTATCGATACAGGGTTTTATGCTGATATGAAGACTTTGTTTATTGGAATCTGCGCATTTATTGGTGCGGGGCTGATTCAAAGCTGTGTACCGAAGAAACTCGCTGACAAGTGGAAAGGCTCTATTGCTGAAGCAGTTTATTGTTTTGGGTTATTAATTTTGTGTCTGGCATCGATTGCTACGAATACATATAATCCGTTTATTTATTTTCAGTTCTAGGGAGTGTTATCATGAAAAAGTTGTCAATTAAAGTATATATTTGCATGTTTATAGTTGTGATTTGTCTGCCTTGGTTTATCTGGTTTTTTCTGCAGAGATATGTAGATACATCCAACAGTGAAAACCGGCAGATGGCAGCTCGCCCACAGTTGTCCATGGATACCTATAATACTTTTTCAAAGGAGTATGAGGCTTATTGTAATGATTGTCTGCCTTTTAGAAATAATCTGATTAAGCTAAATTCGACTATTGATTATTTCCTTTTTGACAGGTCATCTAATAGTAATGTTATAATTGGTAAGGATGACTGGCTGTTTTACGATAATATTGCGGATGGCGATAGTATTGGTCATTATACTGGTGCTCGTATGTATACTGAAGAGGAACTTCAGCTTACGGCTCAGAATTGTATTAATATGCGTGACAGTCTGGCGGAACAGGGAATCGAGTTTGTTCTTTATATTGCGCCCAATAAGGAGCGCGTTATGAGCGAGTATATGCCTGATAAGTATGGAAAACCGGCTGAGAATTATGCGACCCTTCAGTTGGTGAATTATCTAAGGGAAAATACTGATATCAGAGTGGTCTATCCGTATGAGGAATTGATGGAGGCAAAAGAAAAGCTTAAGGATGTCAATATCTGGTATAAGACTGATACTCACTGGAACTATGTGGGTGGATATGTAGGTAGCTGTGCTTTACTTAAAGAGCTGGGAATTGATATGCCTGCTATTTGGTCGGAGCAGATTACGATATCGGAGGATGATGCTGATGCGGGAGACCTGGCAGGTATGCTTAACCTAAACGGCATACTCGATACTAAGGAGAAGAATTATATCGTTGAAGGGTATGATGCTCATAATGTTGAAACTATTCAGGAGGATTTTGCGTCAGTTTTCAGTTATCATGCTGAGAATGCCGATAGTAGGAAGATATATATATACAGGGATTCGTTTACAACTCATATGGCAGAATATATTGGCTCACAGTTCAATGATAGTTATATGAGACATACTGGTACATATAACTATGCAGATTTACAGGAGCAAAATCCAGACATTTTCGTTTATGAGACTGTCGAGAGATATGCAAATAATATTATGTCATTTAATTTATATCAGTAATAGTTGAGGTTTTATAATTATGAAACATACTTTTGCAATTTGTGCATATAAAGAGAGTAAATATCTGGAGGAGTGTATTCTTTCTTTGAAGGGACAGACTGTAGAGTCTGAAATAATTATGGCTACGTCCACACCAAATGAGTATATAAAGGGCTTGGCGGAGAAATATAATATTCCTCTGTTTATTAATGAGGGAGAGGGCGGAATAACGCAGGACTGGAATTTTGCTCTGAGTCATGTGACAACTAAATATGCTACTATAGCGCATCAGGATGATACATACGAGCCTAATTATGCACGTACTGTTGTAAAAGAGATGGAAAAGTCAAAAAGACCACTGATTGCATTTACGGATTATTATGAAATAAGAAATGGACAGCAGGTCTATGACACGAAGATGCTTACAATAAAAAGAATTATGCTGGCACCTCTTAAAATTAAGGTGTTCAGGAACAGCAAATTCGTTAGAAGAAGAAGCCTTTCTCTGGGTGATGCAATTTGTTGTCCTTCAGTATGTATGTGCCTGGATAATGTTGAGAGACCGATTTTCCACAATAAGTACAGAAGCTGCGAGGATTGGGAGGCTTGGGAGAAGATTTCCAGATTAAAGGGGGCTTTTGTGTATGTTGCTAAGCCGCTTATGTCTCATAGAATTCACGAGGAATCAGCTACTACAGCTATTATTAAGGATAATGCTCGTGTTCAGGAAAACTATGAGATGTATTGTAAGTTCTGGCCTTCATGGTTTGCTAGATTTATTAATAATTTCTACACTAAGTCAGAAGAATCGAATGAACTATAGAGTATAATTAGGAGTAATTTATGAAAGAAGACATTTTTGATAAATTAATGAAATTGCCGGTTCTAAATATTTTTGAACCTTTTTACAAGAAGAATAAAGAGATGCTGCTGTATCTCTTTTTCGGCGGCCTGACATTTGTTGTAAGTGTTGTTACATATGGACTTTTCAATATCGGAATGGGGCTCAATGAGCTGATTGCCAATGTTATCAGCTGGATTATTGCTGTTACATTTGCTTTTTTCACAAACCGTATCTGGGTGTTTAATGCACCTACGAATGGTGCGAAGGAGTTTTTCGCACAGCTGATTTCGTTCTTTGGTGGACGTGTTGTTACGCTTGTTATCGAAGAGGTGATTCTGCTTGTGTTTATTACATGGCTTCATTTTCCAAGTATGGTTATCAAGATAATTGCACAGGTGGTTGTTATTGTTTTAAATTATGTGATTAGCAAGCTGGTGGTTTTCAAGAAGTAATTCGGGAGCGGTGAATTATGATTTCAAATACACCCATAGCCATTCTTATGGCTACATACAATGGTGAACATTTTTTACAAGAACAGATAGAGTCAATACTGGACCAATCATATACGGATTGGTCTCTTTTCATTCATGATGATGGCTCATCTGATGGAACGAATGCTATTATTGACGATTATGTCGTACGCTATCCTGAGAAGATTTTCAGGGTGTATGGGGCATCATGTGGTTGTGCTAGAGACAATTTCTTTTTTCTTATGCGAGAAGTTGAGGCGGATTTCTATATGTTTTGTGATCAGGATGATGTCTGGATGCCTGAGAAGGTGCGCAAGACTTATATTAGTATGCAGGATATTGATTGTGGGTCTAATCCGGCCTTGGTGTTTACTGAGCTTTCTGTAGTGGATGAAAACAGGTCTATGATTGCTGAGTCGATGAGTGACTACCAGAATCTTAATTGTCGGGATTTGTCCTTGAACCGCCTCTTGATTCAGAATGCAGTGACAGGCTGCACGATGATGGTAAATCGAGCTCTGCGTGATATGATGCTAAAGTATAATCACGTCGAGAATATTAAGATGCATGACTGGTGGGCTGGCATTATTGCTGCTGCATTTGGTGAGATTTTGTTCATAGATGAACCGACTATCTGGTATAGACAGCATGAAGATAATTCGGTTGGTGCGCAGAATGACAATAGCCTTAATTATCAGCTTGACCGTGTGAAGAACAAGGAGTCCATGCGTTATTCCCTCGAACTTACACGCCTTCAGGCACGTGAGTTGGTTGAGGCGTTTGCGCTTCCTTCGGAGCATATTATTTCGCAGTATGCTAATTGCATGAGTATGCGAAAGTTACAGAGACTGCATTTCTATTTTAAAAATGATATACTTAAGACTGGAATTGCCAGACTTATTGGACAGATTGTACTAGGGTAAATTAAAGTGTGTAGAGGAAAAAGTTATGAATACATATGGTGTTATTATGGCTGGTGGCGGTGGAACTCGTTTTTGGCCGTTATCAAGGCATGAAGAACCTAAGCA
>JAXELM010000051.1:0-11390 GCA_034100525.1 Agathobacter sp.
TCTTAACGTGAGGACATAAACGCACAAAATATATTACTATCCCCTCAAATCATATATACAACTACAATATCCTCTTCACCCAGAGTGCCTCGACTCATGTCTTCTATAACCCCAAAGCGGTTGCCCGCCCCAAGCTAAACAGAAATTTACAATAAAACAGGCTGTATCTGTTTTTTGTTCAGTGCCATCGTAATAGTGTCAGGTATTTTCTCCATATCGCATACAAGAGAATTTGGCTTAGACACATAATCGTCCTGACCGAATGGAACAAAATAAATATTCTTCATATTCATCAAATTGCCTACCGTCTTAAAATTAATTCCCAATGCGTCATTTGATGCAAGTGCTATTACCAATGGTCTTTGATTTCTCATATGTGCTTTAGCCGCCATAAGCACGGGTGTATCCGTTATTCCATTACAAAGCTTCGCTGCTGTATTTCCTGTACATGGTGCAATTACCATAACATCAAACAGCTTCTGAGGGCCTACTGGTTCAGCCTGTGGAATTGTAAAAATACCACAATTTCCAGTCAGATTCCCGATATCTGCTCTAAACTCTTCAGCACTTCCAAATCTTGTATCCGTATTTAAGACATTATAAGAAAATACCGGAATCACCTTTGCGCCAAGAACTATCAATTTAGCGATAGCATTTTTCGTTTTCTCCAGAGTACAAAAAGATCCGGTAATACCATATCCTATGGTGAGACCTGATAAATCCATACACTTCCTACTCCATTTTCAAATCTTGTTTTTACAAATCTATTGATGTAATCTGCAATAATCCTTCCACCAGATTTCTGCAGATACTTTGAAGGAAGTCCTGGTGCCTCTATATATCTCAGATGATTTTTGTTTACAGCCTCCATATCAAAACCTCCCGGTGCTGATGCAATCTCTATTAAAAGACATTCCTTATGGAGCTCTGATAAAATCAAATCAGAAATAACCGGACTTGGAACTGTATTTATAAGTGCCGCCGTCCCATATGCTTCCTGCGGTCCATATGAAAAAGTAACAGCATTGTGTCCATCTGATACAGCCTGTTTCCTTGCCGCTTTATTTCTTGCCATGACTGTAACCTTCGCCCCGAGTGCTGCAAATTTTTCTGCTATCAGACGTCCACACCTGCCATAACCGGATACTATTATTTTTTGCCCGCATACACATAATTTGCTGTTTGCGATGTACAGCATCAAAGTAGCTTCTGCTGTAACCTCGGCATTTGCTAAAGAGACTTTTTCACTCTGCATAAAATCAATAAATTCAATATTATTTTTACAAAAATAATCTCTCCATGTCTCATTTACAGCACCCGCAAATGCAATGTTGCTACCTGTAACTATTTCTTTTTGAAATCGCTCATTTAGTATCGCAATATCATATTTATATAATGGAGTGGGCAAAACCCAGACATTATAATCACTCTGTCTCTTCATGCTTTCGTCAGGTGATTTTTTTATTCCATATAGAGACTGTGACAGATATCTCTGTCTCTCGTCAGTACAAAACACAAATATATTTAAGCACATAAAAAACGCTCCCTTCCATATAATATATGAAAAGAAGCGCAATTGAGTTACATGTACTATAATCTTGTTTCTACAAAAATATCATAAATTGCTTTGATTGCATCATCGAAGTCATCATTGCTTACACCTATGATAATGTTAAGCTCTGAAGAGCCCTGGTCAATCATTCTGACATTTATATTGGCATGTGCTAATGCTGAGAAAATTCTTCCTGCTGTTCCTCTTGTCGCTCTCATTCCTCTACCAACTACTGCGATAAGTCCAAGATCAGCCTCAAGATCGATAACATCCGGATGAGCAAGTCTTCTGATTGAACTGATTACCTGCTGTTCTTTACCCTCGAACTCAGCCTGGTGAACAAATACTGTCATAGTATCAATTCCGGATGGCATATGCTCGATAGAAATTCCATTTTCCTCAAATGCCTGAAGAGTCTTTCTACAGAATCCAATCTCTGAATTCATCTTGTCTTTTTCAATATTAACCGCAACAAAGCCCTTCTTACCTGCAATACCTGTGATTGTGTAATCAGGCTTCTGGCATGTGCTCTCAACAATGAGTGTTCCATCTGCCTCTGGATCGTTTGTATTTCTGATATTAATTGGGATTCCGGCTCTTCTAACCGGGAATACAGCATCCTCATGAAGAACTGACGCACCCATGTATGAAAGCTCACGAAGCTCTCTGTATGTTACCACTTTAATAGGCTTTGGATTGTCAATAACTCTTGGATCTGCAACAAGACAACCTGATACATCTGTCCAGTTCTCATACATACTTGCATGGCAGGCCTTTGCGACAATTGAACCTGTAATATCTGAACCACCTCTTGAAAAAGTCTTTACTGTACCATCTTCATATGCACCGTAAAAACCAGGAATAACAGCATTCTCGCACTGCTCAAGCTTCTTTCCAAGAACCTTGTCCGTCTTATCAGCATCAAAATTTCCATCCTCATCAAAGAAAATAACTGTAGCTGAATCTATAAATTCATATCCAAGGTAATTTGCCATGATTATACCATTTAAGTACTCACCTCTGGATGCAGCATAATCAGAACCAGCCTTCTCTTTAAAATTCTTTGAAATTGTATGGAATTCATCATCCAATGAAAGCTTAAGATTCAGACCATTGATAATAGAATCATATCTGTCCTTAATCTTCATAAGCTGTACTCTGAAATCTTCTCCAGCTTCTGCTAATGCATAACATGCATAAAGCATATCTGTAACCTTAGTATCTTTTGAATTACGCTTACCTGGTGCGCTTGGCACTACATATCTACGTGACTTGTCCGCACGTATAATATCACCTACTTTAGCGAACTGCTCTGCACTCGCTAATGAACTTCCTCCGAATTTAACAACCTTTACCATTTTTCTTATGCTCCTCTTAAATCCTATTAGACATTGATGTATTATACAGCCAATAAGCACAATAAGTCAATTTCTTTATATAAATAGAAGATATAACTACTCAATATACCTGACATCCAGCTCTATACCCTCGTCATCAAGCCAGATAATACCATATGATGGCGGTATTCCATAAGGCGGAGCTCCAATACTTCCCGGGTTCATAATCGCCAGGCCATTGTGATGGTCATAAAAAACCTTGTGTGTATGCCCAAACAAAGTAATATCTACTTTTTTCTCAAGAGCTGCCATCTGAAGATTCAGGTATCCTGCCTTTACATTATATGTATGTCCGTGGCATATCAGAATTTTCCTGCCTTCCACTTCTATTATTTTCTCAAGAAGCTCCTCTTCATAGTCGCAATTACCGGCAATATTTTCAAATAACATATCTGGGAAACATTCTTCAAGCTTAAACAAATCAGATTCGCAGTCCCCAAGATGAATGACCATATCGGGCTCACTTTCATGTACAGCAGTTATCATATTGCTTATATTTCCATGTGAATCACTAAGTACAAGTATTTTCATCAAATTTGAATCTCCTTTGTTATATCCTATTTTTAACGACAAAACTCCTGCTCTGGCATCTTTGCCTAAGCAGGAGTTCTTAATTCAAATCATCTGGCAAACATCTATACTAATTTCTGCCACTGTTTGCTGCATTTGTAATATGAATAGAACATACAGTGTTCTGCCTGTTCACAACGTGATGGTGCACTTTCAATATTACACTGGCAATTTACAATTGCCTCAGCCTTTCCTTTACAAGTTCCTTTAATCATTACATCATCTAATACTTCGTCTGACATAACCGCTCTCCCTTACTAAGTTTTGTCCTCAACGAAGTCTATTATACAATATATTGTGCATAGTTTCCATAAGACAAATCTCACAAAACATTTGCCTTGTTTTGTAAAATTTTTCACTTGACTAAATTTATCAAATGGGGTAGGGCGTAATTTATCAAATTATTCTGATAATTCTATCTCCTGTCAGTCATTTCAATTTCATCTATCAAATTCAGGGAATATCTCTCAACAAGTTCCAAAGCCTTATTATAACTATCTACATCTATAAGCTGCTTTGCACAGTGCGCGTCCATACCGAGAATAACTTTATTACCGGTCTCTCCTGCAAGTTTCCAGAATCTGTCCGATGGATAATGTTTCCCTTCTCCAATTCCTAAAACATTTATTTCAAGAGGAATATCCATTTTCTTAAGGGCTTCACAAAGTCTTGTCATCTCCCATTCGTAAACAGAATCCATCCCCTGATAATTCATCAAATCAGGATGGGCAAGATATTTGTACATCCCTGTTTTCATCCCCTCTATCACAGAATCAACATACTCTCTTATCCTGCTCTCGTCATCAGTATTCGTTCCTGAATACGGACCTACAGACTCGCTTCTTAGGAAATGCTGTCCCATTATCATATAATCCACACCAAGCTTGTCACACATAGCCTTCTGCTCATCGAAAAATTCCGGAATATATTCTGCTTCAAAGCCAACATATATTTGTATCTGTGACTCATATTCTTTGGCAAGCTGTCTGATTGTCTCGACATATTCAGGTGCCTGCTCCATTGTCATTCTAATACCTGAAACATATCCGTCCTTAAACGGGCAGGGGATATGATCCGAAAATCCAAGCTTCTTTATTCCCATGCTTATGGCAGCTTCTATATAGTCCCTCTCATCATCAATCGCATGCTGACATCTGACTGTATGCGTATGATAATTTGCCTTCAAAAACTCCTGCATCTTGTGCCTCCTGCAATTAGTTTCCTAAAATGTACCACTTTTTGAGCTTTTTGACAAACATTTCTTTTACCTAGTTCCTTATTCCTATTTTATTGATTTTTCAGCCCAAAGGAGTATAATTATGTTTATAAAAGATTTATAAATTTATAATACAAGGAGGAGGTTAAATATGCTATTTCAAATCGATAACATGTGGCAACTACTTGGCTGGGTACTTGTTTTTGCCGGACTTGTTATAACAAACGAAATTGAGAGGCGTACTAAGTGGGGCGGAATTTTCTTCTTTGGGGTTATCCTTGGAGTTCTCACCGTCTACTTCGTTGCAATTCAAATTGGCGCAAATGCGGGAGCAGCCTGGGCACTAAACAATCCTACATATATTTACATGAACGGATGGTTCCATTATGCCAAGCTTTATGCAGCTGTTGCCGGTTGTATCGGCTTCATGCTTCTTAAATACCACACAAGCATCGGTGCAAAAGACTGGTTTAAATGCTTCCCATTTGTAATCGTTGCCATCAACATTCTAATCGCTGTAGGTTCTGATTTCGAATCAGCAATCAAGGGTGCAGATGCAGTAAACGGATGGTGGTATTCAAACGAAGGCGTATGGCTAAACGGCGGATGGTGGAACTGGATTAACGGAATTGCAGGCATCATCAATATATTCTGTATGACAGGCTGGTGGGGAATATACTCATCAAAGGACAAAAATAAACAGGATATGCTCTGGCCTGATATGACTATCTGGTTCATAGTAGCATATGACATTTGGAACTTCGCATACACCTACAACAACCTTCCTACTCACTCATGGTACTGTGGTCTTGCACTTCTTCTTGCTCCAACTTTTGCAAATGCACTTTGGAACAAAGGAGGTTGGATACAAAATCGTGCAAATACGCTTGCAACATGGTGTATGTTCGCGCAGGTATTCCCACTGTTTCAGATTTCTGAGAGATTCTCAGTACTGCCTGTAGTATATAAAAATACAGGTGCCAAATATGCATTGGAGCTATGTGATTACACAGCAGAACAGATGGCTGGCATCGTGCCAAATACAACTGCACAGGGAGTTATCTCAATACTTGCTTTAGCAGCCAACGTCGTTTGTATAAGTGTAATTATCAAACGCTCAATTGAGCAGAAGAAGAACCCATACAAATGTGAAATCTGGAAAGGAACAAAGGATTTCGAACAGGCTATGTCAAGAGCTGAATAAAAAAAGGAGGATTTCTTTTACCGGAAATCCTCCTGATTTTTTATTCATTTTCCACTTCAACACTCTTCTTTTTGCGTCCCCACATAAACAGCAATACACATCCCAATATAAGTACTAAATCTGCAAAAATTGTTCCTTCAATTCCAAATCCTATATTGTAGGCAAAGCTGTTCCTTGCTGTTGATGCATCCAATTTGAACACAGAAAACGGAACTGTAATTCCACTATTTGGCAAGCCAAATATTATATTCTGCGTAAAATTCCATGCCGCATGTGCCGCCATCGCACACCAGATACTATCCATATAATATACCATGAAAGAAAAAAGAATACCCACAACAAGTATATTAATTATAGACAACACAGTGACACCTTCATTAAATAAATGAAGTGCTGCAAACAATGCAGAATTACCTACAATTGCAACTGCCGGATGTTTGTAGCTTCTTCTAAGTCTCTGATATAAAAATCCCCTGCACAGAAGCTCTTCTGCAGATGATTGAACAAAAACTGTTAAAAATATAATAACAAAAGGTATAGGTTGAAATGAATCATATGTAAGTGCTATATCCTTGTGTAACCATGCAACTAAAATGCAAAAACCATTCATTCCCGCACCAATTAATAAACCAAGAAGAAGATTAATCCAATTATTTCCCCTCGTGCCAGTTCCAATAAATTTGAGCAGTGGTCTGTTTTTCTTTGTAACAGCCATGTACAAAAGTACAATCGCCCAGATACCCCAAAATTCAAAATACATAATTCCAGTTATTACAGTGTCCGTATATTGTATCCCTGGAATAAATTCAATCAAAATCCCCAGGAACTCTCCCACAAACAGCAACAATATTGCAAGAAATGCTGATGCAAACCACGTATCTGTAAACTTTCTCTTAAAGAAGTTTCTTTCCTTTTTTACTTCTACATTTTCCATTATTAAGTCCTCCGTCTAAAATATATGTTTATATAATAACATACCTTTATTAAAAGATATATAAAACTTACTATAATTCACAAAAATAGTTGGAAAGTACTAATTTTTGTATTATAATAGGAATATCACATGTTGAAACGGAGAAGACTATGATCAAGAGAAAGTTTATGAGGACAAGGCAGCTTGTCCCCGGCATGAAAATTGATCAGGCTATTGAAGATAGAATGGGGCGCCATCTTGTTACAAAAGGTACTGTCGTTGATGAATATATAATAGATTCACTTATCAAACTCGGAGTTATGACCGTATATATTCAGGACGGTGAATACGAGGAGGAAGACCCTGACAAAATTCTCACACCGGCGGCTCAGAAACAGGTTGAAAAGCTTCGTACCAGCGACCGCTCTAAAGTCACTTTGTCAGACAGTGTCAGAAAGCGTGTCTCAGAGGGGATTCAATATATATACAGCAATGCTGATTCATCAGAACTGGCTTCTGCAACCGACAGTATTGCCGGTGAGTTAATGTCTGTCATATCACAAAATGACGCAGTAGCCATTGACATTAATGAACTAAAAACAAGTGACGAATATACCTTCAAGCACAGTGTTGATGTTGCCACAATTTCAATGATACTGGCCAAACAGCAAGGCTTATCGCGCAAGGAAATATACGAAATCGGCGTATCAGGATTACTTCACGATATCGGAAAAACAAAAATTCCTCTCGAAATTCTTAACAAACCCGGCCGGCTTGATGATGATGAATTTGCAATAATGAAGCAGCATTCTGTCTACGGATACAAGATGATAAAAGACAATCCTGATTTTAATAATGCAATCTGCCTTGGAGTTTTGCAGCATCACGAGAAAATTAATGGGAAAGGTTACCCACTTGGGTTTGATGATAACAAAATCTGTCAGTATGCAAAGATTCTCTCAGTGGCAGATATATATGATGCCCTTGTCACAGAACGCCCTTATAAAGCGGCCTTCAGCCAGCGTGATGCAGTAGAAATGATAATGTCAATGACAAACGAACTTGATATGGGTGCAATGAAAAGCTTCTTAGAAAGTATGATTCTTTATCCTGTCGACTCTATCGTTGAACTTAGCAATGGTGAGCGTGCCCGTGTTGTTAAAAACAATCCGCATTATATTCTTCGCCCAACTGTTGTCGGAGTTAAATCCGGAAAGGTCTACGATTTGGGAGATGATTTATCATGCGCAAGCATAATAATATTATAAAAGTTCATAAAATAAGCTTTTCTTTTTATAGAAAAAGGAATAAACTATATTCCTTTTTCTTTTTTATGTTCTTAACCAAGCAGTTGCAAACATATTTTTAGTATGATAGACTTTTTCATTAGTAGATAGCGTTAATTATTTTGATAAGGAGTATTTATGAAAACATTCTCACAAATTCTGAGTATAATTGATGACTTTGTATGGGGTCCTTTTATGCTTACACTTCTGGTTGGAACAGGAATTTTCCTTACCATCAGAACCAAGGCCTTATGCTGGAGAAATCTCCCATATGCACTTAAGAGCGTTCTAAGTAAGGAGGCCAGACAGAAAAAGGGAACCGGAGATGTATCTCCATTCTCAGCACTTACAACTGCACTTGCTGCCACAATCGGAACAGGTAATATCGTAGGTGTTGCAACTGCAATGGTTTCCGGTGGTCCCGGCGCACTGGTCTGGATGTGGATTTCAGCCGCCTTTGGTCTTACCTCAAAATTCAGCGAATGTATGCTTGCAATAAAATACAGAGAGGTAAATGAGAAGGGCGAAATGTCCGGCGGGCCAATGTATACAATGAAGAAGGGCTTCAAGAATAAGAAGCTTGGTGCTACACTTGGCTGGTTATTTGCTCTCTTTACTGTAATAGCTTCATTTGGAATTGGAAATCTGACTCAGGCAAACTCAATTTCATCTGCGATGAACACGACCTTCAATGTACCTCTATGGATAACTGGAATCATTATCACATTACTGGCACTTTTCATTATAATAGGTGGAATTAAATCTATTTCAAAAGTATCGCAGGTTGTAGTTCCATTAATGGCACTTTTCTATATAATTGCCGGAATTATTATTATTTTGGGAAATATTCAAAATGTTCCAAGTGGTGTGGCTATGATTTTCAAGATGGCTTTCTCATTCAAAGCTGTAAGCGGTGGACTTTGCGGAAGCATTACCAAATCTATGATGGAAGCACTCAGATATGGTGTTGCAAGAGGTGTTTTCTCCAACGAAGCCGGAATGGGTTCAGCTGCAATTACTGCTGCTGCCGCAACAACAACAGATCCTGTAAGACAGGGATATATAAATATGACCGGAACTTTCTGGGATACAATCGTTGTTTGTACAATCACAGGACTATGCATCGCAAGTTCAGGTGTTCTCGGAACAACAGAGACACACTCGCAGGGCACATACAGCTACAGTGCAGAGGCGCAAACACTTAACGTAACTTTAAATGACGGCGACAAAACGACAGTATCCAAATACAATGTATCAGGTGATGCCAAACAATTTACCTTATCAAGTAAATATGAAGACAATATTATTCTAACCCCGGTTTCTGATAATACATATAGCGATGACGCTGGAAATAAATATATCTTTTCAGAAGATGGAACTCTTAAATACGAAACTGTAGTTACTGGCGCGGCACTTACTATCATGGCATTTGAGTCAGTACTTGGAGAGCCTGGTGGATGGCTTGTATGTATTGGCATTGCACTGTTTGCCTTCTCGACAATACTTGGTTGGGAATACCATGGCGAGAAAGCTTTTGAATACCTTTTTAATACTCATAAATTCAATATGGTTTATCGTATTTTCTTTTCATGCATCGTTTTTCTCGGGGCAACAACCTCTCTCCAGATTGCATGGAACTTCTCAGATATTGCAAACGCCCTTATGGCAATTCCAAACCTCATCTGTTTGATTGCACTTAGCGGGGTTATCGTTGATGAGATGAATCGTTATCAGAAAATTATTAAATCAGAATAATTTCTACAGCTCTTGTTAAAACATTATTGCTTTTATCGGCTTTATGTTTTGACAAGGGTTTTTTATTTTTCCATAATATGGTACAATATTCCCACAATATTTTATTAGAGGTTTCACATATGCAAGAAAAACGTTTGGACTGGCTTGATGTAGCCAAAGGATTTGGTATTCTGCTTGTTATTTTTGCACATACAGACAATAGCATGCTCAGGTCACTTATTTATACTTTTCACGTTCCACTATTCTTTTTTCTGAGTGGTTATGTTTTTTCAAACAAGTATGATTTTAAAACTTTTCTTATTAAAAAAATAAAGGCCATAGTTGTTCCATATTTCTTATATGGAATTCCTATGATTATCTGCCAGATTTTTTACTTCAAATCATCTGGCTCTATGTCACCAAATTCAATCATGCACCTTGTAAAGGACTTTTTAGTTCAAAACAGAATGTGGACTTTGTGGTTTATTGCATGTCTCTTCTGGCTGAATATTCTGTTTTACTGGGTTGAACGCCTGTGTAAAACATATATTAAAATTGGACTAGCTGTTACTATTCTTTTACTATGTGGCATCTGTTATTACAATTTTGGTGGTTCTTCACTGCCATGGAATGTTGATATATGCTTTATGATGATTCCATTTTTCTTCGTAGGTTATGTGTGCAAGAACTATTATGATGCGATTCGTGGGTGGATTAATACTGTTCCTAAGTCTGTTGCCCTTTTTATTGTCTGCCTGGCAATAAATCAGGGACTTGGATTACTTTCCCTTCGAATTTCCGGAAATGCTGTTGACATCTTTTATAATAAGTATGGTATTTTACCGCTTACATACATATCTGCTTTTGCCGGAATCATTGGAATGATCATCTTTTCACACTGGTTTATTATTCGTCCTATCAAATATATCGGTAGACACAGTATGATTTATTTTGCATGGCATCAGCACATTTTCCTGACACTTGTGATAGATATCTTTAATTCAATAGGCTTTGCATTCAACAAGACATGGCCATTTTTGTATCGTTTAGGATATAATCTGCTTGTTGATTTTATAATTGTGATATTGATTACTCTGTGCAGTTTTATTATCGAAGCTATCAAAAAGAAAATGACACATTGATGTGGCAACTCTTAAATTGTTGTTTATCGAGGGGGTGGCAACCGCTTCTTAAGTCTTCAAGGACATGAGTTGATACTATTTGTGCGGATGGACCGTTTTAGGTATATATGATTTGAGGGTATGTTAATACATTTTGTGCGTTTATGTCCTCGCGTTAAGAGGCTCTAAATAATTCGCCAGGGATGTCTATAAGTGACGCTGTCGCTCATATTCGCCGTCCTGGCTCATATTCGCTGAAATTGCCGTCCATGGCAATTTCTCAGCTGATTGCATACGAATTATTAAGCCCCTCTAAACACTGCGGATGCACTTACAAAATGTATTAACATACCCTCAAATCATTTTCAATCTACTCAGATCCATCCACACAAATAGT
>JAXELM010000080.1:0-9154 GCA_034100525.1 Agathobacter sp.
ATATGAACGACAGCGTCATTATTAGAAATCGTCCTCGAATTATTTAGAGCCTCTTAATGCGAGGACATAAACGCACAAAATGTATTAGCATACCCTCAAATCATATATACCTAAAACGGTCCATCCGCACAAATAGTATCAACTCATGTCCTTGAAGACTTAAGAAGCGGTTGCCCCCACCTCATCAAACAAGAATTATCCTACATATGGAAGTGCTTCAAACATATCATCTTCGTCCACTCCATTTATTGTAAAAGTATATCCATTATATTCATCATCCACGAATTCATATTCAAAATAGCAAATCGTATCGTTATAGGTGAAGTAAAATTTCTGTGTGCTCTCATCATATCCATACGGAATAATTTGTTCACCAGCTTTAATTTCTAAATCACCATTATCTGATTTCGACTTCAAATTCTTCTTTAATGTAAGAACTTTATAACCCTCTTCGTTATATTCCTTTGCTATTCTTTCTTTTGTGTCTGCATCTAAAGATTCAAATTCATCAAACACACTTGAATCCGGATTATTTACAAACTTTATAACAGAATCCAAAGCTACCAATTTGTCATTTTCTAACTTCATAGGTATTGTAATTCCATATGTACCAAACAAATCAACACGTGTTTCAAAAGTAATCTGATTCTTTGTAATTGAGGACACATCAGCAATGCCTCCTATTTGTTGTTCAATATCGGCAAATGTTTTACCATCTTCTGCTTTATAATTTTCTACAACTTTCGCATTCTCAGATGATTGTTCTGTTAAAGTTTTATTATCTGACTCTGAATCTACTTCTGTTACCTGCGTTGTCATTTGCATAGTTTCATTCGACTTTCCTTCATTAGTCTTTTGTGTACAGCCACAAAGTACAGATACAAATAATAATGCCATAATTAAATTTAATCTTCTTCTCATTAATTCTCCTTAATAAAAATCCCATTACATAAATTAACGCAGAGACATTCTCCCGAAAAAGCCTCTGCGTTATGAATCTTTATATTTTATTCATCATCTCTCTTGCCAGCAAGGAACTCTACATACTTGCCAGTTCCTATAGCAACACATGTCATAGGTTGCTCTGCGGTCATTGTATTTATTCCAGTCTTTTCTTCGATAAGCTCCTCAAGACCACGAAGTAAAGAACCACCTCCTGTAAGAACGATTCCTCTGTCTGCAACGTCTGCTGCAAGTTCTGGCGGAGTCTTCTCAAGCACAGCATGTACGGCTTCTACAATCTGAAGTGTTGCTTCACGAAGAGCCTCTTCTGTCTCTTCTGAGCTTACTGTGATTGTTCTTGGAAGACCTGTTACAAGGTTACGTCCTCTTACATCCATTGTCTCATTCTGAGCTAATGGATAACATGTACCAATCTTAATCTTGATATCTTCAGCTGTACGCTCACCGATAAGAAGATTGTGTTTCTTACGCATATAACGCACAAGTGCTTCATCAAAATCATCACCGGCAATCTTGATAGATGTACTTACAACAGATCCACCAAGGGAAATAACAGCGATATCTGATGTACCACCACCTATGTCTACAATCATATTTCCACATGGTCTTGAAATATCAATTCCAGCACCAATTGCAGCTGCAATAGGCTCCTCAATAATCTCTACTTCTCTTGCTCCAGCCTGATAAGTAGCATCCTCCACAGCCTTCTTCTCTACCTCTGTAACGCCACTAGGAACACATACACTGATACGAGGCTTACGGAAGCTCTTCTTACCAAGTGCCTTCTGAATAAAGTACTTAATCATCTTCTCTGTAACTGTATAATCAGAAATAACACCCTGACGAAGTGGACGTACTGCAACAATATTGCCAGGAGTTCTTCCAAGCATAAGTCTTGCCTCTTCACCAATAGCTTTAATTTTGTTAGTGTCTCTGTCAAATGCAACTACTGAAGGCTCTTTTAATACAACGCCCTTACCCTTTATATATACTAAAATACTAGCTGTACCTAAATCGATTCCAATATCTGATCCTATCATCTTATAGCCCCTTTCTAAAAGCTTTCTTCAATTATTATATCCAAATTATATACAAGCGAGTCTTGCCTATAGGCGCAAAAACTCAGTTAATCATATTTTTACATATTCGAGAATATTATATACAATAAATTCCATTTTTCAAACTGTTTTTTTAAGAAAGTGGCAATTTTAAGATAAAATTAATTTTCTGGTAACAAATATGGACGCAAAAACTGCCCCGTATATGACTCTTTCACTTCACAAATCTCTTCTGGTGTTCCTTTTGCAATGACGGTTCCACCACCGTCACCACCTTCTGGTCCCATATCTATGATATAATCCGCAGTCTTTATGACATCAAGATTATGCTCAATAACTATAACTGTATTACCACCATCTGATAAACGCCTGAGTATCTCAACAAGCTTATGAACATCAGCAAAATGAAGACCGGTAGTCGGCTCATCAAGAATATATATAGTCTTGCCTGTGCTCTTTCTGCTCAGCTCTGTTGCAAGCTTAATACGCTGAGCCTCTCCTCCTGACAGTTCAGTCGATGGCTGTCCCAGCTTGATATATGACAGTCCAACATCATACAGAGTTTGTATCTTATTGTGAATACGAGGTACATTTTTGAAAAAATCAAGAGCCTCCTCCACCGTCATGTCAAGCACATCATAGATACTCTTACCCTTATACTTTACATCGAGTGTCTCTCTATTGTATCGTTTACCACCGCAGACCTCACATGGCACATATACATCTGGAAGAAAATGCATCTCAATCTTTAGAATTCCATCTCCGCTACATGCCTCACATCTTCCACCTTTTACATTAAAACTGAATCGCCCTTTCTTATATCCTTTTGCCTTTGCATCAGGTGTGGCAGCAAAAAGGTCTCTTATCATATCAAATACACCAGTATAAGTAGCAGGATTAGATCTTGGAGTTCTTCCTATAGGTGATTGATCAATATCTATTATCTTGTCCAGTTGTTCTATTCCAACAATCTCATCGTGATCGCCCGCAATGCATCTTGCCCGGTTCAGGCTTTTTGCCAAATGCTTATACAAAATCTCATTTGTAAGAGAACTCTTTCCAGAGCCCGAAACACCGGTAACACATGTCATAATTCCAAGTGGAAAATCGACATCGATATTCTTAAGATTATTCTCCCTTGCACCCTTAACCGTAATAAATCCAGTCGGCTTCCTTCTTTCTTCTGGAACAGGTATCTTCACACGTCCGCTCAGATATGCTCCCGTAATTGACTTCTTGCACTTCATAATATCTGCGGCAGTTCCTGTAGCTATTACTTCTCCACCATGCGAGCCTGCCGCCGGTCCGATATCCACAATATAATCCGCCGCACGCATAGTATCTTCATCATGCTCTACTACTATGAGTGTGTTTCCAAGATTCTTTAAATCCATAAGAGCCTTTAACAGCTTATCATTGTCTCTCTGATGAAGTCCAATACTCGGCTCATCAAGAATATATGCAACGCCAACAAGCCCCGAACCAATCTGTGTGGCAAGACGAATTCTCTGTGCCTCACCACCGGACAAACTTCCTGTTGCTCTTGTAAGAGTAAGATATTCAAGTCCTACCTGCTTCAAAAAGCCAACACGCGCACGTATTTCCTTCAGTATCTGGTCTCCAATATAATGCTGCTGTTGTGTCAGCTCAATATTGTCAAGTATATCTACAAGCTCCTTTACAGAATGATTGGTCATATCGTAAATATTGTAATCAGCAACTGTAACTGCAAGAGAGCTTTCCTTAAGACGCTTTCCATGACAACATGGACATGGAGTGATTCTCATAAATTGTTCATACTCTGCCTTGCCAGTTTCTGAACCAGTTTCCCTATATCGGCGTTCGACATTTTTCATCAAGCCTTCCCAGTTTAAATCATAAACTCCTTCGCCGCGCATTCCTTTGTATCTGACTTTTAGAATTCTTCCGTCACCACCATACATAAAAATATCATGTAAATCCTTTGGTATGTCTTTAAACGGCATATCCAAATCAAGACCATAGCCTTCAGACAAAGCCCTCAGTGTCGCATAAGTATAACTATCCTTGTTCGTACATGACTGCCACCCCATAACCTGAATAGCTCCTTCTGAAATAGAAAGAGTCTTATCAGGAATCATCAAATCCTCATCAAATTCCATCTTGTATCCAAGACCATAACATGTCGGGCAGGCTCCAAAAGGATTATTAAACGAAAAGCTTCTAGGCTCAACCTCATCAATACTTATACCACAATCAGGACACGCAAAATTCTGCGAAAAAGTCATAGGCGTTCCATCGACCACATCAACAACAGCATTCCCGTCTGACAGTGCAAATACATTCTCCAAAGAATCCGTCAGACGCTTCTCTATTCCCTCTTTTACAACAAGTCTGTCTACAACTATATCTATATTGTGCTTTATATTCTTATCAAGTGGAATATCCTCAGAAAGCTCATACATATTCCCATCGACAATCACTCGCACATATCCACTTTTCTTTGCTCTCTCAAACAGCTTCTGATGTTCACCCTTTCGCCCCCTGACTACCGGTGCCAATATCTGAATCTTCGTCTTCTCAGGCAACTGCATAACTGCATCCACCATCTGATCTATGGATTGTTTTGAGATTGCCCTTCCACACTTTGGACAGTGCGGAATACCAATTCTGGCATACAACAGACGAAAATAATCATATATCTCTGTAACCGTTCCAACTGTAGAACGAGGATTCTTGTTAGTAGATTTCTGATCAATAGAAATAGCTGGTGGAAGTCCTTCGATAGACTCCACATTAGGCTTCTCCATCTGACCAAGGAACTGGCGCGCATATGACGATAACGACTCCATATACCGTCTCTGTCCCTCTGCATAAATTGTATCAAAAGCAAGTGAGGATTTGCCTGAACCTGACAAACCTGTCAGAACAACAAATTCATCTCTTGGTATCTGAATATCAATCCCTTTTAAATTGTGTTCACTGGCACCTTTGATAGTAATATACTTTCTTTGTTTCTTTGCCATGGTGCATCCTTTCTGCTACATATCTCGCAAATAATTCTTTAGCTCTATAAGTTTATCTCTGTACTCCGCTGCCGCCTCAAAATTAAGTTCGGCTGCTGCCTTCTTCATCTTCTTCTCAACCTCTGCAATAAGCTTTGTAATCTCTTTCTCACTCATTGACTCAGGGTCTTTTTCCATATTCATCTCTGCCGCTGCTACCTTCTTCGAAATAGCAATCAGATCACGCACTGACTTCTTTATAGTTTGTGGTGTAATATCATGCTCCTCATTATACTGCTGCTGGAGTTTTCTTCTTCTCTCAGTCTCTTCAATCGCCACCCTCATGGAATCTGTAATCTTGTCCGCATACATAATCACATGACCTTCACTATTTCTGGCAGCACGGCCAATCGTCTGAATAAGCGAAGTCTCAGATCTGAGGAAGCCCTCCTTGTCAGCATCTAAAATTGCAACAAGAGTTATCTCCGGTATATCAAGTCCCTCTCTTAATAGATTGATTCCCACGAGCACATCAAACACATCAAGTCGCAAATCCCTTATTATCTGCGCTCGTTCCAAGGTATCTATGTCAGAATGTAAATATTTAACCCTGATTCCAAGCTCCTGCATATATGTGGTCAAATCCTCGGCCATCCGCTTAGTCAGCGTAGTAATGAGAACCTTATTGTGTTCCTTTGTCTCTTTATTCACTTCTGAAATCAAATCATCAATCTGTCCCTCAACGGGTCTGACCGAAATTTCAGGATCTAACAAGCCTGTAGGACGTATAATCTGTTCAACCCGAAGCATCTCATGTTCATCCTCATAAACATTCGGTGTCGCAGAGACAAACAGCATCTGATCTATCTTGCTCTCAAATTCCTCGAAATTCAAAGGTCTGTTGTCAAGTGCAGAAGGTAATCTGAAACCATAATCAACCAACGTCGTCTTTCTGGATCTGTCACCGGCATACATTCCCCTTACCTGTGGTATAGTAATATGTGACTCATCGACTATGATTAGAAAATCATCCGGAAAATAATCAATGAGTGTATCCGGCATCTCTCCCGCAGCACGTCCCGCAAGATGTCTGGAATAATTCTCTATTCCACTGCAAAATCCTGTCTCTTTAAGCATCTCAACATCGAAGTTCGTTCTCTCTGCAATACGCTGTGCTTCTATAAGTCTGTCTTCCCCCTTAAAGAACTTAACCTGCGCTTCCATCTCTGCTTCTATTTTCTCACAAGCCTCTAATATCTTCTCCTGAGGAACTACATAATGAGATGCAGGAAAAACTGCTGCATGCTTAAGCTCAGCCTTAATCTCTCCTGTCAGAACATCAATTTCCGTAATTCGGTCTATCTCATCTCCAAAAAACTCTGCCCTTATGGCAGTGTCTGAATTATTAGCCGGAAAAATATCAAGCACATCCCCGTGCACTCTGAAAGTACCTCGCTTAAAATCCATATCGTTGCGCGAGTACTGCATATCTATAAGGCTCTTAACTACATCATCCCTGTCAATCTCCATTCCCGGACGAAGCGATACCATCATATTCATATAATCAGATGGGCTACCAATTCCATATATACATGAAACCGATGCAACAATTATCACATCCTTCCGCTCTGCCATGGCTGCCGTAGCAGATAACCTGAGCTTGTCAATCTCATCATTAATAGAAGAATCCTTCGCGATATACGTATCAGATTGTGGGACATAAGCCTCCGGCTGATAATAATCATAATAGGACACAAAATATTCCACTGCGTTCTCCGGAAAAAATTCCTTCATCTCTGAGTATAACTGTCCCGCAAGTGTCTTGTTATGAGACATAATCAAAGTAGGTTTATTAAGCTGTGCTATAACATTGGCCATGGTAAACGTCTTACCAGAACCAGTCACACCAAGCAGTGTCTGAAACTGATTACCCTCTTTAAATCCTTTGACAAGAGCTTCTATAGCCTGTGGCTGATCCCCTGTAGGTGCATATTCCGAATGTAATACAAAATGATCCACTATATCCCTCCTCGTATAATAATGTCTCCATATGTACAGATTATTATAACAGAAACATTTGTAAAAGTACAGAGTTTTTCGAATGTATGTTCTGATGTGTTTTAAAAAAATATCCGACACATATTTGTGCCGGATATCTCATTCCCTTTTGGTCATAAAGATTATTTTGTTGTCTTTGTCTCAGCTGCCTTTGCTGTTGTCTTCTTGGTTGCCGGCTTCTTGGCACAAGCAGTCTTCTTGGCTGCTGGCTTCTTCTCTGCTGTCTTAGCTGTTGTTTTCTTAGCTGCCGGCTTCTTTACAGGTTTCTTAAACTCTATGTTTTTTAAAAGAAGAGCTGCACCTAAGTCTCCATCAATCCAGAGCTTCTGATCATTGTATGCGCTCTCGAAATCTGTCTTACCATCTGCAATCTCCATAAGTACATCTGCCGGAAGTGTAACTCTGGCATTGTGATCCCAATACTGATAAGGCTGAACATCAATCTTACCATCTGTAATCTCAACGTAGAGAGAGCCACCACCTTCACCTGTAATATCAAACTGTACTGCTACATGACCTTCTACCTTATCGGCTTTTGCTTCACCATAAGTCTTTTGAAGCTTCTCAACAATTTCTTCGTATGTCATTTTCTGCTCCTTTCATAAAAGCGCGTTTTCCTTAATGTATCACAATTAATTGGTTTTGTAAACAAATACTCTTTTGTTTATTGATGAAATTATATCACAAACTTTCTCTGCAATCAAAACATGATCTGCAACATTTAGATGAATTGAATCAACTTCTGATGCTTTAACCCATTCTGACGTATCAAAAAACATACATCCATTTTTCACCGCCATCTGTCTGTAATACATCGGAAACATTCTTGATTTTGCAATAGAATTTTCTCTATACTCACCATAAAAATGCGACTGGCGTATTGCAGAACCAATCTCAGGCGGACACATGATAAGAAAAATTGGATCCCTGTCCTGTTTTTCTTTCATAATGCTTTTCATCTTCATCATTACCTTTTCAACGCCTAAAACTATCTCGTTGACATCTGCACCTGTAAATTCTTTTAAATCGTTAGTGCCAAGCATAATCGCTATAAGGTCTAACTTGTCGTATTTCTCAAGGTCTGTCTCGAGAGTCTTCAGGGCGTTGACATTCTCCATATTAGGATCATCATAGCAGGTGGTTCTTCCATTGAGTCCTGCCTCTATTACATGATATTCGTCTCCCAGATAAGTCTGGAGTCTGCATGGCCATCTGACACTTTCGTCATATCGACCTCCTGTATGAGGATCATATCCATATGTGTTAGAGTCCCCATAACAAAGTATATTAATCATTTGTCACCTCCAAAATTGATTTCTATTATATCATCAATTTTTATTTTTGTATCATCTTCCATGACAACTATCTTATCATAAGTGATTAATTTTGCAACCTTTCCTTTTTTAGTTATATATTTCCCACCACTTTTTCTTTCATCTTCGACAAAATATGTTATCTCAACAATGCTGTCTCTTTCATCCCCACACAAAAGACTTTTCAGCTTCATATCAAGAAGCTCCTTCTCACTTTCGTCCAGTTCAATTCTTGCATCTGTAAGTCTTCCTGCCTCCTGTATGGATGAGTCATATCCTGTAAGTGCGGCAAATGGTGAAAACTGTGCGGCTCTTGTCAGCATCTCCATATGAGGATGCTTTATTGAAACATGATGTTCAAGATCTATTATATCATCGTATTTTCCCATTATGCTTTATGACCTCCTATCTGATTATTTCGCTCCTTAGTCATCGCACCCTCAGTCAGATTTGTCCCCTTAAGGACTGCATTCTTTCCATATTTTTTCTTAATCGAAATCATTGCCTGCTGCAATCTTTTTTCTTTCTTTAATTCCTCTTCTTCCAATACCGCCTCAACCTCTTTTGCCTGATAGTCTGTAAAAAGATTTAACTGCTCATACTGCGTTTCTTTTGCAACCCGACTCTCATCTATTACATTGTTGGCAGTTATGCTCACACGTCTCACCAGCAAATTCGGATTGACAATTTTCTCATATAACGCCATTACTTTTTCCATTATTATTCTAGTTGAAGAAGTATGCCTGTCTATGTTGACAGTTCCATGTGCATGCTTTGG
>JAXELM010000099.1:0-4456 GCA_034100525.1 Agathobacter sp.
CCTTGCAGGCCTTCTATAAAATAATTTGATAAACTATTCATAACCAATTCCCTCTCCTCCCGATTTATCAATCTGCTACTTTTTTATATTCAAAACTAATTATAACTTAAAACGATCTGTTACACAAAGTTCTACTGCAAAATCATCTATATCTCTCTTGAGATAATTGAACAAAGATGAATTATTCCGATATTTTTGCTGTATCAGTTTATCTAACAAAGTAGTCAGTGTATTTTTCAAATTCTCCCTGCTTTTTGTTGAAATAATATCACGAAGCATTTCATAATCTTCTGCAGAAGGAACTGTTCCCAAATTCTTACCAATCAACATATACTCAAGTATATGGCGAAGAATAATGCTGCATATATTGTAGAACTGTTTTCTGTAATTTGCCTGATAGCGTGTTAATACCTGTATGATATATTCTTTGGGCAGTGCCCCCAAAAATATCTGTTCTAATGCAATGTACTCTATATATTTTTCAATGGCGTTGATTCCAGACAGCTGATTAATCGGACAGATAGTAGGATAATCCATGGTAATTATCGTTTCCTGCGGTGCGAACCTGGCATCATAATATCTGAAAAAACCGGATATTCCTTTTGTCACTGTGTCATAATAATTTTCATTTCCATACGCTTCAAACTCTACAATCATCTCGCTGTATGCATGTTGTGCCTGCTTTACCCTACAAAGAAGCTGTTCATATCCAAATGCATATGCATCCTGTGCAGACATTTTGTCTATTCCTGCCAGCTGATTACTACCTTGGCACTGCTGTATACAGTAAATCACTGCTTCCATAAGCTGTCTGGCTTTTTCATAGGTAACCGATGTGCTCTCTTTTGAAGTATAGCTTTCTGCCAGCTTTGCTACAACTGGTATCAATTCCTCTAATTGATAATCATTCATCCGTTTCTACTCCTGTTCTCTTCTTATAATAGCTTTCCAAAGCATTGAGACCTTCTATTCTGATATTTCTTGCAAACTCCTCCAACACAGTTTCTTCCAGATACTCCAAAGACCCCTGACACTTGCCATCAAAAGCTTCCTTCATAAACTCAAGTAGTTCATCGTCCGTCAATACATCCAGTGATTCATTCTTATAGAGATAAAATATCTCCTGCAGTCCGGATATTGTGTCTACATAATCACTTTGCGAAATATATGGCGAATCGCAAAAAGTATCAATTAACTTGGATAATATTGTTTCCCCAAATTCCACTCTCTGCTGTTCCTTCAAACATTCCATCTTCCGTTCTACAAGAAGCTTGGCATCCTCCTGCGTCAGCGAAAGCCCAAAACGCTCAGTTTTCTGATTCATATCCATTACCTTTTGTACCTGATTCTGTCCTGCCAACACTTCCATCCACATACTGATACCTTCTTTCCTTTTCTTTATAGGGTTTTCTGATTATATATCCAATAGCAGCTTATTGGTAGACTTGAAAAAAACGTCATTTTGTGGTAATATAAGACATGAAAAGAGGGAAAATTTTTCATTTTCCCTCTTTTTTGTTCCACCTATTGTTCGTTCTCACAGTCTATCTTTTAATTCAATGATTCGTTTTTCTATTTGTCTAATAACAAGCTTAAATTCTTCATCCGATTTTCCAGTTGGATCGTCAAGTCCCCAATTATCATCAAACGCTCTCCCTATATATGGGCATCCGACATTACAGCCCATGGAAATTGCTATATCCACCTCTGGAATCTCTGAGATAAGTTTACTGTACTGCCCCTCCGCTTCCATATCAATGCCATAAATTTCCTTCATCAATCTAACAGCATCCTGATTAATCTGAGGTTTTGTCTCTGTTCCAGCAGAATAGCTCATAAATGCTTCTCCTGCCAGATGTCTGCCAAGTGCTTCTGCAATCTGACTTCTGCAGGAATTATGAACACATATAAATGCTACTTTATTCATTATCTTTCTCCGTAACTATTCAGTACCTTCATAGTTACGAACCGCAAGTGCATTAAAATCAGCTACGCCGATGGGCACTTGCTCCAATAAACTATACTCTTTCTTACGAAATATGCGGTTCCGCATATTTCTGCACTGAACGGTTAGCTTTCTCCTATATTATTAAACAAGCAGATACTGTATCACATTGAAGAAATATCCTACAATGATAATTCCTACTGTACAGATTGCTATAAAAATTCCAAGCAACTTTGGTTTGATAGCTTTCTTTAACATAACCATAGATGGAAGACTAAGCGTGGTCACACCCATCATGAACGAGAGCACAACGCCAAGCTTCGCCCCCTTTGTAAGCAGAGCCTCTGCGATTGGGATACACCCGAAAATGTCTGCATACATAGGCACACCTGCGATTGTTGCAATGATAACGCCGAACGGATTACCATTTCCAAGGAACTTCACAACCAAATCTTCAGGAATCCAATTATGAATAACGGCTCCAATGCCTACACCTATGAGAATATATGGAAATACCTTTTTAAATGTTTCGGTGACCTGTTCTGCCGCGTACTTGATGCGATCTTCTACTGTCAATTCTGCCTGCGGAATATCTATCTGTTTTGCATTTCGTATAAACTCTTCTACCTGATTTTCAAGATGAAGTTTTTCGATAAGAGTACCACCCACAACTGCAATTACAAGTCCAAGTACCACATATACAATTGCCACCTTAGCACCGAATATACTCATCAGCAAAACAAGCGAGCCCAAGTCAACCATCGGTGATGAGATTAAAAATGAAAAAGTCACTCCAATCGGAAGTCCCGCACTTGTAAATCCCATAAAAAGTGGGATAGATGAGCAGGAACAAAATGGCGTTACTGTTCCAAGCAATGCAGCTATAATATTTGCTACAATTCCGTGAAAACGTCCCAGTATCTTCTTTGTTCTCTCTGGTGGAAAGAAACTTTGAATATAGCTTATGATAAATATTAGTGCACAAAGCAACACTACTATTTTTATCACATCATATATAAAAAACTGGATAGAACCACCTATTCTTCCAGTAATGTCTAAACCTAATGCATTTAACAAATTGCCAATCAATACCTTTAGCCATTTCATGCCAAAAATTTGTTCCTGTATAAATGTCCACATTACTTTAATAATTCCTCAATTTCACTACTCTTAAGTACTTTGCCCATTGATACTACTTTTTCATCTACAACAAGAGCTGGCATACTCATAATACCATAGCTTCCAATTACAGCAAAATCTGTAATATATTCTACTTCTGCCTCTACACCAACATTTGCCACCGCTTCCTTTGTATTTGCAAGAAGTGTCTCACATTTGCTACATCCACCGCCTAATACTTTTACATTCATCTTAATAACCGTCCTTTCTTTTTGTACTTCTAATTTTTTGTCCCGCAACATTCTTTAATATTTTCAGACTCTAAGTTATTTCCACAACAGGTAATTGCAACAATATAATCCTTGTATTCCTTGAACCTGCCGCAGTTAATAGAGTAATGATGCCATTTCCCATCCTTATAAGAATTTACCAGACCACAATCTGACAGCACCTTCATATGATGGGATAAGGTTGGCTGTGTTACCTGAAGCTCTTCAAGCAGGTTGCATCCACACTTTTCTCCCTGCGTAAGCATCTCTAAAATTCTCAGTCTGTTTGTATCTGACATCGCCTTACAGATAGTTGCAACTTCTTCTCTAGTCATTTAGCCCTCCTTACATAGATAAACATCTATATATAAATTACCACACACATAGATGTTTGTCAATGCATCATTGTCTTTCGCAGAGAACTTTTTAGCCAGGCCTCTTTTGCCCCTGTCTCCGCCAATTCTTCAGCAGTTGTAATACCAACCTGATTAAGCTGCTCTTCGACCACTTTTCCTATATTAGGTAGTTTTGATAATTCTGACATATAAGTACCTCCTTGTAACTTACACTTTATGAAAAATAGGAACTTTTAAAACAAGCATTCCTTTTATTATAAATAACAAAAATACCATGGCTATTGCATATACAACAATTATCTTCATAAATCAGAGGCAACGTGAACGGAGAAAAGAGGACTAGACCACTTTTCCCCGTCCCCATTGATTCTAGAATACTCCTGTCACAAAGATTTCTATTCCTATCAAAATTAAGATAACACCGCCAAATATTGTAGCCCTATTAGCAAATTTTGTTCCAAATTTCTTGCCTATTATAAGACCTGCCATGCTTATAACAAAGGTAACCACTGCAATAATCAATGCACATACCAAAGCCATAAGTAATCCATACTCTGCAATGGTAAAACCAACTGATAATGCATCGATAGAAGTCGCTACCCCCTGTATCAGCAATGCAACTAAACCTACTTTTGTTTCTTCGTCATCTGTGTCGTTATTTCTTATTCCTTCAATCAGCATCTTCCCTCCTATAAAAAGAAGCAGTATCAATGCAATCCAAGGAATACATTTTTCAAAAGCTTTGAAATACTGAACTATTGTGTGTA
>JAXELM010000014.1:0-13601 GCA_034100525.1 Agathobacter sp.
CCACATTTCCCATGCATTTCCGCACATTTCCGGATAATTCTCATAAGCTGATTCGTAAATCATTTCACCATTCAAATATATAGATATTCCAATGTGGTTAAGATAAAAATTCATCTGAGCACCTTCAGGCAATTCTTCCGAGAATTGACCGCGAAGTACCAAATCACCATCAACGTATTCTTGTTCACCCTCGAACTTAATTGGGAATGGGATTGGCATAACAGCCTGATTGCTGTTTCTGCATGCCATAACTAACACCAGGACTGCAAAAAAGAACAATACCCAAAATATAACTATATTAATAATACTAATCTTGTTAACTTTGTTTTTATTCACCATCTCTCTCCAAGTATCTAACTACAACTGCTCTGAGTTAATCATTCCACCAAATGCTGTTTTCCACAGAATCTTGATATCAAGACCAAGACTCCAATTCTCGATATACCATATGTCGTACTCGACTCTTTCCTCTATAGAGGTATCTCCGCGGAGTCCATTAACCTGCGCCCAACCTGTCATTCCTGGTCTTATTTGCTGGCGGACAAGGTAAAGAGGAACCTCTTCCTTGAACTGAGCTACATAAAATGGAAGCTCTGGTCTTGGTCCAATAAGGCTCATCTGGCCTACAAATACATTAAAAAGCTGTGGAAGCTCGTCCAGACTGAACTTACGAATGAAGCTTCCAAACTTAGTCTTACGGTTATCCCGGTCCGTACTCCATCCGTTGTGGTCTACGTCTGTACGCATACTTCTAAACTTAAGCATTTTGAATGGTTTTTTCCCTAGTCCCACGCGCTCCTGACTGAAAAATACCGGTCCCGGACTAGAAAGCTTCACACCAATTGCAATAATAATCATTGGTATGGCACATATAATAATTAATATAGCTGAGCCAACTATATCCATTGCCCTTTTAATCATTGCCCATCCTATGTTGTCAAGCGGAGTTGCACGAAGATTTACCATCTTGGTCTTTCCGATTGTCTCAATCGTAGGATGCGCCGGATAATAGTCATTGAAAAATGGAATGAGTGTAACCTTCACACCTTCTTTGTCTGCCGCCATGAGTACATGCTTCATGTGCTCAACCTCGTGAGGTTCAAGCGCAACTACAAGCTCATCGAGAGGGTTCGCTTCCAGATAATCTGCAATATCCTCATATGCACCGAGACATCTTCCAAGCTTAGGATTCTCCACTTTACTGAAATAGCCTGCAATTCTATATCCATACTGAGGGTTCTTCTTGATGTCCTTCTTGTACTGAAGGGCAGACTTTCCGTTTCCTACAATTGCCACATGGCGAAGGTTGTATCCCTGCTTTCTGTAATAATGCAGGATAAGTCTTAGCACTGCATGCTTAAATACAACTAATACGCTTGATATAATCCAGAATCCGAATAATGCAACTCGCGAGAAGTTCATGACCTTTATCATGTAAAGGACAGCTACCATACATAATGTTCCGATACCATTTATGCATACTATTTTCGTCGCTGCTCCGCCTAACTTCTTCATACGCTGGTGGCGGTATACATGAGCTACATAGTATGTAAATACGATTCCCAGACTGAAAACTGCAACTATATAAATATATATGCGGTCTGTCATTCTCTCGCTGACTACACCATCAAATACTCTGAATCGAAAAAATACTGCTATAAAATACGAAATAAAAACCAATGCTGCATCGGATAATACATTTATCCAATTTAAAAACACCTGATTCTTCTTTACCATTTGTATCCCCTTTCCTTAGACGGGCAGTATATAAAGCCCAACTAAGGGTATTATAACAAAGTCATTCTTTTATTTCTATAATATCATCTTATTTTCATGGCAACTAACAATACCTTTTTAAGAAAAAATTGCTGTAGAAACATACGGCTACAGCAATTTATTATCGTTACAAATTATTCTTTTTATCATCCTTTTTAATTAGCTTCAGAATCAACTTTATGATAATTCGTATCACATCAAATACGATAAACATCAGAATAAATCCGCCAATTCCGAATACTATATCGGCAAATTCCATACTGCCTGTATTTGTAACCTTCTGTCCAATCTCAATGGCAAAAGTAATCACAAGAATAAGTGTAAATACATATATCCATGTAATCGCCATAACATGCTTTCTCTTTGCAAGCCACAGAAAAACCGGATGAATAGCAAACACAAGTGCCATTCCAAGAATTCCAATAACTATAAAATGCAGCTGCTTATCAGTAAAATTGTACTCGTATGCATCATTTAGAGCCAAGAGCTTGGTATGAAGCACCGAAATAATCTCAATAATAGTATAAAGTAACTCTTTCATAATTCTATCTAGCTCCGTTTAGTGCAATCCTAGCCAGGCACAAAGCTCCCGTAATACCGGGCTTCTCACCAAGTGCCGGCTTAACAATATACTGGTCAATCTTCGAATCAACCATCTCGCTGTGCACATATCCATTAAGTATCTCTTTGACATTTGAACGAACCATGTCAAACAGCTTATCCTGATGCATTACCCCTCCCCAGAGAATCACCTTCTCAGGCGAATATGTAAGTATATATGATGCAACAGCCTGCGCAATATAATAAGCCTCAAGCTCCCAGACTTTGTCATTCTCAATGAGAAGCTTAGGCGACTTGCCCCATCGCTTCTCTATAGCCGGACCACTTGCCATTCCCTCCACGCAGTTCTTATGAAAAGGACATGAGCCTTCAAAAGAATCTTCAGGATGTCTGTTAAGCAGAATATGCCCAGCTTCAGGATGAACTAAGCCATGCACAAGTCCACCATTGCAGTAAACACCAACTCCGACACCTGTACCAATCGTAATATAAATCGCATTATTGCAACCGTACGCTGCGCCCTTGTATACCTCGCCAAGAATTGCTGCATTGACATCAGTATCATATCCCACAGGCACACCAAACGCCTTCTTAAACACACCCACGAAATCGAAATCCGACCATCCCGTCTTCGGCGTCTTCGTGATATTTCCATACGTCGGGGACTTCGGATTTAAATCAATTGGTCCAAAGCTTCCGATACCAACTGCATCTATATCGAATTTTCTAAAATAATTGATCATCTCCGCAATAGTCTCTTGCGGGGTTGTAGTCGGAAAAACCGCACTCCCCTTCAAATTCAACTCTGCATCACTTACGGCACAAACCATCTTGGTTCCGCCTGCTTCAATTCCTGCCAGCATCTTCTCCTCCTGTAAATCCCGTAGCCCCCTATTGGCTACGTAAAATATGAAAAATGTGCTTTAGAAACATTATATCATCTGACGCCGGAATTGTCATTACATTGGTTTTTCCATAACTCATTTTTCAAAAAAGGACCGCTTAAAGCGGTCCTATAATAATTATTTCAAAAACTCTTCAAGTTCCTTTGTAATCTTCTCTTCTAACTCAGCAGCTTCCTCTTCATCAGAAGCACTCACCGAAATATAGAACTTAAGCTTAGGTTCTGTACCGGAAGGTCTTACTACTACTGAGCAGTTATCCTCTAGTAAGAACTTAAGAACATCCGACTTAGGAAGTCCATCGATTCCCTCATTATAGTCAAGACATGTATTAACTTTCTTTCCTGCAAATTCAGTTATTTCACCACGGAAAGACTTCATTATGTTCTGCATCTTGTCAAATCCAGCTGCGCCTTCAAACTCATATGAATGAAGCGTATTTAAGCAGTATCCGAATTTTGCATATATTTCATCAAGCTTCTCCAGCAAGCTGATTCCCTGTGTCTTGTAATATGCAAACATCTCACATATGAGGTAAGCACCATCAACAGCATCCTTGTCACGTACATAAGAACCGCTTAAATATCCATAGCTCTCCTCAAAACCGAAAATGTAAGAATCTTCTTTTCCTTTTTCTTCCAGATATCCAATCTGCTCACCAATAAACTTAAATCCAGTAAGAACATTTATTGTCTTAACACCATAACTTGTAGCAATCTGCTCACCTAAATCCATAGTAACAATTGTCTTTACCAAAACAGGATCAGCTGGCATTGTGCCATTTGCTATACGACGAGCACAGATGTAATCAAGTAAGAGACATCCTGTCTGATTTCCAGATAAAAGAACATACTCTCCATCTGCATTCTTGACTGCAATACCAACGCGGTCTGCGTCAGGGTCAGTAGCAAGAAGCAAATCTGCGTTGCACTTCTTAGCATAATCCATACCAAGAGCCATAGCCTCTTTGATTTCAGGGTTTGGATATGGGCATGTAGGGAAGTTGCCATCTGGCTTTTCCTGCTCAGCAACTACAGTAATATTTGTAAAACCAGACTCTTTAAGTGCACGAGTAACCGGCTTAAGACCTGTACCATTAAGTGGTGTATAAACAATAGCTACATCACGGTCAATCTTATCATTTGGTCCAAGAAGCGACTGTTTCTTAACAGCCTCTGTGAATGCTGTGTAAACATCTTCCCCGATGTATTTGATTGTTCCATTATTAAGGTACTCATCAAAATCACCAAGCTTAACATCTTCGAAAATATCAAGCTTCTCTATCTCTGCAAGAATCTCTGCTGCAGCCTCAGTTGTAATCTGACATCCATCAGCACCATAAACTTTATATCCGTTATACTTAGATGGATTATGCGAAGCTGTAACCATGATACCAGCAGAACATCCAAGCTCTCTTACAGCAAACGAAAGACAAGGTGTTGGCATAAGCTCTGTGTAAATATGCACATCAATTCCATTTGCTGCAAACACTCCAGCAGATACTCTTGCAAAAAAATCTGATTTAATACGCGAGTCATAGCTGACTGCTATAGATCGTTTTCCTTCTGGGAAATTCTTTACCACATAATCAGCAAGTCCCTGGGATGCCTTGGCAACTGTATGTACATTCATACGATTTGTACCAGCACCAATTACGCCACGAAGACCACCTGTTCCGAATGCAAGATTACGATAAAACGCATCCTCAATCTTTGCCTCATCAGAAGCAATAGTTTTAAGCTCTGCAATGACATCAGCATCAACAGTTGCCTTCTCAATCCATGTATTGTATTGGTTCATAATTTCAGTATTCATACTGTATAATCCTCCCTAAAACCATACAAAAAGTACTTAATGGTATGGTTAATTGACAAATTCGATATATCGGGGTATAATTAACCCACAAAAGAGCAACCTCCCACAAGGCGGTTTAGCTCCCTAGGTGATATGCAAATAGCCTACCCCAGGACTGGCCAAAGTACAAGGGGTAGGCTATTTTTATTTTCGCTTATTATTCCTATCTATGTAGGTAAGCAGTGCAATTAAGAACGATGACGACAGAATCATAAGACTCAAAACTTCAAATGTACTCATTCACACCACCTCCCTTCGTAATTCATTACAAAATATAAATCACACTAGGGAGATTAGCCACACCCTGTAACACGGTTGCAAATATAGTTTAACATACAAACATCTTTAAAACAACATTTTTAGAACATTTGTTTGTGTATTTGCTATAATAACTCATCTCTTCCATCAGCCTGAAGTCTTTCAACTATAAGCTTAACATCCTGTGCACGATTCTTGTCGCACACAAGAATTGAATCGTCTGTCTCTACAATGATTAGATTCTCAACACCAACTGTAGAGATTAATCTCTTCTTCGAATATGTAATACAGCCCTTTGTATCAATAGCAAGATGGTCACCAGCAAATACATTCCCCTGAGCATCCTCGTCATAAAGAACACCAAGGTTGTCCCAGCTTCCTACATCATTCCAGCCCATCTCCGCTGAGATAACTTTAACCTTATCACTCTTCTCCATAATACCATAATCAATTGAAATACTTGGAATTGTTGGATATACTTCGTCAATAACAGCCTTCTCCGTAGGTGTTCCCATAGCATCAGCAATTTTTGTAAGGCATGCATATACGTCTGGAAGGAGCTGTTCGAACTGTTCAAGAATAACAGAAGCCTTCCATACAAACATACCACTGTTCCAAGCATACTCACCACTTGCAACATACTCCTCAGCCGTAGCAAGATTTGGCTTCTCCTTGAACTCAACTACCCTCTTAGCAAGACTTGATTCGTTCTTATCAAATCTAATATATCCATACCCAGTGCATGGGAAAGTCGGTGTAATTCCCATTGTAACAAGTGATCCTTCTTCTGCTACAGCAATAGCCTCTTTTAGAATACTTGTGAATGCTGCCTCATTCTTGATGAAATGATCTGAAGGGAAGATGCACATAACACCATCACCATATTTCTTTACGATTTCAAATGCTGCGTATCCGATACATGCTGCTGTGTTACGGGCAGAAGGCTCGCTTAAAATATGATCTGGCCTAATACGTCCAGTTGTTGCAGTCTCCATCTTTGGAACCTGATCTACGTTGGTAACGATAAATATATCTGACTTGTCGCAAAGAGTTGCAACACGATCAATCGTCTCGTTAATCATTAAATCTTTTCCACTTAAATTCAATAACTGCTTTGGTTCCTCGTGTCTTGATAATGGCCAGAAGCGTGTTCCACCGCCACCTGCCATGATTACTCCGTATGTTTTCATATTTGATTCCACCTTTCTTTAATTCCGTTGACAACAATTGTTTCGTAGTTTCGCTACACTCACAATTACCTCTATTCATTGTCAACTATATATTCGTTACGACGATTTCACAATTACCCTCTACATGCACACGCTTACGTCCTGCACTTACAAAGAAACTATCGCCCGCTTTAGCCTCAAACGATTCCTCACCACATCTAATTTTACAAGTTCCACTTAATACAACAATTGACTTAAATGACGAATCATCAACCTGAATAATCTCATGCTCAGGTATCTTGTAATCTGTCACTTGGAAATACTTACAGCGACTAAGCACTCTCTGTGTAGAATTCTCACCAACCACATCATCTCCAAAGCCTGTAGTGTCCGGCAAATATGGTTCAACATTTACCACATCCATAGCCTTATCTATATGGAGTTCGCGAAGGTTTCCATTCTTATCACGACGCCCATAATCGAACATACGATATGTACAGTTTGAATTCTGCTGAATCTCACATATAAGAATACCCGCGCCGATTGCATGAATCGTTCCTGCGGGAACAAATACTACATCACCGGGTTTAACATCTATCTGATTAAGAACTTCTGTCAAGGTCTCATTTTCGATACGCTCCCTAATTTCCTCTTTAGAGACTTCTCTGCTTAGACCACAATACAGGAATGAACCTGGTTTACAGTCCATAACATACCACATTTCATTCTTTCCAAATTCATTCTCATTAGCAAAAGCATAATCATCATCTGGATGAATCTGCACAGAAAGAGCATTTCTTGCGTCAATAAACTTTATAAGGATTGGGAATCTGTCAAAGGTCTTACTCTTCCAGCCACACACCTTATCACCATGCATCTGGATAAAATGTTCAAATGTCATTCCATCAAGAGGACCATCAACAATCACGCTAGAACCATCTGGATGAGCAGAAAGCTCCCATGACTCCGCTGTGATATCATAAGGTGAATTCTTGCCATAACTTTCAACAAGAGTATTCCCACCCCATAGGTAATCCTTGAATGCAGGTGCAAGCTTAAAAAGATTAGGAAGAACATTGTTACATGCTCCTTCATCATCCGACAAATCATGAATCATATCAGCTTCATCTATTAATACGCCTGTATCAACCTCAATAACAGATATTATATCATCTGTATTATTCTTCAATCTATGACTTCTCCCTGGAAGAATATTATAGCTGTCATTTCTTCCAAGCTCAATTGCTTCATTCTCCAGCTCAATTGTTAGCACACCGCTTACAACTGTATAATTTTCGCTACGATTCTTGTGTGTATGATTAGAAAGCTTCATTCCTGGATAAATAACAAGTTTTCTTACTCTGTAACCATTACCGCTCTGAATAAGCTCCCTAGTTCCCCAAGGACGATAGACTAAAGGACTATCATTGAAAAATACTTTCTTATCCGAATAATGATCATCCATTATCTGCTTTATGTCATTTGCATTTTTCTTATCACTGATATAAACAGCATCTGCGGTATTAACAACAAGCATGTCCTCAAGACCATTAGCAACAACAAGCTGGCTCTCTGTTCTATTTATCACAGATGTATCCTTGCAGTTATTCTTTATCACGTTTGAATCATTTACTTCATACATCCCTTCGTATGCAGAAAAATCACTCAAATCAGACCATGTGCAATGAATTCTAACAACTGCAACATTCTCACACTGCTCTAAAATGCACTTATCAAAACTAGTTCTAACTACTGATTCATCACCATGCACAAGTAAATTTCCTGACTCGGTTTGCGAAATATTCCTGAATGCAGTCTCTGCATTTTTCAGAATTGTAGCACAGTATTTTAACATCTCCGCTTTAAGAACCGAAACCTTGGATACTAAAACACCGCAATTCCAAAGAATATCATCTCTCCAGAAAAGCTTATCAGCAAGCTCTACCGATGGCTTCTCGATAAAACGGGTCACATCTGAACCTCTTCTTTGAATATAACCATAATCAGTACTAGCAGAACTTGGAACTGCTCCCCAGATAACGATTTTCCCATCGGCAGAAAATTCTTTTGCTCTATAAACAGCATCTGAATATCCCTCCTGACCAAGCACCATGTCAGATGGAAGCACCAAAAGCTCCTCATCATCATCAAACACCTGAGTCACAAGAGCAACTGCACCAGCTGTACCAACACCAATCTCTTCAAGGAAAATACGATAATTTATACCCTGAAACTGCTGCATCTGCCCAGCGACAATAGTCTCATATTTTTGATTTGTAACAATAATAAATTCATCGCAGAATGGAATATTTCTAGTAATAGTCTCCTGAAAAACAGAAAGACTCTGGTTATTACTAATAAACTGCTTAGGATAATTCTTTCTGGAGAGTGGCCACAAGCTATCCCCAGAACCACCAGCCAAAATTATACACTTCATTCGATTACTCCTTTATACACTTTCTCCAATAATCAAGAGTCTCTTTAATAGTCTGCTCAAGCTCTATTTCACGCTTCCAGCCTGTAGCCTCTGAAACCTTTGTAATATCAGCTTCAATAATAGGTACATCAACTGGTCGAAGCTTAGCTGGATCAACCTCAACTGAAATGTCTGCACTTGAATTTGCGACTATCATTTTAAGTATATCATCAATAGCAATTGCGTGACCACTTCCAATATTATATGTCTCGCCCGCCTGACCATTCTTCATCAAAAGACCATAAGCACGCACCACATCTCTTACATCAGTAAAATCACGCTTTGCGCTCAAATTTCCAACCTTCATAACAGGCTCTTTCAGACCAGCCTCAATTTCAGCAACCTGCTTACAAAAATCTGCAACTACGAAAATAGGTGTCTGATTAGGTCCAATGTGATTAAATGCACGAACCATCATTACATCTAGCCCATAAGCATCAGCATATATCTTTCCAAGCATATTCTGACAAGCCTTTGTAGCAGCATAAATATTTCCCGGACGTGATACATTGCCTTCCTTGATAGGAGTCTCATTTGGCAAAATATGACCATATTCCTCTCCTGATCCAATGAGGAGTACACGTGGTTTATAGTCTAACTCACGCAAAGCTTCAAGCACATTCACCCCACCCTTTACGTTCACATCGATTGTAAGAGCAGGGTTCTTCCACGATATAGCAACAGAACTCTGTGCTGCTAAATGAAAAATACAATCTGGATGCACAGACTTAAATGTCTCTACAATAGCATCCTTATCCAAAATATTCAAATCAACGATTTGAATATCATCCATATTAACCCCATCTACCTTAATTTCTTCATGAGGCATCTTCGTAACAACGACATCCTGACCTAAATCATTTCTCAGGTGTCGAATCAAATATGCGCCTACAAATCCAGCGCCACCGATAATCAATGACTTCATGCGACTATCTCCTTAAAACAATTAAGGGGTGCTCTCATCAGAAAACACCCGCATAATATTATACTAATAGAACCTTTATAAAATATATTACTGCTCGCTTAACATCTTCTCTGTCTTAGCAATTTTCAAATCATGCTCAGCCATGATTCTTACAAGGTCTTCGTAGCTTGTCTTCTGTGGATTCCATCCAAGCTTAGTCTTAGCCTTTGTAGGATCTCCCCAAAGATCAACAACATCTGTAGGACGATAGAAATCTGGGCTTACTGCAACTACAACTTTTCCTGTAGCCTTGTCGATACCCTTCTCATCTACACCTTCGCCCTGCCACTCTACATCAATACCAACATGCTTGAATGCAAGTGTAGCGAACTCTCTAACTGTATGCTGAACACCTGTAGCGATTACATAATCATCAGGCTCGTCCTGCTGAAGGATTAACCACATACACTCAACATAATCCTTTGCATATCCCCAGTCACGCTTAGAATCAAGGTTTCCAAGGTATAAGCAATCCTGAAGTCCCTGAGAAATACGAGCAGCTGCAAGAGTAATCTTTCTAGTAACGAAAGTCTCTCCACGACGCTCTGACTCATGATTGAAAAGAATACCATTTGCTGCGAACTGACCATAAGCATCACGATACTCTTTCATCATCCAGAAACCATACTGCTTAGCAACTGCATATGGGCTGAATGGGTGGAAAGGTGTTTTCTCGTTCTGTGGAACTTCCTCAACCTGTCCATATAACTCTGAAGTAGAAGCCTGATAAATACGGGTCTTCTTATCAAGACCAAGCTGGTGAACTGCATCAAGGATACGAAGTACACCAAGAGCATCAACGTCGCCTGTGTAGATAGGTACATCGAAAGAGTTACCTACGTGCGACTGAGCAGCGAGATTGTAAATCTCATCTGGCTGAACCTCATTGATGATACGTACAATACTATTTCCATCAGAAAGATCACCATCATGAATCTTAATCTTGTTGTCAGCAAGTAAGTGATCAATTCTCTGTGTATTTGAAATTGAAATACGACGAGTGATTCCATGAACCTCATAGCCCTTCTCTAAAAGGAACTCAGCTAAGTAGCTTCCGTCCTGACCAGTGATACCTGTAATCAGTGCTTTTTTCATATTGTTCTCTCTCCTTTAATTGTATAAAAAAATATTTTTTCTTTATTATGCTCAGTGTTGAGCCATTATAGTATACCATAATTGCAGAAAATAGCAAGAAATTAATCGAATCTTAAGTATTTACTCCAACCATTACAGTAACTCTATTTTATTATCAAATTCGAAATCATACCATACATCAGTATAATCATAAAATAATTTCTTTCCATCAAGCTCTCTTCTATATACTGCTAATGAATCTGTTAACCATATAAATATACTTTTCTTATATTCTGAAATATTATCTTGCGTTCCTGAAATTTCAGCCAGCACATCTTGATAAGCATCAGTTGGTTTTTCCTTTGAATCAATCACTGCAATATATCTTCTTTTGCCAATTATCATCCTCTCATTTGCACCTAATGAAGGTATGATAACATCTCTGAATAAAGCCATTGTTTCAAATGCTTTTAGTCTAATTTTCAGCTTTAAATTTTCCTTATGAGTTTTTGTATTAATATCTGTTTTTTCACTGGCAAATCCAGTTTTGAATTCAATAAAATTGAAACTATTTGTGATATATAACGCATCAGCTGATTCACATTTATCCCCAACTATTTTTCTTTTGACATTATCAAAATCTATAGCTTTCAGTTGTGAATCAGTACTATTCGGTGCAATTTCTGCAAAAGTCACCTCGTCCCCATAATTATCTGTCAGATAATTTCTTATATCTTCTGTAATCCCCAATATTTACTCCTTCAATTTATCTATATTATTTTTGATATCAAACATAGGTTTTGATAATCTATAATATGCCTCCTGTATATTTTCCGTAACTTCCCTGTACGTAACACTTTTAGTTATTTTGTCCTCGGTCATATATACATTAAACATATCCTTTTGTTTGTACATATTCATATAATATTCTAGTGCTAATAAAAACTGCGGACTATGAGTTGTAAGAACAACTACAACCCCTAACTCCTTAATCATAAGCGCCAGAATTTCTGCTAAAATAGATTGCCACTCAGGATGTAAATGAACTTCCGGTTCATCAAGAACCAAAACTGTTTTTTCATTAATTATTCCTTTGCTGAGTAATAACTTCAAAATTGCAAAAACTTTCGAACCCATAGCCAGATTCTCAATATATACTTTTGAATTTGAAGAATAAATTTCATCATTAGCAATAATAATTTCATCATCAAACGTTTTAGAAATCTTGCTTATTATTCTATCTAATTTCTCTTTATTTAATATATTATCTATGATAGTAGAATTATTGGATTTTTTTTCTTTTATTTCATCTAAAAGTTTTTCTTTATGCCTTTTTATGGATATATTAGTATTCTCATCATCTATAATAAACCATCTAGTTTTATCTCTATTTTTTTCTGACAATTCATCTAACAGAAAAACATTATCCAAAAACACTACCTCTTTGTCGATTTTCATATCGTCCAACGAATTGTATCTATCTATAATACTATTATTTTGTATTTTATAATCTAATACTTTTTTTTCACTTTTTTCTAATGTAATCTGCCCTATAATACCCTCTTTATTTACTGGCAATATTTGTCCAACAAACTCTTCTTTCAAAGTTCTCTCAAATTTATCATCAATATATGCATCTTTCAAAAAACTTGTATTAACAATTTGTTGTATATTCTCAATAGCATCCTTAAACTCTATATATTTTTTCTCTATAAATAGTTCATCAGCTCTATCAGAATATAGTTTGCCTAAAATCTCCCTAAGATTACTCAAAAAATCTGACAGTAAATCATTTACATGTTGAATATCTTCAGCTTTCTTTATTACATTCATTCGATTAATCACATTGACACGAAAAAAATTATCTACCTCTCCCTTATTAACATTTGTTATTTCCATATATACATCGCGCCATAATTGATTTAGATTATTAATAACATATTTTTTTTGATCTTCCAAAATATGTGCCCCCAAATTCTCTATTGACGTGAATAACGAATAAATAACTTTTCCAACTGTTGTTTTACCAGAATTGTTGTATCCAGTAATTACAGTTAAGCCATTCAACTTCAAAGATGCGTCTTCAATTATTCCAATATTATTTATATTTATTTTCACTATATTTTCCTCTCAAATAAAACCCAGTTTATATTATGCCCCTTTTAAAATAAATATTATCTTATTCCAATTATCTAATCAAGTCTAAAGTACTCTTTTAGCTTCTCCCCAATTCCTTTCCAAGCAACATTCTCTACAAGATTATCGATTCTGGCCACAGTCATTTTCCTAATACTTTCAATAACAAAGCAAACAGCAAAAATTGCGACTATCTTAAATAAAAAGTGGATATATGGTGAATTCACATAATTAACATTTGGTGAAAACATCTGCCATATCCAAACTCTAACATAATCATTTTCATGAATTAAATATATACCAAACACTGTACTTGAAATATAACTTATAAATCGAGACGAAAATTCTATACTACAAAAATATGCGAACCAGCTTATTGCACAAAACACGGCTGGTACAGAAAATAATGGCATAAAAACTGTGCCCATACT
>JAXELM010000037.1:0-17581 GCA_034100525.1 Agathobacter sp.
TAATCGTAGCAATAGTATGCTGTAGTGTTTTGCTTATGAAATCAAGCGTGTTTGAGACAATTAATGTAGCTATTGTTTTGCCGGAAGAACAAAACGATTCTAAATGGGCACTTGATTTTTTGCTTGCGACTGAGAGTGTAAAAAGTGTATGCGATATTACATATTTAAGTGATAAAGAAGAAGCTATGGATAAGCTTGAGGATGGCAAGGTGAAAGCAGTAATAGCATTAAATGCTGATTTCTACGAAGATATTGATACTGGGGTTAATACTCCGGTATCAATTTTTGTTCCCAGACATGTTTCTTTAAATACATCTGTATTTATTGAATTGCTGAATGATGCGGTGAAGATGCTTCAGGTTTCACAAGCAGGTGTATATTCGGTTATAGACGTTTCAAAGCAGAACAAAATAGCTGATGATGTGGCCGTTTTGTACCTCATGGCAATACTCGACCGAGGTGCTACATTTGATAAGAAAATAGTGTCTGCGACGGGCGAGGTTGATATGTATCAGTATTATTTTTCGTCAGGTATTCTCATATTGTTATTGTTTACAGGAATAAATTTCGCTCACATGTACCGTGTGGAGAATGAATCACTTGAACAGATTCTTCGTATATATGGTGTCAGTATGCTTAAGCAATCCATAGTTAAAACAGGCATAATGACAGTGATTTTGTGGATTATAATGCTCTTATATTATCTTGCGGGTTTTGTAGTTTCATCTATTTTGAAGTTCGATTTTCTTGAGATAAATATGGTTGCAGTGTCTGGTATGTTGCTTGTTGCACTGACGATAGCATCGTTTATTCACCTTGTACTGTCGATTGCAGGGCGCAGTGAATATTCATATGGAATATTGATTGCGATTGATATTTTTATGATTCTGTGTTCGGGTCTCGTTGTTCCGTTGGCATATTATCCTGATTTTCTACAGAAAATAGGCAGCCTTATGCCACTTACCATGTGGAATGAACTTGTACTTAGACTATTGTTTGATGAGGCTGGTGCAGGAATTCTTGCAGTTGCAGCAGTATTTGCATTTATTCAATTCATGATTGGAACGGTGATATTATGCAGGAAAAAATAATCTGGTTCTGGATGCAGCTTAAGACATGCTTAATAAGTCCGGGCTTTTATTTGCAGCTTATTTGTATGGTAGCAGTCGTACTTTTGGCAGGCAGTATTAGCATTCCAGACGGGAAAAATTTAAATGCAGGTATATATGCGCCGGCGGGCGGATATGCATCCGAGATAATTGAGAATATTCGGGCTTCTGAGAGTGTGTTTACATTTCATATATATGACAGTAGAGAAAAGTTAGATAGTGATGTGGCGGCAGGTCGAATAGAATGCGGCTTTGTTTTTGATGAGTCTTTTGATGAGAAATTTGAGTCGGGTAATATTAGAAAATCTATCGAATATCTGTGTTCGCCAAATACCACCAAGGGTGCAGTTATTCAGGAGAGTGTGTACGCTGCATTTTTGCGCTCATACAGTAGAATTATACTAAAGCTTGCAGATGAGCAGGTTTTTGACAACAGTGATGAGGCAAGACTTCAGGAGATGCTCGAACAAAATGAGGAATATATTGATTCATCATATTTGTTCGATACGAATCTGATAAAAGTGGATTGCGCGGAATATGATGCCGGAGACGATGAATCGGAAGTTACTGCACATGATGATTCTGTAAAAGGAATTGCAGGACTTATGATTTTCCTGATAATGTATATGTATGCAGGCAAGAATCTAACTCGGCGTGGAAATATAAAAGCAGCGCTGAAAAGGTCGGATGCAGTCTGGTTTGATTTCCTTGGAATAACTGCATCAGGTATTATACCTGTGTTTATTATGTTGGTAATTATGTGCTGTATATGGTTTTCAGATGGGATAAATGGTGTGGGCAGACAAAGCACAGGTATCCTGTGCGTGGCAGTGTTAAGTGCAAAACTGGTTGGATTTATCCTATACAGCGCACTCTGGATTACATGTGTCACGCGACTGATGAAAAACAGGATGTCATATTATGCCGGCATAATAGTGATTATGGTATTTTTCCTGATGCTTTGCCCGGTGTTTGTGGATTTGTCACAGTATCTGCCGGCAATAAGATATATAAGAATATTAGTTCCACTAAGTGTACTTTATCTCTAAAGTAGTTCCCTGCGCAGAAAATCAATACATTCTTTGATGGTCTGTTTATTTGAATGATAATATAATCGTGACCCTTGTTGCTCTTGAGTGACAAGGGCTTTTTTTTGCAGCAGGTTCACATGGTGTGATACTGTTGCGGTAGTAAGTCCAAGATGTGTTGCAAGTTCATTTCCAAAATGCTCCGAGTCTTTTATAAGAGTAAGAATCTCAAATCTGTTTTTGTCACTCATCAGCTTTATGGCGTCTAGATAGAAGCTGCTATTGTTTATCGCCTTTTCATCGCGGTCATAATCTAATGGATAAGCATCACAGTAAAGTGCTCCAACAGGCACAAAATACGGTTCGTTGCATTCGTATGTGTCATCATCTAATGACACTGAAAACCCCTTTTGAAATGGTGCAAAGATTTCTGGCGAAATCATATATCCAAGAGGATTATCTGGTAGCGCATCGAGGGATTCGAATTTGTTTTTGACAAAGTCAAGGAAGTCACTGTCCCCGACTGTATTCTCTAGATAAGTCTTTAGATTCATCACCATTTCAGTCAGCTGTGACTCGTACTTTTTCATGATATCAGCACACTTTCTAATCAGAGGAAATATTTTGGATAAGTGTGTTTTGTAGTTAACAAAAGCCTCTTCTATATTTATTTGTGATTCATAAGGCAATTCGAGATTCAGGATATATCTGATAATGTCATCCGGTTTAGTCAGATTTTCAAATTCTGCCGAAAAACGTGTTGTAGTATCTAAACCCTGCAGCGTATGTCCAAATTGCTCGCAGTACTCCGAAAAATCCATATCCATAAGCTTCTGTTCATATTCATCTATTTCGAATAGCTCAGGATGATAGAATTCATCCCATAGAAGAACAATTCTTCCGAGTCTGTCCCAGTGGTCGCCGTCAGCGATGGGACCAAAATAAAGCATCAGAGTATCCCATTCATTTTTCAGAGCTTTTTTCGTCTGTTCTTCGATTGTATGAAGTAGTGAGATTTCCTGAGCTTTTGTGCTAAAAAAGACATCAGGATTATCGCAGAATAAAGCAGCCTTTTTCGCAAGGAACTTAGGATAAGTCTCATTCGTGCCGAGCTGGGATAGAAGCTGTATGCATTCATTTAAATAGTAAATTTCACTTCGAAAATTCATAACTGCTCCTTTCTGCTTATAATAAGCTTTTCTCGTAATATCTTATATATTTTTCGATATTCTCAGTGTTGATTGAATAGTAAATTCTTGAATTTTCCTTGTAGATATTGATGAGTCCTGCCGCATACAAAGTACCCATATGGTGCGAGACTGTTGCCGTTGTGATTCCAAGGTGTTCGGCGATTTCACTTCCATAAGCAGGTTTTGATTTGATAAACCTAAGTATATCAAAGCGTGTTTTGTCAGATATCTGCTTTAAGGCATCTATAGCCTGTTCAGGAATTACCTCTTCGTTATAATTCTGAAATTGTATGAGCAATGAGTCATCAAAAATCAGTCCAATTGTAAGCACTGCCGGATTGGAATTTGCTTTTTTATCATCGTCGTCGGGAAGTGACAAGGAGATAATATTTATAAAAAGACTCGGATATAAGCTGTATCCTGTAGGGCATTCCTCAAATGTGGAGAAAAAAGGAATAGACTCAGCTATGAAATCATAGAAGCTTCGGTTCTCGTATTTAGGCTTCCAGTACTTATAGAACTTATCGATTTCTGCGTTGATAAGCTTTTCGTGTCGTATCAGGAACGCAGCCACTTTTTTCATAAGCGACATCAGCTTGTCGGTATGGTTTTTTCTATTTACATAAAGGTCCTGCAATTTGATTTTTACTTCATGCGGTAAATCAAGAGACAGAACATATGAGGCAACTGAAAAGCTGTCGCTTATTGAAGAAGCAGAATCTTCTCCCTTTATTATTGTGTTGTTATAGGCGTACAGCGTTGAAGAAAAATGTTCATTGAATTCATCGTCGCTTAGGTTATTAAGCATCTCATATAATTTATCAAAATCCTTAGTGTAGTATATCGTAAGATTGTCATGCAGTATGATGAAATTATACAGATGTTCGCATTTACCATCTTTATCCGGCGCAGCAAAATAATATCTGACATCATCGATGATGTCGGACATATCTTTGCCAAAATCTAAAAAAAGACTCTGGTACATCTGAAAGAGACTCTTCTTGTTTTTCTTAAGCTTCTGATAATCTATGCCGTATTTTAGACAGAACTCCCTACAATATTTATCAATATTATCAGTGATAAAGTACATAGATAGAAAATCAATTGTTATCGGGATGATATGCTCCCTTGTATAGTTCATTATATGATACTCCTTTAAGCTAAGATAAATATCTAATATATATTAGATGATTATCTAAAAATGTGTTGACAACTATCTAATAATATTTTAACATATGTCTAACACAATATCAAACGGATATCTAACACACAACTAAAGAAAGGGAATAGTTATGGAGCAAAAATCAAATAAGTACGATGTCGTAGCGATGGTTCGTCGTATGATGAAGATACTAAAACAGGAAGACCCAAAGCAGATATGGCGCATGATAGCCTACACGGTAGTTGCCGGTATATATCCATTTATGGCAGTCATACTCCCAAAGCTTGCTATTGGGATAATTGAACAAAAGGGAAGTGAAGCAACTAAGCCACTAATTATTGCGATGGTGATATATTTTGTAGTTGCTGGCTTTCTGGCTTTTTACACGGGCTTTTTAGCACAGGTAATGGAAGCTGAGAATATGCGAATCAGACTTAGATATATTGTGGTGATGAGCAAGAAGTTTCAGAGCATGGACTATAAATATATCGAAGATTCAAAATTTGCTGAAAAATATGATAAAGCAATTAATTCATGCAATAACAATTCATTTGGTGTGGAGGGAATGTACAATCACATAGTTAAGCTTCCAGCTAAATTAATTACATTAATTGCTATGATGGTGCTGGCATGTATACTTAGCCCATTGGTTTTATTAGCCATAGTTGTTCATGTCATAGTTACAATGTGGGCAGCACGAAAGACACATAATTATCAGTATGCAAGAAAAGAGGAGCTGGCCAAGGCTGGTAGAAAGAAGACCTATTATAGAAAGACTACGAATGATTTTACATTTGGAAAAGATATTAGAATCTTTAACCTCAGAAACAGAATTCTGTCAAACTATCAGGCGGAGATAGATGCCTACACAAGTCTTAATAAGAAGATTAAGAATAAAGAGTATTTTTATGGTTTTGCAGGTCTTTTTACTTTACTTTTATCCAATGTAGTGATGTATGGAATTCTTATCTACAAGGCATATATGGGAATGCCAATCAGCTCATTTACGATGTATGTATCACTTATTACCGGGTTGATGCAGCTTATGCTTGCATTTGGTGAGGATTTATCTTTCATACAAAATGAAGGACAGTATGTGGATGACTTTTTCAGACTTGTTGATGCCAATCTGACGACAGAAGGTGACAGAAATGCTGATGCAGGTGGAAAAAATAAGAATGTTGAGATTGTGTTTGACCACGTGACATTTAGATATCCAAATACCGAGAAGGATATATTTAAGGACTTTTCATTTACGATTCATGCAGGGGAAAGACTTGCGATTGTTGGAATAAACGGGGCAGGAAAGTCAACTCTTGTAAAGCTTATCTGTGGACTTTATGCGCCGACAGAGGGACATATATATGTAAATGGAATAGATATCAATGAGTATAAAAAAGAGGAACTCTATAAGTTATATGGAACCGTATTTCAGGATTTCAATATCATCGCTTTTACTATCAAGGAAAATGTTGCAGGAAAATCTAAATATATCGATGAGGAAAGAGTATTGGAAGCTCTAAGCAGTGTTGGACTGGGCGAAAAAGTAAAAGGGTTCGAAAAAGGATTAGACCAGATGATGCTCAAGATAATTGATGAAAACGGAACCGATTTTTCTGGTGGAGAAAGACAGAAGCTTGCGATAGCAAGAGCACTGTATAAAGATGCCCCGATGGTTATCATGGATGAGCCGACAGCGGCACTTGATGCCTTAGCGGAGGCTGATATATACGAGAGTTTTAGTAATCTGGTAAAAGGAAAGACTGCAATATATGTCTCTCATAGACTTGCAAGTACCAAGTTCTGCGACAGGATAGCACTCTTTGACCAGGATGGACTGAAGGAATACGGAACTCATGATGAGTTGATGGAGAAAAAGGGATTGTATTATGAAATGTTTGTAGTCCAAGGCAAATATTATCAGGAGCAGGAGGAGATAGCATGAAAAATTTCGGATATTTTATGAAAATGGCATGGAAAACAGCACCAGTATATTTGATTGTCATGATACTCAATTCGCTGTTTTCTAGTGCAAAATTGCTGTTAAATATTATTTTACCAAAGCTTCTGATAGATGAATTAGTTGGCGATAAGAATATCGAAATGTTGTTTCTTTTTGGAGCACTTATCGTGTTAAATAACGTGCTGATGCAGTTGGTTACAAATACATTTAAAAGATATATAGACACAAAAAGTACATGGCTTTCAGACACAATGATAAAGCAGATGGGAGAAAAGATAATGAATCTGGAATACTCTTATCTCGAGGATCCATATTATCTTGATTTAAAAGAAAGAGCTGTATTTGGAATAGAGAATCAAAATACAATTGAAAGCCTTATAAATATATTCACATCGGGACTTACACATTTTATTACAGTTGTAGGACTTGTATCTATTATGGCAACACTTGGACCAGTTCTTATAATTGCACTTGCAATTGGTGTAGCACTTATGATTATGCTTTATCAGATGGGCTCAAAAGCTATGATAGGAGTTATGCAGGATATAATTCCAATTAATCGAAAAATAGGATATTATATGGGTCTTGTAATGGAAAAACCACTCCAGAAAGAGATAAGACTTTATGATATGCAGGAGATGCTTACAGATTGTATTAGAAACGGAAATGAAACTACCTGTGACCGTTTTAGTAAAGGCTACAGACAGATGGGCAAGGTATATGGAGGCATGAGTGCAATAAGTGAGTTTATATCTGCATTTACCTATGCATACGTTGGAATTAGAACAGTAACTGACTTTTTAGGAAAAAAGCTTTCTCTTGGTTCGCTTTCTATGTATGTTTCTTCTGCAATAAGCTTCTCTTCTACGGTTATTTCTTTTGGGGAAGAGATTGTAATGTTAATGCAGGTTGCGTCGTTCCTTGACCCCTATCTCGAGCTGATGATGCTTGAGGAGGAGACAATTGAGGACAAGGGAATAAAATTTGAAGGTGATGTCGAGACTGTAGAATTTAGAGATGTGACATTTACATATCCAAAGGCTGATAAGCCGGTACTTAGAAATATTTCCTTTGAGATAAAACGAGGAGAGAAAATCTCTATCGTGGGACTAAATGGTGCAGGTAAATCGACACTCATAAAGCTGATTTGCCGAATGTACAAAGCAGACAGTGGAGACATCCTGGTAAATGGACGCAACATCTACGACTATGATTATATGTCATATATGAACGTGATTTCAGCAGTGTTCCAGGACTATAAATTATTCAATTTCTCAATAGAAGAAAACATATCCTGCAACGCAGCAGGCGGTGACGAAGAGCTTGTTAACAGACTTATTGATGAAGTCGGAATGCGTGAAAAAGTGGACGAGCTTCCAAATGGAATAAAGAGCCGGTTTGGAAAAGAATACGATGAAGAAGGAATCGAGATGTCAGGAGGTCAGGGACAAAAAATAGCCATAGCGAGAGCTCTGTACAAAAAGGCAAGCATGGTAATACTCGATGAGCCTGCATCAGCACTTGACCCAATTGCAGAAGCAGAAATCTACGAGAAATTCAATAGTCTTGTCGAAGATAAAACGGCTATCTATATCTCTCACAGAATGTCATCATCAGTATTCTGTGACAAGATACTTATCATCGATGGCGGAATTGTAGCTGATTTCGATACACATGAGAATCTCATGAAAAAGACTGATAGCTTGTACTATAAGCTATTTGATTCGCAGGCGCAGAACTACAAAATATAATAAAATCGTAATCAAGCTCACACATATTCTATTAAGTTTTGCAGCGGGGATAATGACGTAAGGATGTTGTGTCTTATGCCTCTGTTGTTTGCATTAGCAGCTAAAAAAGGATTTAAGGTAACATGGAAGAAACAGACAAGTCAGACTAGCGGATATGAAATCCAGTACTCAACAGATAAGAACTTTAAGAAAGCTGTAAAAACAGTTACAATCGGCAAAAACAAAACAACATCGAAATCTATCACAAAGCTTGCAGCTAAGAAAAAATACTATGTAAGAATTAGAACATATAAGCTTGTTGGTAAGACCAAATACTACTCAGACTGGTCTAAGATTTCGAACGTGACAACAAAGAAATAGTGTAAATTTAAAGTACCTATCCGGGATTAGTTTTTCGGGTAGGTATTTTTACTATGTTTTACTTACACTAACTTTTGCAATAAGCATCCAATGCAAACTTGTTTAAGTAATATGATATAAGTAAGTTTGTGTTGAACTTGTTTAAGTAATATGTTATAAACAAGTTAGAGGTGATTTATATGAATTATAATTTTCCAGAAGACTTGAAATCAATTCGAGAGATATTAGGTCTCTCACAAAGTGAATTGGCAGAGCAAATAGGCGTGGAGCAGGTAACAATTTCAAGAAATGAATTAGGAAAAACGGAGCCGTCTCCCAAATTTTTGGAGAGTGTATATTCGTATGCATTTGAAAAAAAGGTTAAGATAAACAAATTAAAAGAAATGCTTTGGAGAGAAGATTTAGGAACAAATGAGAAATTGTTATTTCATGGAGCCAAAAGTGAAATTGATGGAGAGATAGATGTTCATCATGGTAGACAAAACAATGATTTTGGTCAGGGATTTTACACAGGGGAAAGCTATGAACAAGCAATATCGTTTGTTTCTGGTTTTGATAATTCTTCTGTATATTATTTGAGCTTTAATGACAAAAACTTGAAATGTAAAAGATATGAAGTAAATCAAGAGTGGATGATGACAATTGCATATTACAGAGGAACACTGGATGAGTATAAGAATCATCCAACAATAAAGGCTCTTGTTGAAGAGTCAAGAGCTTGTGATTACATAATTGCTCCAATTGCGGATAATCGTATGTTCCAGATTATTAATTCATTTATCGCAGGGGAGCTTACAGATGAGCAATGTAAACATTGTTTGGCAGCAACGAATCTTGGAATGCAGTACATATTTATTAGTGAAAAGGCTGTGTCTCAGGCAAAACTTATAGAGCGTTGTTATACTTCAAATAATGAAAGGGAATACTATAAGAATATAAGGCTTGAAGGGTCAAAGCTTGGAGACGATAAAGTGAAATTAGCAAAGAAACAATATAGAGGTCAAGGTCGGTATATTGATGAAATTCTGGAGTAAAGAGGTGACAAATGCATGAAGAAGATTTCAAAGGATGGTTTACTTTTATGTAAATTACAAGCAGAGACGTTTGAAGATTCTATTGACAAAATGGACACAAGTTCTGAGATTTTCATTAGAAGATTCATGAAGAGTGAAATAGCAAAAAGACTTGATAATGAATCTGTTCTTGAAAGCAACATTCAGGCAAATGATATTTTAGAATTGATAAATGAAGAGTATGGTATCTCAAATTATGGAACAGTAAAATACACACGAAATGAAATATATTGGATTGGCTATATTTATAGATATTTCGTATATACCTATGAATTATCTTCAGCCCAAGTATATAAAATAGTAAAACCAAAAGAATTGCGAGGATTATTTTTACCTTATCATACAATGGATCCTGTCCAGGCAATTGAAAGAATTCTAGAAGCAAAAGGGCTGTTGACTGATGAGAATGCAGAATTAGAACGTCAGTATGAAATATTTAAACGTATACGAAGTGAAAAATAAAGTTTGCCAGTAACTACAAGCAAGGAGTCAAAAGATGTATTTGGATGAAATTTCATCAAAAAGCTAATAGATTTTATAGAAATAGTGTGCTATAGTGTATGTAGTTGTAGAGGTGAAAGGGGGATGCGCATATGTCATTATCAATTGGTGGATTTAGCACTATGAATTATGCATTATCATCTACACCATCGTTTTCAGATGCATACACCAGCTCGATTAAGAAGAACCGGCCGGTTACCCAATATGGTAACGTGGATGCTGTAACACCGGTTGTATATCCTAATGCACAGGAGATAAACGGTGGACGTACTGTTGAGCAGATGCAGAAAGCAAAGAGTGCTGCAAAAGCATACAATGAGGTAGCAGCAGGATTTGCAGGTACACTTACAGGATATGACAATTCAAGTTCTCCATATGGATATGATATGGTTGGAAGTACACTTGATTTGTTTGCGTAGAAATAGCGATAAGCACCTATCAGAGATTGAGGTCTCTGGTAGGTGTTTTTTTATTACTCATGGATATAATATGAATTATGAATTGTGAATGATAGAATAATATCCCCATAAAATGTGATTTGTTTGCTGTAAAATCCTCATAAAATGTGAAGAATGAGATTGGATATCCTCATAAAATGTGATATCCTATTAGAGGAAGGAGGTGGAATGGATGTATTATAAAAGAAAAATAGATCAATTTCTAATTAATTGGAAGAATGATTCAGCACATAAACCTTTGATAGTAAAAGGCGCCAGACAGATTGGAAAGACAGAATCAATTTTACATTTTGCAAACCAAAATTATAGTAATGTGGTATATATCAATTTTGTATTAGATAAAAAATATTCTACTATAGTAAATGACGGCTATGATGTAGAAACCGTAATAAAAAATATATCACTTGCAAATCCGAGACTTCAATTTATACCAGAGGAAACAATTATTATTTTTGATGAAATCCAAGAATATCCAGATGTAGCTACCACTTTGAAGTCATTTAATATAGACGGAAGATATGACGTGATATGCAGTGGATCCATGTTAGGTATTAATTACAAAAAAATTCATAGTAACAGCGTTGGGAATAAAACTGACTATGAGATGTTTTCAATGGATTTTGAAGAGTTTTTGTGGGCAAAGGGATATAATGATGAACAAATTAATGATATTTTAAGACATATGATAGAACTAACTCCATTTAGTGAAACAGAGTTAGCAGTATATAAATCATTGTTTTTAGATTTCTGTGTGCTTGGTGGAATGCCAGATGTAGTACGAGGATATATTGAAACAGGAACGTTTTCAAACTCTTTAGAAATTCAGGAGCAGATTAGGTTTGATTATGAAGAAGACGTAAGGAAGTATGCACAAGGTCTGGATCAGGCAAAGATAATCAGTGTATATCGTAGTATTCCAGCACAATTGGCAAAAGAAAACAAGAAGTTTCAGTTCAATAAAATTAGTAAAAACGCCAGGTCAAGGGAGTATACGGGATGTATTGAATGGTTGATTGACGCAGGTGTTATTACAGAGTGTAATTGTTTGTTTTTCCCAGAATTACCTTTAAAGGGGAACGCAGATGAAAGCAAGTATAAACTTTATTATCCGGACACCGGATTGCTAGTTTCTGCTTTGGATGAAGAAGCACAAGAGGACCTGAGAGTAAATAAAAATCTAGGAGTATATAAAGGGGCCCTATATGAAAACTTTGTTGCAGAGGCATTTACAAAACAAGGGTTGGGACTTTTCTATTATAAAAAAGATAATTCAACATTGGAGGAGGATTTTTTTGTCAGATCTAAAAATGAGCTGATTCCAGTGGAGGTGAAATCGAATAATGATAGGTCAAAGTCATTGAGTACTTTGATAAAAAATGAAAATTACGGGGACATAAAGCATGGCATAAAGCTTGGAGACTTTAATGTTGGATATGCTAATAATATATACACATTTCCGTATTTTTGTGCTTTTATGATGAAAGCATATTTAAAAACATGGAAGTAATAAATGAAAACACCTATCAGAGATTGATGTCTCTGGTAGGTGTTTGTGTTTTAAGCCTGCATATCATATTTTTCAAGCAGTTCTTCAAATGAGGCGGTATCTACAGGACGTGAGAAAAGATATCCCTGCAGTCCCGTGAACTCGAATTTATTTATCATTTTCCAGATTTCATTGTTCTCAACGCCCTCGGCAATAGTTTTGCATCCGATACGATTGCACATAAGACCTACACTCTCGACTATAGCATAATCGATACGCTTCTCTCCATTATTAAGTCCTCTGATAAAAGACTGGTCAAGCTTTAGAATATCAATATTTATATTGTGCAGCGTCCAGAATGAGGAGTTGCCGGTTCCGAAATCATCCAGAGCAATTTTGATACCATTTTGCTTTAGAAGTTCGAAGGAATTTCTCACCATATCAGTATCTGCGGCGAGAACACTTTCAGTAAGCTCGACTATTACACTGCTTGTATCAAGGTGGTACATATTCACAGTCTTGATTATGGCAGGGACAAAATCAGGGTCCTGTAGCTGCAAATACGATACATTGAAGCTTACACTGAACTTTTTATATTTCTTGCGCCACTCGGCAGCCTGGCGAATTGCCTCTTTCATAACGAAGTACCCAACAGGGATGATTCCGCCTGTATTTTCCAAAATAGGAATAAATTCATCAGGATAGCATGCACCGATTCGGACATCATTAGGAGACCACCTTAGCAAAGCCTCGCAGCTGATTATCGTATTACCGGAATTCTCAAAAATAGGCTGATAAACGAGATTAAAGCCTTCGAAATCGTTTTCTATGCTTTTGTTTAAAGCTTCGGAAATCATCGTTTTTCTCATGTGCTTTTGCTCGATTTCAGGAGAAAAAATACATACATGAGAAGCGTTTTCCTCTTTTGCATGAGCAAGACTAAGCTCAGCGCGGCCAAGAATCTCGGTGGTATCGTTGCAAGAAGGGGTTATGTCAACTATGCCGGCGGAGATTAAGTAGCTTTGAATGTCGTCGTCAGGCTTTCCTTTTTTACAGTCATCGTATACTTTGTGATACAAAGCCTCCATATCATAAGCACAGGCAGTTTTGCTGTAAATCGCAAATTCATCGCCTCTGAATCGATAAACCACAGCTTCACCAGCATATGAGGTCAACAGCTCTGACAGATGCAGGAGAACTTTATTTCCGTATACAAGTCCATGCTGGCTGTTAATATTCCTGAAATTGTCAATTCCGAGTATCATCAAAGCACCGCTGTCACCGAGTGATGTTCGGATAAGCTCATATCCCGTCAGAAGATGAGTAAGGGAATCATATTTGCTCTGATGGTCTATTCTTGTCATAAGTCCGGCAAAAACTGCAGGATTTCCTTCATCGTCACGAATGATTGACCCGCGACATTCAACCCAGATATACTTACCGTATTTATTTTTGGCACGATACTGGCAGTTGTGGTGGGCAGATTTGCCGCTAAATACCGCATTTATGTCATCTATATATATTTGTCTGTCGTCAGGATGAATATGTTCTAACCACATGTCCTTTGCGTTATAAATATATTCACCTTCAAGTCCAAAGTAATCGACAGTTCCCTTTGACCATCTCGACAGATCTTGTTTCATATCATTGACGTATATGTATATATTGTCTGATGCAGCGGCGAATGCCTCAAACAAATAGTTATCCAATATATTATCCATATGTATCTCCCCAATTGTAAAACCAATCAATTACTAATATACATATATAATACCAAAGAACTATAAAAATTGCTATGCCATTTTAGATTTAAATGTTGTTTTTTTTGAAAACACCTCTATAATATATAGGGTAAAACAAATTAGGAGGAGTTTTTCAGTGGATATAATAAAGAAAATCAGTAAGAAGCTGACTTCTTTTCAGATTATAATTTTGGGATTTGCAGCAGTTATTGTAATTGGAACATTACTGCTTATGCTTCCGATTTCATCACAGAGTGGTGAGGTTACACCGTTAAATGAGTCTCTTTTTACAGCTACATCAGCGGTATGTGTGACGGGACTTGTGCTGGTGGATACGGCATCACACTGGTCATATTTTGGGCAGGCAATTGTACTGATACTAATTCAGATAGGTGGACTTGGCGTAATAACAGTGGCTTCGCTTCTTGCGATGATTGCAGGCAAGAAGATATCGATAATGCAAAGGCAGACGATTCAGAACTCACTGGCAGCACCGCAGGTTGGTGGCGTCGTGAGACTGACCCGATTTATTTTTAAAACAGCATTTTTGATTGAAATATTAGGGGCATTGGCTTTGCTTCCGATTTTTTGTAAGAGATATGGTCTTGAGGGAATATGGATGTCAGTATTCCACTCTATATCAGCATTCTGTAATGCGGGATTTGATTTGATGGGCACGAAGACGGGGCATTTTTCTTCATTGACTTCGTTTTCTGATAGTATATATGCTACAGTTATATTTTGTTTTCTGATTATCGCCGGAGGTGTAGGTTTTCTTACATGGGAGGATATCGCTACGAAGAAGACCAAGTTCAAGCAGTACAGGATGCAGAGTAAGGTAATTATATGGACAAGTATCATTCTTATTGTAGTACCGGCAGTCATTTTCTTCTTTGTTGATTTTGCTGATACGACACTTAAGGAGAGATTTTGTGCATCCATATTTCAGGCAGTATCACCGAGGACGGCAGGATTTAATACGGAAGATTATTCAAATATGAAGGACAGTGGGCGTGCGATTACTATGATTCTTATGCTAATCGGAGGTTCGCCCGGGTCAACAGCAGGTGGTATGAAGACCACTACGATTGCTATTCTTTTTGCAAATGCGATAGCGGTATTTAGAATGAGAAGAAATGCTAACTATTTCGGAAGAAGAATCGAGGATTCCGTAGTCAAGAATGCGGCAACGATATTATTTATGTATCTGTTTTTGTCAATATCTGGTGCGTTAGTGATAGGAATAGTGGAGTCGATTCCGCTTGAATCTTGTATGTTTGAGACAATGTCAGCGATTGCAACGGTAGGACTGACAGTTGGAATTACTCAGCAGATAGGAATTGTATCACAGATAATACTGATATTACTGATGTTCTTTGGCAGGGTCGGTGGACTTACAATTATTTATGCAGCTTTTTCGCCGAAAGATACATATGCATCAAAATATCCGGTTGAAAATATTATGGTTGGTTAAAGGAGAATGAAATGAAATGAAATCAATTTTGGTTATCGGTTTAGGAAACTTTGGAAAGCTTATTGCAAAGCAGATTGTAGAGTTAGGTCATGAGGTGCTTGCAGTAGATATAAATGAGGAGCGTGTAAATGATGCACTTTCAGTAGTTACCAATGCGATGATTGGTGACAGCACCAATGAGGCTTTTTTGCATTCGCTTGGAATCAATAATTTCGATGTCTGTATAGTGACAATCGGTAGTGATTTCCAGAGCTCGCTTGAGACAACATCTCTTCTTAAGGAGCTTGGAGGAAAGCTTGTAGTTGCCAGGGCTAACAGGGAAGTTCAGGCGAAATTCCTCCTTCGAAACGGAGCGGATGAGGTAGTAAATCCTGAAAAGCAGATGGCAAAATGGACAGCTATCAGATACAGCTCAGACCATATAATTGATTACATAAAGCTTGATGATGAGCATGACATATTTGAGGTGACTATACCAGATGCATGGGTTGGCAAAACTGTAAGTGAGCTTGATATAAGAAAAAAATACGGAATTAATATTATGGCTACTAAGCAGGGCGGCAAGATGAATTTGTCAGTGCTTCCTGAGACTGTACTTACGGCTGATAAGACGCTTTTGGTATTGGGTGAGCATAAAGCAATTCAGAAATGTTTTCGTTTCTAAATAAATAGTTAAGTAAAATGGTGCTAAGCAATGGATTTGTATCTGTAGCTTAGCACTTTTTATCTTATTGAAGATACAACTCTGATACAAGTGGAAGATATAATTACAAAGTAAGTTAGTGAAGATAGATATGAATTGAGGATAAAAGATGATTTTGAATGCATTTTTACTTCGTAACTATGAAGGTACTGAATGTTTACAGCATATAAATTATACTTAAATGGAATACTATATATACAAGATGAAAATTAATATCTTGCGCACTATTGGTAAAATAGGATTTTGATATCTTGCGTACTATTGGTAAAATATGATATTATTATCTTGCGTACTATTGGAAATATGAGACTGATATATTAAAAAAGGTAACTGTTCAGTGCGGAAATATAATGAGGCTAGATTAATTGATATGGAGATAAAGAGGAAAATATATAAGAAAATTGTAAAATGGAAAAAACAGGCTAATGGTTCAAAAGCATTACTGATTGAAGGCGCGAGGCGTATTGGAAAGTCTACTGTTGCGGAAGAAATCGGGAAAAACGAATACAGGTCATACATTTTAATTGATTTCAACAAGGCTAGCAAGAAAGTAAGGGATAGTTTTGATGACTTGAATAATCTAGATATATTCTTCCAAACACTGTCACTTGAATATAATATACGACTCTATGAGAGAGAATCATTAATTGTATTTGATGAAATACAAAAATTTCCCAAAGCGCGAGAGGCTATTAAATACCTTGTGGCAGATGGTAGATATGATTATATTGAGACGGGTTCACTGATTTCTATTCGTGAAAATGTTGAAGGAATCACTTTGCCATCCGAAGAACGGAAAATGAAAATGTATCCTGTAGATTTCGAGGAATTTATGGAATATATGGGCGAAGAACTGCTGATGGAATATATTAGGGATTGCTATGAAAAAAAGATAGCGTTAGACCAAAAGTTTCATGCAAAGGCAATGCATTTGTTTAAAGAATATTTATTAGTAGGTGGTATGCCTCTGGCAGTTGTTGCATTTGCTACAAACGGAAGAGATTTTGAGGCTGCTGACATAGAGAAGAGAGACATTCTCGAACTCTATAGAGATGATATAAAAAAAGCAGCTAAAAGATATAATTCCAGAGTGTCAGCAATATTTGAAAATATACCAGCGTACTTGTCAACACATGAGAAAAGGATTGTATTAAGTGAAATAGAAAAAGGTGCTGTATTTGATAAATATGAGGATCCACTTTTTTGGTTAGATGATTCTATGATATGTAATCTTTGCTATAAGTGTAATGATCCTAATGTAGGTCTTGCCCTAAATAAGAATGAATCATTTGTGAAATGCTATATGGGAGATACAGGTTTATTAGTAAGCCTTGCATTTAATGAGAATGAAATAGCCAATCAGCAGTTGTATAAGCAAATTATGGATGAAAAATTGTCTCTAAATGAAGGCATGTTATACGAAAATGTAATTGCACAAATGATAACGTCTATGGGCAAGAAATTGTATTTCTATACCAAATACAATGAAGAAAAACATCGTAATGATATAGAGATAGATTTTCTTATTTCGAATGATAGTAAAACTAATTATAGAATTAGTCCAATAGAAGTAAAATCTTC
>JAXELM010000246.1:0-18810 GCA_034100525.1 Agathobacter sp.
GCTTTATAAAGTAGACTATATTCGTCTTTTTGTGGATCATATTTGTAATATGTATCCCTTACTTTAAAATCAATTGAAGGATTTTCCTGATATGCCCATGTTCCCTTGCTATATTGTACTAATGAATAAAAACATCCATCATATACTTCTGTCATGAATGGGGATATTCCTCCTTCGCCATCGTCGGTCTTTGCAAGTTCTTCTGGATATTTATCTTCACAGACGATTTCATCACCAATTTTAGCATATACATTATATGGAAGACATGAATATTCAAAATCATCCGACTCAATATATGCTAACTGTATTTTATCTGAAGCTAATGACAAATCTGCTGTCAATCTATAACCATCGTATTCATATGTAGCATAACGCTCATTGCTCTTAACAGATTCCTGTGCGGCTGCCCACTCTGTAAGATTTTCTACTTTTTCATTAGCTCCTATTTTTAACAAATCATAACTGTAATCCTCTGCCTTACCGCTGACATCATCTTTCGCACGAATCACTACAAAAACATCATTGGCATGTGCCTTCATTCCTGCTACATAATATTCTTTTGAAACAAGAGATGTCTTCTGTGTATCAAGTGAAAGACTATACAAGCATCCCCCTTCATCTGGTAAAAAGTAGTATATTTTATTATCTGTTGCCGCCATACACACAAGTTCTTCTACATCTGTTATTTTTTTATTGGATGTTGTATCATAAATGGCGTTGTTTTCATACATATATGTGCTAATGCTATTTGCACATATATAACTTGTTCCATATTTATTATTCTCAACTGATAACACATTACAATTTGTTACGTTGCTTTTTCCACATCCTGCAAGTGTAATTAGTATTGCCGTTGTAATAAATAAGCCTTTAAATTTTTTTAGCATTATTTGCCTCCCTTTTTCTTTATTCCTATAACACTAATTGGTTCTCCATTACCATTATTATATCCATTAATGGCTTCCGATAAAGAATTATATTTTTTACTGCTACCAGCATTATGAATAACATATTTACCATAAGTCACATTATTTTTAACCTTTTTTTTATTTTATCTGTATCATCTCCAATATTTATTTCATCAGCAATATTATCCATCTGAAATATATATTTTTTTAAATCCTCTACGCATCTAGTCAAAATCGCATTCTGGCATTCTACCTTCTTTGTAGCAATCATGTTATTCATGCTTTCATCCTCCTCATACAATAGCTACTTTCTATCAAAACTTTTTATACATAATAACACATATCTGCATTATTTTTCATTTATGCGACAGACGACATAAAAATCCGACGGATGACCAGTTTTCTCTTAGGGCATGTTTTACACTTTTTGTGTCACACATCGGTCACACGAGGTAATAATTTTCAGGTTTTGTTCAGATTTTAAGATTTTTTGCAAAAAGAAATTATTTGTCCAGACTTTCTCTGTATGATATTATATATCTTATGAAAAAATTATTTTTATTCCCCATAACTTTAATTTGTTTGATTTTTACAATCAACATAGTCTATGCGACACCACAATCGAATACACCGGAAGAAGTATCCAAATATAATGCGAACGTTGTTCAGGTTCTCCTTATATGTACTGACGATGCTGGGAACTCATACTATATTCATAAAGGCACAGGAACAGTCATAGGTTATAATTCTAATTCACAATATATTATTACCGACAAAAGTATCCTCTCGTCAACAGAAGAAGAATTAACGCAAATCCGCAATTGGAATGCAATCGATTCTTCCCGCACACTCAATGAACAGTATTTCATATTGATAGAGCCAGATATTTTTATTCATGCTACTGAGGTAACACGAGGAACTGACTATCCATATTTGATTCTTTCACCTGAACAGTCTGTGAAAATATCGGCATATCCTGTACTATCTTCCATAAATGAAGCTGTCAAGAACTCGAATGTGTATATGTCGGCATATAATTCTGACATGAATATTCTTGGAGCTACCGGCATATCTCCAGAATCGTTATCAACGCTTTGTGGCACGCTTACTGAACGTTCCGTAGAAAATAATTCTATAAGTTGTGATATCGTAGCTCAGACAGGAGCTGCCGGCTCACCTCTTTTTAATGAAGACGGAAAAATAATTGGAATATTTTACAACGATGCTAGTGGTAATTTATCACTTATGACCAGTGATATAATCATGTCAGTTCTAAAACAGTTTGATATCCAATACAAAAGCGGCGACGCTAACATCTTTAACGTTCCCGATGAAAAAACAATGCAGGAGCTTAATGATTTATTGCTGGAATGTGAGAAGGATATCACCGAAAATGCTGATAAATATTCTGATAGTTCTTTGGCGACATACAGAGCTGCAATTACTGCTGCAATAGATGTGCTTCAATCAGACCAGCAAAGACTGGACAGCTATATTAATGCCTTAGAAACCCTCAAAACTGCGAAGAAAAAACTTCGTCCCAAATATTTTGTTCTCTATATTATAGAAACAATACTCCTGACTGCCATACTTATATTGGGATTGATTAATGTAAAACAGCTTTTTAAATCAAAGAAAATAAACGCAATTTTACATTCCCCAAAAAACAGTGGTCTAACAGGCGCATATATAGTTCGACTGGATAATAATGAACAGATATACATAAATAAAAAACTGCGCATCGGTAAAAATGCACAGTCTGTTGATTACTGCATTGATGATTCTACGATAAGCAGACATCATGCAACGATTTATCTGCAGAAAAATATCTACTATGTTATAGATAATAATTCCACCAACCATACAACGGTTAATGGAATTATTCTACAGCCAAATCAGCCATATAAACTTATGGATTCTGATATTATACAATTATCTGGAACAAAATTTAGATTTATGAATTGACACAGAAACTATCGATTTGATTGTATAGGCCATTCGCCAGTGGCAAGATTTTCAACAGCCTCCACACTTCCACTTCCTGATAAAAAAATTCGATAGTCTGTGCCATCTTCTGCTACTAAATTTAAAACTTTTTCTCCATCGACTTCAGTTGCCCTTAAAGATAATCTCATGACTTTCCCTCTCGTTTCTAAAAATGACCAAATAAATCACAGTAAATATGTGGCTTTCGGTCAATCCTATCTCATAACACGTAGTAATTATTAATCAGCAGCAATCTTCTCATTTTCTTTTTCAGCATTGTATAAATTAGTAGCCATCTCCTCAAGAACATCTGCCGTATCTGAAATGTTCTTTGATGAGTCACTAATATATCCCTCAAGCTTCTCAGCCTTTTTTATGTAGGCATCTGCATTATCGCCTTTCCAGTTTTTGGAAATCTTTCCCAGGCACTCACTTAATTCTTTTTCTCCCAGATTAGCAAGAGTTTTAGAAATACTCCGCAACTCTTTTACCTGTTCTATCGTTTTATAGTAATTAAAATCAATAACTAAACTCATTTTATCTCTCCTTATACAATTGGATTAACTGGCAGCTGCTTGACAAATTCCTTATTGTAATCTTCTGCCGCATCGTAAATTTCTGCCATTTTAAGTAAATCTTTAGGATGTTCTCTAAGTTTTGTAATCACAGTAGGAATATCATTTTTAAATTTCTGATAATTCTTCTGATGTTGGTCACTGGCATCTCCCTGCCAGTATTTCTTCATACCAACAATTATTGTCTCAATTGCACCTAACTCTTTTTCAATCTCATCAATTGACGCTGTAATAGAACCAGCTTTAGCCTCTAATTCCTTTGGTGTTACCTTCAATGTTATTGCCATGATTTTGTTTCCCTTCTTATATTTTCATATCTTCGATAAGTGAAGACACCTTACCTTCACATTTATCGTACTCACTTTTAGCCAACTCTTCATACTCAACAATATCATCAAACAATCCGCATAATGTCAAAACAGTCTGGATATCTTTAAGGAAAACTTCGTTAAACTTTTTGTTAGCTGCACCTTCCCACATAGAATTGAGAGCCTTGACTTCGTCCTGCATGGACTCTATCTTTTTCTTTACTTTCTCTAGTCGCTTAATTACATTCTGAGTGTCTTTGTCCAATGTAACCGTATTGGCTTTAATTTTGTCTGCCATAACTACCCATCCTCCATTTTAATTAAAACTGATATTCAAATTTTTTAGCATTCTATCCAAATCTGAAAAATCACTCATGCCAAACTCTTTTCTCTGCGGAGAAAAATCATATAAAATTTTCTTATCACTATTTTGATAAATTTCAGTTATCTGACGAAGTGTAGAAATAAGTGCTGAATATATCTTCTTCTCCCCAAGAAGCTCATCCACCAACACCTGCAATGATTTCTTCTCTGCCCCATCAGCAGTCATACAACTTAGCTGACTCCTGACAGAATCCAATTGTCTGATTAGTGACTCGATTTCTTTTTCTTGGGATTCAAGCTCCAATATGCATTTTTTTATCTCTGGAATAGATATTTCAAACATATATTTCATCCTCTTTCAAATTCCTTGTTTGCTATGAAAATATAATATCATAAAAAGCAAATTGTGAACGTTTTTCCGACAGACGACACGTTTTATGCGACCAACGACCAGTTTGCTGCATTTTTAGATTAAACCATCATTAATCGACCACCATTTTTTATGTGATATGAAGCCAAAGTTTTATTCTCATCCAATATCTCACCGATATCCATTGAACACAACATGTACTCGCTTGTACTTGTAAATTCACTTCTATATTTTTTGCACATCATCTCACCGACTTCTTTTAAAATAGAATTAATCCTGCTTTGTTCATCAACTCTTACATCATAAACAAAATCAACAGCAGGAAAGTAAATATCTACCATTATCATTTAATACCTCCTCGAGCAGCTCCTCAGTAAATAAAGCCCTCTTTGCCTCGCTCGTCTCTTCTGATAAATTAACCAACTTTTTCTCATTTTCTTCGTTTAAGATAAGCATTCTTTTCTTTATCTTTCCACTTGAAAGTTCAACATAATCAATCGCCATCTGTAAATTTACATATCTGTGAAAAGACTCTACAGATATATTCTTCTGCAAATCACATACATTTTCATATAATTTGTCTTCATCAAGTACTCCAATTGAAAATTTATCATACAATGCTGATGATAAAATCACATCAAATAAATTCTCCCAGTCACATCTGTAAACCAGATAAGACCGGTCTTCCCGACTACTTAGTTCATTCACAATAAAGCCATCGTTTGTATGATAACAACATATAGCTCTTTCATTTTCATCTTTCACCCTTATAAGCATCGCATATTTTGCATTTTTAATTGCATCAATCAAGCCTTTAAGCTCGCCTTGAATAGAGAAACTAACACCATCGCTATCAATGATTCCTGTGCTGTAAAGGTGCATCATAGCATTACAGATTTTGTCATTATACATTTCAAATTCACCTGATTGAAGCATATAACACTCTTTTACACCACTTCCAGCAAGCAAAATATTATATTCTTCATCAGTGAGTACATATACTTTTTGTAAATTATTTTCCATTCTTCATTGCCTCTTTCACAGAAGATTTATATGACCTGGATAGTGGAACACTCATGTTATCAAACAACAAAACTATATTCTTCGAATAATTGACCACATCGATGAACTTTCGATTCGCAATAAAGCTTCTGTGACATCTGATAAATATTTCTGGTAGAATTTCGGATAGATACTCTATCGTGTCATATGTTGTATATTCAATACTATTAAGTCTCACAAACACTTTTTTATCACGTGCCTCAAAATAAATAATATTACAATATGGTAATCTGACCATCTCATTTTTGGTGTGAATAATATAACATTCCTCCGACTTTAAGCCATTATCAAACAGTGAAAAAAAGTTCCTCAGTGTTTCACACATAAGAGCCTCATCAAATGGCTTTAACAGAAGTGATGTTGCTCGCACCTCTGGATTTAGATATACAATAGGAGATATCGTTGCATCAGAAACTATCACAAGTTCAATCGAAGCAAACTTTCTTCTTAATAACTTTGCTGCATCAATTCCTTCCGGTGCTGTGACATCTATAATAGCAGCATCAAGTGTATCCATATTCTCAATTATATCTTCAAACTTTTCAGAAACATTCCATTCTGTTATCTTTAGTTCTTCTTTAAATCCAAATGATACTTTATTAGATATATCAGTTATCAATTTGTATTCTTCCAAATTATTATTAGACATCAAAACAGATATCATCTAAACTACCTCCTGGCAATTGGTACAACAACCTTCATAATATCAGTCGGCATAACCCCGGCTGCATAGCCTATTCCTGGTTTTAATATTTCTGACTGCTCCTTATATGGAACTGAATCAAAATCAAAAATCTTACAATCACCAACATTACCACCAAAATACATTCCAGTTTTATATCCTGTAAATAATTCGTAGATACTTTTATATTCCACATCATTTTTGCGTTCAGCCTTCATCTGTGCAATAAAATAAATATTATGTAAACGTCCCTTTTCAATAATATTCTCTAAAAAGCCTGTCATCTCATATTCAGAATCGTAAATGCACTCAATGAACCATGCAAAATCAGATATAAAGATAAACATAGGCTTCTCTTTTGCAAGGACATCAAATATTTCACTATCATCTGCATCCTGATTTACAAGTTCATTTTTAATTTTATTTCTTCGAATAAATTCAGGTGCCAGCTCATTTAAATAATTGAATATTTCTTCGTCAGTAGAAATATAAGTAATATTCTCGTCAGCATATGACTTTAATATCTTATCAGGACTATCAATAATACTGATGCTAGCGTCTTTGTCGATTGCCGCCTGAAGAACTACCTTAAGAAAGTTCTTCTTTCCAGACCTTGGACTACCTGAGATAAGGTAACAGTATGTATCTCTCAGATTAATGCCATATAGCAATGCATCCGAACACTTATATCCAACAGTAAGACAATCCGGTTCACTAAGCATTGTTGTATAATCATCAAGCTCATGGAATTCGGACCACACAGGTTTGGCCGGTATTTCTGGAATTTGTCTGGCAGTTTTTCCAGCCCAGGCTTTTGCCATTTCGATACATATATCCGTAATTCTTTCTATTCTTTGATAATCATCAGACGCTTCAAGTGCAAGTGCCATCTGATACTCAAGAATTTCTGACCCCGACAAAGCAAGACCTCTTCCCTTTACTCCGGACTCTGGAATAACTTGCGTCCTCACTGAGTGGAAGATATCTGAATATGCGAACTTATCCTGCATCTCCATTGTAATATTCTGCAGAACATTCTCAGCAACTCTCGAAGGAACGTCTGCCATAGAGATTCCTCCACCTGATACCAGGAGAAAAATCCCATGACTTACCCCTTCCTTCGAAAGAGTAATCAGAAAATCCATATACTTTTCTTCAGTCTTCTGATTAAAAGCACCAAAATTGTCAATCGCAACTATAATCGCCGGCATAGTAACACCATTTACCTGAACATACTGACTATAGTTACCACCTCTTAAGATTTTCTTTCTCTGCTTGAGGATTCCATCAAGCATTACAAAGAATTTAGAAATCTTCTCGTATTCGCCCTCATACATTACGCCACCACAATGTGGAGCTTTTTCAAAACATGACATGGACTTACTACTAAAATCAATTCCATAAAACCAGATATAATCCGGATTATACTTAGACAAAAGTGCATACACAATAGTCTGGACAGCAGTACTCTTACCACTTACAACAATTCCATATATACCCAGACTTCCACCTTCCGAGAAATTAATATGCATAGGCATCTGAGCCTGGTTCTTAGGATCATCAAACTTTCCAACAACAATATCAAGATTCCAGCCTTCATTATGCTCTGGCCACACACCATCACAAAACATTGCATTTTTATTCTCCTGAAAATCACTCAGGTATATTTTCTCTGGAAGAACAGGCATCCACAACTGAAGTTCATGGGTATATCCGTTGTCCCTAGCTATTTCTGCAAGGTATTCCTTAACTGCGTCAAGCTGTGTCTTTTCCTTTGCCTGTGGCAGCTTAACCTTACCTATAGCTGCAAGTCTCATTACCTCGAGAACATTCTCTCCCTCCATACTGTCAGCCTGAATATAAAGCTTAACAAAATCTTCAATACGAGCAGTGTTATAGTCACTTCTGGCGTAATCCACATTGTCCACCTCGAAATTCTCATACATCTTCTCAATGACGAGCTGTAACTTACTCTTGCTGGTACAACTTAACAGTTCAAAATTAAGACTATCCAGTGAACGCAGTAAATTATCTTCCAAAACACTCAGCCATTCAATGAGAAGCCTTTCTTTTCTCGAGATCTTTGCATAGCTTCCAGCCATATCGACTTTACCGTTCAAAGTATATATCTTTGCTATATCTACTTTTGCTTCGTCTTCATCTTCCTCGTATGCCGCACCACTAAATCCAGATTGGAAAAGCTCAAACACTTCATCATTTCCGACCTGTAAATAGCATCGTCCGGCCTGCGTGATATAGGCAGCATCTGGTTTATGCAGCATATCCATACTATCCTGTCTATCCTGAACTCTAAGACAAAGACGAAACTTTGAGTTACTCCAGATATTATCATCAACTGTACCACTTGGCTTTTGTGTGGCAAGGATAAGATGAACTCCCAGCGAACGACCAACCTGTGCAACAGAAATCAGTTCTCTCATGAAATCCGGTTCCTCACGTTTTAACTCAGCAAACTCATCGATAATAATAAACAAATGCGGTATCGGTATTGATGCCTCTTTGTTCTTATACAGCTTCGTATACAGATTAATATTGTTTACATCATACTCATTAAAGATTCTTTGTCTTCTTCTGTTCTCACTCTTAATAGATACCATGGCACGATGAACCTGATTTCCCGACAGGTTGGAGATCTGACCAATCAGATGTGGCAATCCTGTAAAAAGATTAGCCATACCTCCACCCTTGTAATCAATTACAAAAAATCCTATGTCATCCGGACTATAATTGAGTGCTAAAGACAACATGTATGTCTGCAATGTCTCTGATTTTCCTGAACCAGTTGTTCCCGCAACAAGACCGTGAGGTCCATGGTATTTTTCATGAAGATCAAGAAAGCATGGAGCACCTCCTGCCTTCTGACCAATCATACCTTTGATATTCTCATATGTACGATTCTTTCTCCATCTGTCTAAAACATTAAGGTCACTTAATCTCGTCGCATCATACATTTCCATAAAAGTAATAGCATTAGGGATATCTCCACCAGTTTCAATCTCCTTAACATAATAATTGGAAAGATTTCTTGCAAACTCTTCTACCTTCTCATCGCTAATACTATCAAATTTAACCTCAAGATAATTATTCTTCTCATTCGATACAAGATTATAAATTCCTTTAAAGCTGTCATCATTCTGAATAATATATTCACACTCATTTGGAAGATTCTGCACTTCATCAGCCAGAATAAATGTTGTAATTCCATAATCATTGTGCATATCAAGCACATATTTTGCTACAAGCTCACCCTCCATAAGCTCAGGATTCATCAGGAACATGACAAAGTATGGCTTATACAAGGTGTTGCCCTTATTAGAATTCTCATCCCTGAATCGAAATGTCTTCGCCAGAGAATAGAAAATGTCACTCGCTTCATTTTTATCAGCTGCAACGTAGCGCATCTTCTTATCTTCTGACCATACATGAGGAAGCCATTTTGCAAAATCAAAACGATTCATATTTTCTGCAACACTGCCATCATATATGAATATCATCTTCACATCCGTATAGCAGTTATTCGCAGCAATCTGTGTTGCGAGACATTTTACAATTTCAATACCACCTGCATTATATTGTCCACCTACAATACCAATAAGATGTTTGTCCAAAAGATTCCAGCAAACCGGCACATCATAAAGCATTTTAAAATTCTCCTGAATAAGACGTGGCTTTTCAAGGAGACTGTCCTCATCCAATGTGAATTTCTTCTTATCACATTTAATAGGAACCTGAAATTCTATATTACCAATTCCAAGACGAGGTGAAAGAAAATCTCCATGTCTTGAATTTCTATTCCATAGCTTACTGATATTTGATAAATACTGCGTACAGTCTTCTGCACTTTCATACATAATGTGCATTGCAGTGGCATTATTTTCATATTTTAATTTCACTTCATCAGATTTCTGTTGAAGATATCGTCCGTATGCCTCAAATCTATGAAGCTCACGTTCTCTTTCTTCCTTCTTCTGATATCGCAGATTATATAATGCCCAAAACACACCAATTACAGCCGATGATAAAGCCATAATAAGTCCCGTATACATCATGGCACCACTTCTGCTACTTGCCATAATCATACAACTAAACATCATCGGAATAGCCATTGTAAAAGAAGGACCTATTATCATAAAAAGAGGCCTGTCCTTCGTTTTACCAATCCCCGGAGGACTCTCAATCTCAATCGGCTCAGTCTCTATCTTCTCCACATTTCTTGGGGCACGCTGAACCAGAACTCTTCCATCGGCCTGATTTCTATATCCAGCTTCATTCTTATTTTCATTTTCGATTATTTCTGGCTTATGATGAATTAAAGACTTAGATATTGTTACATTGCTTCGTATTTCGTCTATTGCAAGAATATCCCCGAGAAAAACAAGATGTAATCCGATAATACTTATATAATCTCCAAATTGGAGCTTAGCATTTTCCTGAACCAAAACTGAATTGATATAAATACCATTTTTACTTTTGTTTATAATGTACCAGTCTCTACCCCGCCTCTGTAACACAGCATGTTCTCTCGACACCAGACCAGCATAGTCATAACATATATCATTTGACTCGCTCTTTCCAATATTGATGATAGACATATTATCTATCTGATACTTTGTAAATGGAGCAAATGCCATGTTCATGCGCTTAACAACAATAGTAATAATTTCAGACTCTGTATATACTTTTAAAATATCTTTGTCACGGATAGTCTTCTTTTCATATTCTTCGGCTTCTTTATAAATACTATATTCCAAAGAATCTAAAAACTGCCACTCTTCATTAATTACCTGCAGCTTTAATGTAATGTCCTTTTTTATTCCATAAATATTCTTGTTTAGAGTTATAGAATAATCTAAATTATTAATAATCGGTAATCTTATTTCACGAAACGCATTCTCCGTATAAATAGATAAAAGAATCGCCATTAACTTTCTCCTTTTAAATCAATGTGAGAGTCAAAGTAGTCTTTCCTATAACAATCCTGTCCCCTGACTCCACATATATTGCCACATCGCCTATCTGGGTTGAATCCGCCCCTCTTACAAGTTCTACTTTAACTGATTCAGATAAATTTCTTACCAGAAGCTTGCTGTTGTGTCTTATCAGCTGTAATTGATTTACGGCGACATTTACATCATTTAGAATGACTTTGTTGTTATCGCCTCGACCAATTGTAATGCTGTCAAATACATGAACCATGTATCTCTTGTTCGACAAAATACCACTCACATCAATATTCACGCTCATATGTGGTCTGTCATCAATATACTGCGCTGCTGCTTCTTCATGATATGCACTCTCATATGGGTCATTACTAAGTCTTGCATTTTCACTATTTCCTATATATGCCTTATTCTGCAGCATAGAATCTAATTCTTCCTCCCGAATTCTATCCTTCTGACGTGATAGTAATTCAGTTGCCTCTTTATTTTTCTTTTTCATTCGAAAAACATTTATCACTATAAGAAAAAGCAGCAGTGACTCAAAAACAATCACTGCTATATTAGTAAACATATATCGTTTCCCTTCTACATGTTTTTAAATATAAACTCTTCGTTAGATAATCTGATTACATCACCATCATGCAATTCGACTTCACTTTCCGAAGATAATATTTGATTATTAACATATGTAAAGTTTGTAGAGCCTAAATCACAAATAAAATATTTATTCCCTTTAAAAGTAATTTTGGCGTGATTTCTACTTATGGAAGGATTATCTTTAATACAATAACTTGTAGTATTTACATCCTTACCAATAACAAATGAAAACGTATTTATGCTGATGCGTTCTCCATTCATTGTACGTATAATTACAGCTGGCTTTGATAATCCACCAGATACTCCAAGTACTACAGTTCCCTGATCATTCACAGGATTTACACCAAGCACTGTTGTCTCATCATTTGCCGGCATTTTAGCAGGTTCAACCATTGTATTTACAGTATTTAAAGTATTTATTGTATTTGTAGTATCCATTTTAAGATTATTTTCAGTAACAAACTTTTCAGGTTCTTTCTTTTTGAAAATAATATTCATCGATTTCAGAATAAAAAGTGTAAGTGAAATTATAAATATTATTATGATTACAATTATAAGAATAACAACAGGCCAGTTAATATGTGTAACTGCAACCATATTCTCCTTTGCCTGATTAAGTCTGTTGATAGCATCATCGACTTCCTCCTGAGTTGCCTCTGTATCAGCAGACACAGTACGAGCATTTATCAAAGCTTCGTAAAACAATTGATAACTATCCTCAGTGTAGTCCTCTTTATTTAACACACTATAATTTAGAATATATTCGTCTAAGTATGATTTATCTGCCACTTGCACTGGCTGTTCCATAGGTTTCGGATTCTGTGGAGCTACATCTGATGCATGAATATAAGTAATTCCACATGCATCTAATAATTCTTTTATAGATACAATGCTTATACTCTCGCTATTTCCAGATTCAGTTTTGGCTGTAATATTAATACCTACAACTTCACCCTGCGCATTTACAGTAGGTCCACCTAATGCACCTCTTTTTACTTCAGCAGTATGAATCATCTTCGAGCATTCATCAGAATAGATTTCAACGCAACCTCCCTCTGACACTTTTATATCACTCTGTGTCATATATTCCTGATTACGTCCTTCATCCATTACCCTTACGTTTTTATAGCCAATGACATATAAAGGTGCCATTGGCTCGATAGACGACGCCTCCCCTAAAACAGCTACATTTTTGTTCAATGGTTCATCCAGATTGAGTATTCCGATACCACTATCTTTACTGCTGTAATTATTTAGCTGTGCACTCATAATAGCGTCATTATATACAATTACTCCAATCTGATAAGAAAAATTATTGCTATTATCCTTACCATCCATTCCCAGATATTTCTGGGCTAAAGCAATTTGTTTTTTCGAGAGATATGTCAACTCATAATTCGTCAGAACAGTTGATTCAGATATCAAAAATCCACTGCCCCTTTTAAGAATATATTTATCTCCATTTTCATCTGTGTAGTAAATAACTACCTGTACTACACTCTCCTTTACTGCCTCGATTCCATCTACAGCAGCATCTGCTTCGTTAGCCGAAGCAGATGGAGTCATAGAAAACATAATAGTCACTATGATTACAAGTGTAAGTAAAAATTTATATAAGTTCTTCATCACTTATATATCCTTTCATGCTTTCTACCAAAGAAACGTGGTCTTCTGACAATAGCAACTATACCTGCTGTTCCAAAAGTGATTCCAATAATTATTCCACCTATCGCCATTGCATTTGCGCGTAGCTGAACCAATAGATTTGTTGTAAGCAGAAATCTTATTTTCTTGCCAGTTGCAGCATTTCCTGCCGCATCCCGGGCTTCAACATATATCGTCTGCCAATTATCGCTACTTGTTACCTTTGTTGTTATTACTCCGTTGTTGTCAAGCACTTCATCACTTTCTTTGCTTAGAACCAGTTCTTTGTTATTGTACATTTCCATACTGTCTACAAGTATATTATCCTGTACATCTATATAGATTTTCTTCTCGGAATCTACATAGTGCTTTCCATTATCAACTCCTGTTACCACAATCGTTGGAGCTGTCTTATCAACTACGAATCCTATGTCTATTCCTTTTGTTCTGTTAGTTGATTTGTTTTTCGCTTTGTCCTCAGAATACAGCGAAATTACATACTTTCCTTCTGTATTGAATTTGTCTTTTCCTATATGATATTCATAGGTCTTCCAGCTTCCTTCTTTGACATCTTTTTCTACTTCGTATTCCTGTCCTTCTGTCAATGCTGTCGTCATTCCATCTAAGCTGTAATCAATTGAACTCTTCTCTAATAAATCAACATTGATTTCTGTTACAACTATATCCTGTTCTTTGTTGGTATAGTACTTGTCTACGAGCGCCTGTGTCTCATCACTCAATACATATACTGAGCCAAATCTGTTGATTGAAAATGTTCTTGATTCTGTATTTGTATTTCCCGCCTTGTCACTTATTTTCACACTAAGCGTATACAAATCATCCATTTGCTGTTCATGAGGCAAATCACTTATGTTTACATTTATTGTGTCCGATGTCTGTGTCTTTGAGCTCTCAAATTCTATGTTTCCATTGTTAACACCCTCGAGCATTATCTCAAGCGAACCATCTTCAATGTTCGTATCTGATATCTTGATTACAGGCTCGACCACATCATTGTTTGCTGATTTATCCTCAACACCTTCGATAGTAATCTGAGGCCTTGATGTATCAATTACAAACTCTTCTGTGTCGTACTTATTTCCTTCATTTCCTGCCATATCAGTTGATTCCACTGATATACTGTAATTCGCATCTTCAACAAATGTTACTGTTGCAGTCCAGACATCTCCGCTTTGTGTAAATGCTGATGCCTTAGGAGCACCGATTTCACCATTTTCATTTTTGGCTTTGATGTCGACATTTGTTCTCGAATTGTCAAAGTTCCTGTCTGTTATCTCGATTGTTGCAGTTCGAGAATTGCTGAAATAATTACCATTTGACTTCGAGTTGTTATTATAAGATACCTTCACTACAGGCGCAGTCTTATCTATCGTAAACTCATCGGTCTTACCATACGAGCCTTTGTTGCCCGCTAAATCTGTTGCGTTTACAGTCAGTGTATAATCTCCATCCTCAATAAATGACACTATACAGCTGTATGAACACTCTGCAGTATGGACTTTTCCATCACATCCATCTGCTGCCGTGTGCTTCCACTTGGAAATATTTACTTCCGGTCCTGTTATGTCTACAACTACATCTTCCTGCGAGAAGTTGGCATCTGTTACTGTGATTGTTGCAGTTCTGCTATCTTTGTAGTACTTTTCATTCTCAACACTGTTGTTATCATATTCCACCTCAATCTTCGGTGCTGTTTTATCTATACTAAATACTACATTCTCTTCTCTTGACACATTACCTGCATTGTCCTTTAATCCCAGAGAAGCAGTCATATGATTTGTCTCTGATGATATTACTACAGTCTTTGTTGCTCTTTTTACCAGGTTTAATTCTGGTTCATCCGGCAGTTTCCAGCCTTCTGCTCCTGTTATTGTGCTTGTCCATTTTTCAGTCTTATCATTGTATTTGGACTTTACGCTGAACCTGTCATCTACAAGTGGCTCATCATTATAATATTCACCCATCCACAGGTCTGCCTCTGCAAGACCTGACCTTGTATCTTCAACAACTGCCTTGACGTTTATCTTCTTATTGTACAGTGGATTACCTTCACTGTCCTTGTAGTTTGTTTTTGGAAGTATAATATCCACATCCGAGCTCTCATCATGCTGCTGTGCATTTTCGATTACTACACCCTTTGGATTGTATGTCTTACATTTATGTCCCACATTGTCTGTTACATATATGCTTATCTGACCCTTAAAGCCTTGTGGTATTGTAAACTTCGCTCTATATGTTCCCAATTTATCACTTACTTCTTCTACAGCTAATGTCTCTGTGATTATCTCACTATCATCCGCCGGTATGAGACTATATGTAATTGATTTTACTCCTGAGCCGATATTCTTCGTCTCTCCAATAAAGTCTGTTGCGGATACCGTTACATCCGTCTGCTTTGTAAAGAAATATCCATACTGTTTTGGTACTGTTGTTATTTCATCACTGCGTGAATCAAACAATATATTCGAGATTACAGGGCTGTCCTTGTCAACATATACTTTTTTATCAACCGACTTTGAATTTCCCGCATTATCTTCTACAAGAATATCGATTTTCAGGCTTCCGTCATCTGCGACTTCTCCCTGCTTTGTACTAATAGTATATGACTCCGTTGTCTCTCTTGTAGCAGTTCCAAAATCAGTCGTCTTATACAGCGTTTTACCTGTTTTGTCCTTATCTATCTCTACTCCATTTATAGAAGTTTTGACAGAATATATTCCCGATTCATTATCTCTTACTTCCAGACTGTAATCTACTTCAGTCTCTTCTATGTACCAGTCCTTATGTCCACCTACATAATCCGGACTCTTCGCATCTTCATTGATTTGTACTTTTACATCTGGAGCAATTTCGTCCACAAGCACTAATGATGATGTATTTGACAGTGCTTTTACTGGCTCTATTCTCTTATTCCCTGCCCTGTCCTCTGCGACAAAGTACATCTTATAGAACTTATTATTCTCAGGTACTTCAATCTGACAGGTATAATGTCCTTCATCATTTAAAGTAAGTGTCTTCTCTTTTAGTCTCTTTTTCTCTAATCTATTATATAAATCTTCTATGCTTTCTTCTGGATCTGTACCTTCTGTTCCATCAGAAGCTAAATAATACAGCTTGACATATTTGATTCGCTTGCTTATATCTTCATTTTCTGGAACATACTCCTGGTCATACTGTGCATTAAGCTGGTCATTTGCATCAAGTGTTAAAGTGAGTGTCTGTGTATCCTTGATAAATGAACCAAATATAAACCTGAATACTCTATCGAGATTTCCATCTCCCTGCACCTGTGCACTCAGGTTTGACAGCTCTGGTGATGTTTTATCTATGTTGTAGACCAGACAGTTAGCTGCAGAGAAAATTTTATTATTACCTACCTTCATCCAGAAATAATACTTGTGTGTTCCCTCTGTTGCACCGCCATATGAAATACAATATGTCACGTTCGCTTTTGTACCATCACTCTCATGGCTAATTTCTGTGCTTTTTGCCTTAACCCAGTTTGTATCCTCTGCATCCGGTTTATCTTCACTGTCTGTAACCATGTATGAGATATCATCTATCTTCTTGTTTGTAAACAGTGTTGCACTCACCTCTTCCACCGTATTCTCACCATCTGCTGATGTCCATACAGGAGACTGCTCTATCTCCGGCGTTACAGTTGCGACTGTATCACCTATTGTGAATGTGTAGAAGTTATTAAATGTCACCGTATTTTTCGCTTTATCATCTAAAGTCGGCTCGATGACATATGTACCGTCTTGAAGATCATTGATGATATCTTTTTTGACAGTAAGTCTGTACCTTCCGTCACTTAACATTTTAATCCAGCTTGCATTGTTATCATCTGCACCATCCTGTTTATTTACAGTTTTAACTACTTCATTTGTATCATCGTTAATAATATTATAGCTGATGTATGGGTCTAAATTATTTTCATCAAGACCAAATGCAATATAATGATCTCTTCCTTTTTCCCAGTATCTTCCGTCTCCACCATATGAAGAAGTAATAATTGATGTATCTTTTTTACCATTACTATCGATGTCTTCGATAGAGTCTTCGACTAGTTTTGGTGGGTCGACGTCAATGGAAATGTTGAGTTTGAATTTTTTTTGATTGTTACAGTAGTCTGTAATCCAAAAATAAAACTGAGAATAATCACTAATTCCAGATTCTCTATCAAAAATAAAAGTATTATCTTTTAATTTTTTTGCCATTTCATCATTCTCTTCTATATTATAAAATTCACCATAAATCTGAGAATCATTATCTTCACTAATAATATTCAAATTAAACTCTTCTTCATTTGAATAATATGTATATTCAGGCCACACATCATCATTCTTAGATAAAACTGCCTTTCTATTACTATCCCCTTCCTTGTAGATATCTTTTAACTCTGGTGCTTCATCGTCTTTTATCATTCGAATCTTTACAGTACCAGTTTGTTTTTCATTTATTGAATACTTTGTGCTTCCCGATAATTTTTCTGTTTTTATTATTGATTCACCTACATATACTTTCGGATAATGTTTTTTTCCTGTAATTACAAATGTCTTATTATCATCCTGCAATTCATATGTGGCAACATCACTGGAAATACTATTTTCCTGGACAGAGAATTTTCCCTCGTTATCAACATTTAATGTAATCGTTTTATTATATGATACATTTATTTGTAGATTTATATATGATTGCAATTTCTCTTTAGAAATCCTTATTGTGTTATTTTCTATACTTATTCCTTCACTTGTACCTATAGATGTAACAATATCTTCATCCGTTTTAACCAATTCAATTTCCAACACATTTTCGACTTTATTACAATCTATACTAAAACTAGCATTATATTGTGAAAAAAACACATCTTTTTCTTCTTCATCCTTCAAACTATATTTGAGACTATTTATACAGTTTTTTGCATCTCCATCAAGACTAATTGATATCGTTGATTTTTGAGCATTTGCATCTGATGCCAGAATCTCTGTTTTAACATTTGCCGTTTGTAAATTAATATCTCCAATATTCTCATCTGCCTCAACCACTGTATGTGGAATAAATTGAAACAAAATTACCATACACATAAATATTGCTATATTCTTTTTAAACATTTTCATAACTATTATTTAACTACCACTTTCACCTTTCTACTTACTCCGTTCTGTGCATATACATACACACAACATGTTCCTTTTTTTATCCCCTTTATTACTCCCTTTGATGAGACTATTGCTATCTTCTTGTTGCTTGTCTCGTAGCTTAGCTTTCGATATGTCTTGAAGCTCTTTTTCTCCTTTACGGTTGTTGCTGATATCCTGGCTGTTTTCCCCTTCTTTATTGTTATTGTACTCTTTGTTACTTTTACGGAT